>JBLHRW010000061.1:0-17179 GCA_047626445.1 Neolewinella sp.
TCGTCTACCAAGGCCGTAGGCCGTCTACCAAGAAAACGAGCGAAGCGAGTTTTCGTCTACCAAGGCCGCAGGCCGTCTACCAAGAAAACGAGCGAAGCGAGTTTTCGTCTACCAAGGCGCGTAGCGCCATCTATAAATCTATCAATCTATGTTACTAGGTTACGTCACCGCCATCCTCCCCGAACTCTCCCTCGAAGAAAACCTGGCCTTCGCCGCCCAAACCGGTTACGACTGCCTGGAGGTTATGTGCTGGCCGCCCGGCAAGGCAGAACGCCGGTACGCCGGGGTGACGCACATCGACGTAAGCAAGCTGGATGCGGCAGAGGTCGACCGCATTAAAGCCCTGCAGCAAAAGTATGAGGTCAGCATCAGCGCCCTTGGGTATTACCCCAATCCGCTGGCGGCGGATGAAAAGGAGACAAAAGTCTACACCGATCACCTCATGGCGCTAATCGACGCCTCGGTGGCCTTGGGGATCAATTGTGTAACGACCTTCGTCGGCAGAGACAAGGACCAAACCATTGAAGCACAGTGGGACCGGTTCCTGGCGACCTGGCGGCCGATCGTCAATTATGCCGAAGAACGGGGTGTCCGGGTCGGCATTGAAAATTGCCCGATGCGGTTTACGAAAGACGAATGGCCCGGAGGGACCAACCTGGCCGTCAGTCCGGCCATCTGGGAACGAATGTGGGCCGACATCCCCAACGCCAATTGGGGGCTGAACTACGACCCCAGCCATTTTATCCTCCAGCATATGGACTACACCCTCCCCTTTCGCAACTACCCGGAACGGATGATCCACGTCCACGCCAAGGATGCCCGGATCGATGTAGATAAAAGAAACCACCACGGTGTTTTCAGCCACCCCAACCTGTGGCACACGCCGAAGCTTCCCGGTCTGGGCGACGTTGACTGGGGGCGCTTCATCGGCTACCTCCGGGAGACCGGCTATGACGGGGCCGTTTGTGTGGAAGTTGAAGACCGGACTTTTGAGGGCGCGCTGGCGTTGCGGAAGGTGGCCTTGGTGCAGAGTTACCTGCACTTGCGGCAGTTTATTAATTGAAGCATTTGTTCATCAGCCGTTAGTGGACGTTCATCAGCTATATTTCATAAATCAAGGCCTGGTCACGTCATTTGTGACACAATATGAAGCCACCAATGACACTGACTGAAAAGATCATCATGTTACAACCATTGCATAAAATCGGTAGCCGCCTGGAGGCCATTATTCTCAAGGGGCATGTTTGGATATTCGTCAGTATCATCATGTTTATTGCCCTCATAGTGGTGGCGGAACAGGAAGAGATCATTGGCATAGGCAATTACCTTAGCCTGGTACTGGGTATATCCTTGATATACGCACCAGTACTTTGGTTTGTCTCCTTGCGTTCGCAGCTGAAAGAGCGTATGGGCCGTAGGAGTTACCACTTACTTTGGGCCTTTGTTTTCTGCGCCTACCCCATCTTGCTCCTCCCTGCCGGAATCGCCCTGAATGACCTCACCATTTTCGGCCCCATTTTACCGAATAACGCAAGCAAGAACACCGAAGTCATTCAAATCGTCGGAGGCATGTTCCTTGTAGCAGCCACTGCCCTGTTCGTCGTTTTCAACAGCAAATGGATACCTGATTTTCGTAAATATCTCGGCAATGCTAGCGCGCCTAAGATCATCGGCCTATTCGCCCTGTTCGCCGCCTGCATTGCTGTTCTTAGTCAAGGTGGTTTTGATGATGCCACTATGCAGACCAATGACCTGGAAACGATGTTCGTATTTTTCACTTCGGTTTGGCAAACCATCATGATCTACCTCCCTTACCTCGCCTTATTCTATTTTCACCATCACTTCCTCTACCGGAAATTATTAGCCAAACGCGGCATCGGCTACTACTTGTTGGGAGCAGGAGCCACGGTCTTAGCCTACGCGCCGATCCACGCTGCCTACGCGCTGATCTTCCCCATCACTTCGGCTTGGGGAATGCATACTGCTGGGCTTCCCGGCGGAATCATCGGGGTGGAGAACCATGCAGCTGCTACCGGTTTTATGCTGATGTCCTTGCCAGTCATCCTTCTCCTGGAGTGGTTTCGTAAAACCCGGACAATCAGCTTGCTGGAAAAAGAAAAAACGGCTACGGAACTAGACCTTTTAAAACAGCAGGTCAACCCGCATTTTTTCTTCAATACCCTCAACAACCTCTACGCCCTCAGCTTGCGCCAGGCGCCGGAAACGCCAGAAACCGTTTTGCAGCTCGCCGAGCTGATGCGGTACGTTATCTATAAAGCCAAAGACGAAAGGGTTCAGCTGCAGGAAGAAGTAAAATACCTTAGGGATTACCTTGACCTGCAGCGCATCCGGCTTCACCAGAACGCCGACATCGACTTGGCCGTCAACCTCAGCAACCCCGAGTTGGCCGTCCCGCCTTTGCTCTTTATCATTCTTGTGGAAAACGCCTTCAAGCACGGCATCGAGCCGGCCATTGGCGACTGCTTCCTGCAGATGGAACTGACGGAGCAAAACGGTCACATCTCCTTCGTTTGCCACAATTCCCTGGACCCGACAGTAAAGAAAAATGTACGCCCCGGTGGCGTCGGCCTGGAAAATATGCAACGAAGGTTGGAACTGCTTTATCCCGACCGCTTCGAAATAACCGTCAACGCAGGCCCGGAAGATTACCGGGTAGTGTTAAATTTGTGGGAGGGGGATCCTTTGCCAGAGCCGGCATTAGCGCTGGAAGAATTGGTTCCTGAATTTAATCAACGCACCCGCTAAATCAACCCTCCGCTTGCCCGTTTCCGCTGCCAACATTTCCGCACTGATCATCGACGATGAACCCCTGGCGCACCAGATCATCGAGGTCTATGCCAAAAACCTGGACTTCCTGGACATCGTCGGGAGTTGCCACCGGGCAACGGAAGCCTACGCCGTGTTGGAGAAACAACGGGTTGACCTGATCTTCCTCGACATCAACATGCCCGAACTAATGGGCCTGGATTTCCTGCGCACACTCACCCACCAGCCCAAGGTCATCATCACCTCAGCCTTCGAAGAATACGCCATCGAAAGCTTCGAGTTACAGGTTAGCGACTACCTGCTGAAGCCCTTCCGGTTTGGTCGTTTTTTAAGAGCGGTCAATAAAGTGCGGGGAGAATTAGGCGCGGACGCAGGTGCAATAGCGGAGACATCGCAGCAAGGGGCAGACAAGAACACCGCTGACGACGGCTACCTCTTCATCAAAGTAGACCGCCAGTATCGCCGCTTAGAACTGGCCGACATCCTCTACCTGGAGAGCTGCGGCAACTACGTCAAAGTATGGACCGGGCCGGAGTTCCTCCTCACCACACGGACCCTCCACAGCCTGGCCGCGGAACTGCCCATTGACGATTTCCTAAAAATCCACAAGAGCTTTGTTGTCCAAAAATCCAAGGTAGATTACCTGGAAGGGAACCAGTTGGTCATGAAAAATGGTCAACCATTACCCGTAGGGAAGATGCAACGGGACGTGGTGGCTACTTGGGTTAAGGGCGGGTGAGCATCACCTACATTTTGACAGGTCAAATTTGGAGCGTTCTGTCTTAACGATCACATCGTTCTTCAGAAATAATCTACTCATTTGGATGCCTTTTTCGTAAGTCGTTATGGTATTGTTGTACCCCTCATCTCCGATGATAAGCATACGAACCCAACCAGTAACCACCAAGATATTCCCATTATCTAACATCAGAGTACTCATGTGCTCCCTTGTCCCACCAAGGTCATGATACTTTGGCAACCTTACTTTCTGGCTACAGATGCTGACCTCTAGGTTAAACGTCCCTTCCCGGTTCTTCACTTTGTAGTCTTTCAAGTCAAACTCTTCATACTAAAAACCAGCATCAATCCTATCATGCACAGGAAGTATTAAGTGTCCTGACATAACCGCGCACCTTTTCCCCTTGCTCCTCTACTCCCTTCCCAGCACCTGCGCCCCCGCCCTAAAAGCCCCCAGAAACCAAAATCCGAAACTCCACCTGCTGCTCGATACCCACTTTTGCGGCATCCAGTAAATAGGCCGCCTCCACCCCCACGGTAATGTCCTGGGCATTCATCCAGCGGTTATCAAAAAACACCTGCCCGCCCATGGAACTGAGGCTTTGGGTAAAATTAAATTGGTCGACCGTCCGCCGGCTATAGTCGTAAAAAGCATTTAGCCGGACGCGCTTGAAATAGGTGATACCTGCGATGCCAAAATCAGGATAAGCCACCGGCAATTGGTAGTTTACGCCCAACCGGGTAACCTGGTCGCTAATCACCGTGCCATAGCCACGGGCGTAGAAAAACTGGTTGGGAAACTGGTAATTATTCCCCGCATCTTGTGCTTGGAAATCAGCATCCAATCGCAAACCGTGCGTAGGGGCCAGGCCCGGTAAGTAAAAGGAGGTGCGCAGCAAAAACCGATTCCCGATCTCTTCGCCCAGGCCCTGATCATAGGCCAGCGAGAAGGTCGCCCCAAACCGGGGCTGCACCTGCCGGAAAGCCTGCCGACGAAAGACCGAACCCCGCAGGCTGACGCCCAATTCCCCAAAAGTATTCGGCAAATCACCTACCTCATTTTCGGTCAGCTTATTCCAGGTATAGGAAATCGTCGGCGTGAGGGCCGAGCGATAATCCCCGTTGACCCATTGCCAGGGCACGGAAGCGTTTACCCCGACCCGCAATTGGTCAAACTGATAAATATCGAAGGTGTCGTTATCCGTCCGTGGCAGTAAACTCGCATACGCCCGGCCCCGGGTGTTTGCCTCAAGCCCCAAAACCGGAAAGAAGCCACCGTAATCAACGCTTACGCCGGTCGTGGTACGTTCTTCGTTGATGTTGTAATCGGCGGTGGCTGCGAAGCTGACAGTATTCAGGGCATTGCGTGCCTCCACCGTAACGCCCGGTTCGAGGTAGCTGCCGTTAAACGACCAACTGTGTAGTTTGACACCGCCCAGTTTGTCGCTAAAATCTGACGTTGGATATTGCTTGGTTTTCACCTTGGCAGACAAATCATAAGCCTCGGCGGCGAATGCCGCCGGCCGCTCGAAAATTGATGGGCCCGTAGGCAACAGGCCACCGGGTAGGCCGGAATAAAGGCCACCTGCAGTTTTTTCGCCGGACACCTCCATCCGCCTAAGGCGCTGGCCCAGCGGGGTAGCTTCCGTGTAGTACAACTCGCCGGCGGCGGTTACGTGTGGCAACTGCGCACCAATACCGACGTTGGTCAGCTGGCTGGTAGCGCCTGTTTCCGGGTCAAGTTGGTAGACGTTGTTGATGCCGTCACGGCCACTGGTAAACAACAACTTTCCGCCAGCGGTGACCTGTAGATAATCCAGTGATTCGGCGGCAGACTCGCGGATAGTAGTCACCTTTTGCGTAACCAGGTCCAGCGCTTTTATCGCGATACCTACGTAATTCCGGTCATAGAAATAGATCGTTTTCCCGTCGGCAGAAAACCGAGGAAAGGAGATGGCCTGCGTGTTTTGCGGGTACCTATTCAGTTCTTTCCCCGTGCTCGTTTCCAGCAACACGATGGCGGGCGGGCCGACCAGCGGGTCCTGGGCAACGGCGACGATCTGCCGCCGGTCAAAGCTGAGGGCTGGTGAGACGTATTTGCCTTTTTCCGTAAGCTGCCGTTTACGGCCACTGCTCAATTCATAAAGGATGATATCGGAATAGCGCAGGTTGGTATAGCGGGAATGTTGGCGGTTTTCCATCCAGACCGCCAGGTCGTCGCGGACAAAAAGATAGGGCTCGCGCTGGATGCCAACCGAGGTGAGTACACGGTCTTTTTCGCCCGTAGCCGAAACCGATACCAGGGTCGGGATTACGTCGTAGCCCGAGCGCAGGGCGAGCACCCGGTCTTCACCGTCGACTACCGGGAAGCGGTAGTTCACCACACTTTTATCGGCATAGCCGAAAGAGGTTCCCTGCACCAGGGCCGGGCGGGCGGCACGAGCGCTGTCTTGCCGGGCGGCGAGGTCCGCCATCGTTGTCTCGTACAATTCTTTGGTCGAGTAGCCAGTCTTGTTTTTCAAGGCCCGGCTGAAGGGGTAGATCAGACCTTTGTAGCTGGCGCCGTCGTGCAGGACGGAACGCCAGACATCGTTGCCGAAGCGTTCCCGGGCGTAGGTGAGCATACCGTAGCCGTAGCGGTAGTGATCGGGTACCAGACTGCGGAAACTGCCGTTACGGGCTTTGGCGTAGGAGTAACTCACGTCTTCGTCCAGCAGGCTGCGCAGCGTATTACTGAAGGCTGGCGTGCGGCCGCGGCCCAGGCGCGTCATTGCCGTTTCGTAGACCACCGCATCGCCTTCGCTGAACCAATTCGGTGTCGCGATGCCCGACAATACTGCCCAGCCGTACTGGCCCTGGAGGTAGGAGGCAAGTTTGGTGATTCCGCGGCGTTCATTGCTGTTTTGCTGCACGTGGCGGAATTCGTGAATCGTCAGCAGGTCCACCCAGTCTCCTCCACCTAATAGGTTGGTCTGTTGTGGCGGCGTCACATAAAATTCGGACACGAAGGGGCCAAGGCCGACGTAGCCGTTGATTTCCGTATTCGGGGTTTGCAGCACTAGGTCGAACATAAAGTGCTTTTCACCAATGCTTCTCGTATGGTTGGCTTGCAGTTCATCGACCATCGAGGCGACTCGGTTTGCCCGATTTTCGTAGCCTTTGGGGAAGATTATCCGAACATTGGGCGTGACCAACTGCTGGTAATCAACGGAGGGGGGGTGGAGGCCAATCTGGGCGGTCAGGCCCAGTGGCATCAGCAGGAACAGGATAATGATCAGGGCGCGGTCGCGGGTGCAAAGGGAGGTTTTGGAGCGCAGGGGGCTGTCAGACATACGTGGGAGGCTTGGCTTGAGCGCGGAAGATAGGCTTCTGGGGCCGGTATTTACACGATTTACACCTCCGAGAAGCTCGCGCCATCCGCTGCCGCGGCTGGCTCGACGCCTTGGAGGAGAAATCGCTTGGATTTTAGCGAAACGATTTTTCATCGGAGGCTTAGGAACGCCAAAAGCGAAATAGTACGCTGTGGGTATTTAATGAATGCCTTCCGAAGCTTTCAATTTCACACTGTCTGGGTAGGGCAAACTGCTTGCTTATTAAACCTACTTCCTACAGTACAAAACCCAGGCCGGTGGTAGGTTACGCCACACCCGTTTGGCATCAACCTGGCCAAAAGCCTCCTCGTAGTATCCTTTAGTTTTTAAGCTGTAGTGCACTTGGTTGAAACAACCACCGGCGCGAAGATTGGCTTTAGCTGCCTCGACGAGGGCTTTAGCCAAGTCTTTGGGCAGGGTTGTAAAAGGTATGGCAGAAACGATGTGATCCGCTTTGTCGGCATCAATTTTAACCAGCCATTCGCAGATATTCTCTGCACTGCCTTGCGCCACCACCAAGCGGGGATCTCCAATTGCCCGCATGTCCTCGCATAGTTCGGGGCTCACCTCGAAAGCGATCACCTTACCGTCGGGGTGCAACCGATTGAGGATGTGTTGGGTGATCACACCGTCACCAGCTCCCCATTCGACAATGGTGCGGGCGGTAGAAAAGTCGATCCGATCAATGGCTGCATGGCAAAGAGCGGTGCTGCTGCGGGTCAGAGTGCCGGTAGTACGTAGGTTACGCAGGCCTTCAAGCAGAAAAGAAAAGGTAGACAAAGTGGAGGAGGGGTTATGTTCTTGTGGAGGGAGGTAGAATAAATTATCCTCCGATCAGGCTGGAAAGATAGCAAAACCTTTGTCCTCTCTATTTCCTACGTACAAATAAGGCAATAATGGCCGTCGTGGTCAGCCCCATCACAATGGACATGATGAAGCTCAAGATGATGTAATTCTTCCTATTGAAGAAGGCCTCGGCATTCTCCTGAGTAGTTTGCCCGGAACTGACGCCGTATTCAATGGCATTGGCAAAATAATCGGGGGAGATGACAGCTGAAGTCAACCACTGGGTCAAAGGTGTGAGCAGGGCAACAACTGCGGTGATGATGGCACCGGCTTTGAAGCCCTGGGCCCAGGTCATTTTACCGTCGTAGGAGTTTTCGCGCTTATCTCGGAGCGCCAGCCAGTAGATGGTCAGGGCAGGAACCAGCACAGCATTCGACCAGGTGGCGTGCCGGGCAATGTTTTCGCCATGCAGGCCCGCCAGGCGTTCGCCGAGCATCCACAGTATCATCATGGTGGTGAAGAGGAAGCCCCATTTGATTTCGGTCCGGAAGTTACTCATGGTAATAATTGGTTAGGGATGGGGAGTCACGACTCTCCATCGGTTTACAAATTTTTTACCATGCACTGTGATAGGAAAGATAGTCGGCAGAAACTAAACAAACAAATATTTTTATCTTATTTTAAAGAGTGCATGCTTTGTTTTTTTTTCAACTTTTGAACATTGCACATCCCGCATCAAGCTGCAACAACGCAATAATCGGTGTCCGGACGAAAATGTCTCCGACAGTGAGCAATTGCGTTGCCCTCCGGGCACGCGTATTGCCGCTTACGATCCGAGGGTGCTTCGTCCGGAGCAACCTCGCAAATAGCTGCAATCCACAAGAGACTGGGTGGTTCCAGCCCTGCTTTTTATTCCCTTAAAATTGCACCTGCGGCCGCGCCAAAAAAACGCTTCAGCCAATTCCGAATAAACAACGCAGCACCATTTCTATCAGACAGTTATAAGTGCCGTATCTTTGCGCCCCCTAATTAGTTACTATCATGGATATTGTTGCCATCGTCGGCCGGCCGAACGTCGGAAAATCAACCCTGTTTAATCGTCTCATCGGCGAGAGGCAGAGTATTGTCGATGACCAGAGCGGCGTGACCCGTGACCGGCAGTACGGCACCTGTGACTGGAACGGAAAAGAATTTGCTGTGGTAGACACGGGCGGGTTCGTCCGTAACAGCGATGATGTCTTCGAGGCCGCCATCCGCGACCAGGTAGAGATCGCCATTGACGAGGCCACCGTGATCATCTTTATGGTCGATGTGGCTACTGGCCTGACTGACCTCGACGAGCAGGTAGCCCGGATGCTGCGCAAGACCAATAAGCCCGTCATCCTTGCCGTCAACAAAGTCGACAACCACAGTCGCCTGCTGGATGCCAACGAATTTTGGAGCCTCGGTTTCGAAAACACCTTCTTCCTCAGCTCCGTCACCGGCTCCGGTACCGGAGAAGTACTGGACGCCCTGGTGGAGTACATCGAATTCCGGGAGGAAGAAGAAACCACCATTCCACAGATCACCATCGTGGGGCAGCCGAACGCAGGTAAATCCAGCTTCATCAATGCCCTACTCGGTGAGGAGCGGAACATCGTGACTGATGTGGCCGGTACCACCCGCGACAGCATCAACAGCTACTACAATAAATTCGACCGGGAATTCAACCTGATCGACACCGCCGGTATCCGTAAAAAGGCCAAGGTATACGAAAACCTAGAGTTTTACTCCGTGATGCGGGCCATCCGCGCCATCGAGAAGTCTGACGTTATTGTACTGATGATCGATGCCACCGACGGTGTTGAGAGCCAGGACCTGGCCATCTTCCGGATCGCGCAGAAGCGTAATAAAGGCGTTGTGATTGCCGTCAACAAGTGGGACCTGATCCAGAACAAGGAAACGAATACGGCCCGGGACTTCGAGCTGACCGTCCGCGAAAAATTTGCGCCGTTCAACGACCTTCCCGTCGTCTTTATGAGCGTGCTCGAAAAGCAACGGATCATGAAGGTGGTCGACGCCACCATGCAGGTCTACGAAAACCGGAACCGCCGCATCTCGACCAGCCAACTCAACGACGTGATGCAAAAGTCGATGCAGCGCTACGCGCCGCCCAGCTACCGTGGCCGGGAGATCAGCATCAAGTACGTTACGCAGCTGCCGATCGCTTACCCCGCTTTCGCCTTTTACTGCAACCACCCGCAGCACATCAAGGATCCGTACAAGCACTACCTGGAGAACCAGATTCGCCAGCATTTTGACTTTACGGGGGTACCGATTTCGATTTTCTTCCGGAAGAAGTAAATTGATCTGTTGGTCATATTGGTCCCTTAGTAGCCTAATAGATCAATATGACCAACAGATCAATAGTTCCAGCATGTCCTTCTCCCAATCCGTCCTCAACTACCACTTCACCACCCTCCAGCCCAACTGGAAGCTCCCCAAAGGCGTAGACCTCATCTTCCCCTTCGACGGCGCGGATACCCAGGCCTGCATGACGGCCTTCTACGAGAAGTATTTCAACGATGACCGCGACCGCATTTTCGTGGCCGGCATCAATCCTGGCCGTTTTGGCGCCGGGGTTACCGGCGTGCCCTTTACCGGGCCTAAGATGCTGCGCGAGGTCTGTGGCATTGAACACCCGTTCACTTCCCGCCCTGAATTGAGTGCCGACTTCATCTATCGCTGGATCAACGTCATGGGCGGCCCCGAAGCCTTTTACCAGGACTTTTACATTACCTCCGCCTGTCCGCTCGGTTTCACCAAGGACGGTAAGAACTACAACTACTACGACGACAAAAAACTAGAGAAGGCCATCCGCCCCCGCATCATCGAGAATTTCGATACGCAGCTAGCTTTTGGTAGTCGGCGGGATTTCCTCCTCTGCCTCGGGGAAGGGAAGAACTATAAATTCCTGAAGGCCCTCAACGACGAGCAGGGCTGGTTCGGCGAGGTCATTCCTCTCTCCCACCCTCGTTTCGTGATGCAGTACAAGCGCAAGCACCTTGATCTTTATCTGGACGATTATGCGGCTAAGTCGCAACGGGCACTGGAAGGGAAGTGAATGAGTGAATGTCCGTTATTCAATCATTCTCCCATTCAGTTATTCTCTCCTTCTTCCTTCACCTCGAATCTCCCCCGCACCACAAGAAAAATGAGGGGTCCAAACAAAGGAATCAGCAGCACCGCGAATAAGATACTATTACTCCGTCCAGCTTGCCCACGAGCGGTAATAGTCTTCCGGGCAATGCGCAGGATAGGCCAATAAATGGCGACGGCAACGGCCAGGATCAGGAAAAAAACGAACTTCTGCTGCATGGTTGGTTGTGATAAGGTAGAAACACCACAAAGATAGCAGCCCTCCACCGGATCCCGGAGGGATCGAATCGTTTTAACCCCGGATGCCGCAAGCAGCATAGCTGCGAGCAGGATCCGGGGGAAGCCCCTCCGCCTCCGGCGCAGCCGGCAACCAACAGAAACCCTCCCGCTGCCAACCACAACCGCTCTTCCGCGTTTCAACCACATGACACAACTAATAGCAGGCGACAAAGCCCCCGACTTCACCGGTATACTGCACGATGGTACTACCGTATCCCTGGCCGACTACGCCGGTAAAAAACTGATCATCTTCTTCTACCCCAAGGACGACACCCCCGGCTGCACCGCAGCGGCCTGTTCGCTGCGCGACAGCTTCGGTGAGCTTCAGGCCAAAGGCTATGAGCTCCTCGGCGTCAGCCCCGACAAGCCGGCAAAGCACCAGAAATTCATCGATAAGCACAGCCTGCCGATGCCCCTCCTCGCCGATGAAGAACATAAAATGATGGATGCCTACGGCACCTGGGGACCAAAGAAATTTATGGGCCGGGAGTATGACGGCGTATTGCGCACCACCATAGTGATCGATGAAAAAGGTAATATTGACCGGGTCTACACTAAAGTGAAGACCAAGATCCACGCCGAACAAATCCTGGACGACGAGGCCTAGACGGGCTCAAATAGACGGCCTGCTGCCTTGGTAGATTGATAGATGCGCTTCGCGCTTGGTAGATTTATAGGCTATCGCATATTAATGCTCGCTTCGCTCGTAAATTGATACGCAATAAGTGATAAGTGATTTGGCTGCCGCAGGTAAATGCCCGCTACGCTCCTTTGTGCCTGCCAATTCATAATCGAGCGCAGCGAGGGCTTCCTTGCGGCAGCCCTATCAGTCTACCTACTATCAATAACATGGCGAACAAGCGCAGCGAGCAAAGCCGTGCGGCAGCCTATCAATCTATTTCCTATCGATCTATCAAACTACTTCTTCGAAGGCATTCGCGCCGGACTCCTGCTGGCAATCCTGGTGGGTCCGCTGGTGGTCCTATTGCTGCAACTCAGTCTGCGACGGGGTACCCTTGCGGCCTTTTTTGCTGCAGCAGGAATTTGGGGGAGTGATTTGTTGTTCATTATGGTCACGCACTATGGCATCGGCTCGCTGGATGAACTGATCAACGATCCTTCCTTCCGGCTCATCGTTGGGGCCATCGGTAGTGTCATCCTGTTGACCACAGCGGTCATCATGTGGTTTCGTGATCCGCCTGATTTGGACATCGAACGGGAATTACCTCGCAAACGAGGCCTGCTCGCTGCCTTCCTACAGGGTTTTGCCATCAATACTTTCAACCCGTTTACGATAAGTTTTTGGACGCTATTCACCGTTTCACAAGTACATGATCGGCAGCTGGACCTTTCCGCAGCCTGGGCCATTTATGCCGGTATTCTGGGCACTATGGTGCTCACCGACACCATCAAGGTGCTGGCAGCCAGGAAGCTTCGTGATTTCCTCCAACCCAAGGTTATCTTGCGGGTGCAAAGACTGGGGGCCATCGCGCTGGCCGTGTTTGGTGTCGCTTTGGGTGTGCGGGTCTGGATGGGGTGATCTGGGCGGGGCCGCAGGTGCAGGGAAAGGGTCAAAGAAGCAAGGGGCAGCTGTTCATAATCCAAATTCGGCAAACGAACGAAGTGAGCGACCACCTGCGGTAGCCTACCTTCTAACCACTAACAAGGCCGAAGGCCGTCTGCCGAGCAAGAGAGCGTAGCTACTTTGCGCCTACTTCCGTAGCTTTATCCCTTCCAAATTCAGCAACACACCCCAAAATGCGCGGACTTCCCTACTCTCTTCTATTTCTCCCTTTCTTCCTCCTTTCTTCCTTTTCCCCCGTATTCAGTCAGGTCGTCTCTCCCAGCGATTTCCTGCCACACGATCTTGGCGAAACCTTCACCCCACACCACCTGCTGGTGGACTATTATCAACAGATAGCAGAAGCTAGCCCCAGGGTAATACTGGAGGAATATGGCCGGACGAACGAGGCACGGCCGCTACTGCTGGCCTTCGTCTCCACACCGGAGAATATTACCCGCCTGGAGGCCATCCGGGAAAACAATCTGCGCCTTACTGGCCTACTGTCGGGTGATCCCGATCCGGCGCTGGCGGATATTGCCATTGTCTGGCTGTCTTACAGTGTCCACGGCAACGAAGCCGGTGGTTCCGAGGCCAGCATGGGTGTCCTCTATGACTTAGTCAACACCAGCCACCCACAAACGGGTGATTGGTTGAAGAATACCATCGTCATCCTCGACCCCAGCATCAACCCCGACGGCTACAACCGCTACTCCAACTGGTACCGCCAAACGGCCACCCTCGGCCTCGACCCCAACCCCAGCACCCGTGAGCACCAGGAGCCCTGGCCCGGCGGCCGCGTCAACCACTACCTGTTCGACCTCAACCGAGACTGGGCCTGGCAAACCCAGGTCGAAAGCCAGCAACGGATGATCAAATACAAGCAGTGGATGCCCCACATCCACGCTGATCTCCACGAACAAGGTTATACCAGTCCGTATTACTTTGCACCTGCGGCCGCGCCCTTCCACGAATACATCACCGACTGGCAAGGAGAGTTCCAGACAGAGATCGGGAAGAACCACGCCAAATACTTCGATCGGGAAGGCTGGCTCTACTTTACCCGTGAGCGCTTCGACCTCCTCTACCCCAGCTACGGCGATACCTGGCCAACCTTCAACGGTGCCATCGGAATGACCTACGAACAGGGCGGTCACAGCCGCGCCGGCCGCGCCATCGACCTACCCAACGGAGATGTCCTGACCCTGGCCGATCGCATCGCTCACCACCGTACGACCTCCCTGAGTACCGTCGAGATCGCCAGCAAAGAGAGCGACCGCCTACTGGAGAACTTCCGTAATTATTTCAAGCAGGCGACCACCAAGCCGCAGGGAAAATACTTGACCTACGTCGTCAGCGGTGACTCCCCCCGTGGCAAACTGCGCCGCCTGACCCAACTACTTGACCGCAACGGTATCCAATACTCCCGGGCAACGGCCACCGCCAACGGGTCCTATTACAGTTACCAGGACGGGCGAACCGTCGCTGGCGCCATCGCCGCAGGTGACCTCGTCATCAGCGCCTTCCAGCCACGCTCCGTACTGGCCCAAACGCTCTTCGACCCCGACGCGATGGTCGAAGATTCTGTCACCTACGACATCACCGCCTGGTCCGTCCCCCTCGCCTACGGCCTCGAAGCCCAGGCCAGCCAGCAACGCCTTTCGGTAAAAACTGAACCCTTCAAACTGCCCGCCTACAACGATCCCTTCGCCGGTAAAGACCTCGCTAAAGCCTACTCCTACGTGGTGCCGTGGACCGACCTGACCAGTGCCGCCTTCCTCGGCGACCTGCTCAACGCCGGCGTCAACGCCCGGACGGCTACGGGTGATTTCCAGTTCGGAGAGCATAGCTTCCAGTCCGGCGCCATCGTCATTAACAAAGGCGACAACCGCAAGACCGATAATTTCACCGCTACCGTCCGCAATCTGGTAAACAAGCACGAAGTACCACTGAGTATCTTGGAAACAGGCTTTAGTGTTTCTGGCGGCGACCTGGGCAGCAGTGTCTACAGCCTGAAGAAAGCCCCGAAAGTCGCCATTGTGAGCGGAGAAGATGTCAACCCCAACCAGTTTGGTCAGGTATGGTACTACTTCGAGCAGGACCTGAAGTACCCCGTCAGCATCTTCAACGCCGATGACCTCGGTGACGTAGCCGACGGTGATTACGACGTACTGATCTTCCCCAGCGGCCGCTATGACCTCAGTGACGCTTCCGAGACCCTGACCGACTGGGTCCGTGCTGGCGGAAAGATCATCGCCATCGGCGGTGCTAACCGCAGCCTAAGCCGTCTTGATGGCTTCGACCTGAAGCAAAAAGAGGAGGACGATGCGGAAGAGGAGGACGATGCGTCAGATCCCCGACTGCTGCCGCACGGCGGCGCGGAGCGCCGCTTCATCTCCGGCTTCAACCCCGGTGCCATCGTCGGCGTGGAGATGGACGAGACCTACCCCCTCAGCTTCGGCATTGGAGAGCACTACCACAGCCTAAAAACCGGCAGTGACACCTACGATTACCTAGAGTCTGGCGTCAATGCTGGCCGCATCCGCACTGAACCATTTATCTCAGGCTTCATCGGCAGCAAGGCCAAAAAAGAGATCCAGGAAACCCTCGTCTTCGGTGTGCAAAGCATGGGCCGGGGACAGGTCGTCTATATGATCGACAACCCGCTGTACCGCGGGTTCTGGGAGCAGGGTAAGTTGTTGTTTAGCAATGCGGTGTTTTTGGTGGATTGAGGGGGAGCATAGTAAATTTAGATGATGGAGAAAAATTGTTTAGTTATTGCACAATACTATTAAATGATTGGGTTTAAGAAATACGAATAAATACCTTAGGGACGCGAATTAAATAAACCTTGTTTCTTGACCTGACGCTTTTGTTCTCACCGAATTTACAAATCCTTTGCATAGCCTCAGTTACGGAAATTATTTTTAAATTTGGGGAGGGCAAAATAAGGCGGTCAAAAGGCGTAAGTTATTTATACGGCATCTCTTAATCATGAAATTTACCCCCCCACGCATTTTTTCGAATTAGTTTCGTAGGGATTGCAATCATCCTCATCAGCATGACTTTTTATGCTTGCGAAAAAGAAGGCGTCTTAGTTCCGGAAAAGGAAATCTTTACTGAACCAGTTGGGATTGCAAATTCTTCCAGTTCGATGTTAGTCGAGGCCCAAAATGTTTTCAATAATGGGGGTAAAACAGATAAGGCGGAAAGTAAATCAATTTCAGACTTACTCCCAGTATGGAAATCCGCACGCGAAATAGTATTTCAAGGTAATGACACGTTACTACTGGTTCCTTATTGGCTAAAAGAGAATGTAGTACAAAGTTCGCATGAAAACATTTACCTGGTCTTCTTCAACGGCGACAATGGTGTTATGGATTTCAACATCATCGGATTTGAGTCGACCGAAGAAACGTTGTCGAATCGCTCCTTGGATGCTTTAAATGGTTACATTTTTGTAGGCCGCGATGATTTTTCCGTTAGTCATGTTGCGGAAGTGATCGATGGAACCCTTGTGAGTGTTGCTTACGATAAAGACAGACTTGTCTTTGATCAAATGAAAATTTCTGAAAGCACCGGCAACAAATCTTGTGAAGAGAACTTGATATCGTTTAATCCTTGGGAATGGTTAAGAAACTTATTTCATGGAGATCGGGTGGTCTGCCCTTCTCCTTCAGGGAATAGAAGAACGAGAAATTCGAGAAGTAGTTGGCTGGCTAACTTTTTCACAGCCATTGGAGATGCTTTTGGATCGACAACCGGAAATAGCACCAGCGGATCAAACAGTAATGGGGCGACTTTTTGGGGAGTATTTGGCCGTATATTGAGTAGCCGGGGAGGAGTTTCTGTTGCTTCAGGTAGTAGTGGAAACGGTGGAGGCGGCTTGAATACAGATCCTTCGGGCAACGGAGGTCCGCTTAATATATCAGACTTTTACGAGGAGCTTAAAAAGGCTCCCGTCGTTGAGGATTTAGTTAATCTTATGGACGAATGCCTGACGGATGGTGAAGACCAACAAGCAGCCCTCGATCTTATACAGGACGAATACCTTAAGTGTGTGAACCATTTTGGGAAAATCGGCAATCCTAATTTGCTCATTCAGCAGTATTTATGTACTTCCGCTAGTGTACTGGATCAGTTGGAAAGCAGAGGTTTGAGTTCTCCGTGTGCGGTAAATAGCCTAAAAGCTAGAACTATTCAGCTTCTGTTAAATGATCCATATGCTCGCTTTGTTGAGCTAAAAGGGGATCCGGTTATGACATCTAAGATTTGGGATTTTATTCAAGAGAATGACCTGGATGAAACCTCTAAAGATTATGTTTCTTTATTTTTTGACATGAAAGATGAAGATAGTGATTACAAGTGGGAGCGGTTTGGGGAGTTATGGGGACTTGTTGGAGATAACGCGGATGCACTTGTCACAGGTTGTGGGCCTTCGCGCATTGCCGATTGGGCTTATGTTGCCAACTATAAACTGTCAGGGCCAGCTCTCGAAAGGATTGAAAACTCTGGTTTT
>JBLHRW010000062.1:0-17141 GCA_047626445.1 Neolewinella sp.
GCTCTTAAAAATTATTTCCGTAGCTACGGCTATGCAAAGAATTTTTCAAGAACGGCGAGAACAAAAGCGTCAGGTCAAGAAACACGTTTTATTTAATTCGCGTCCCTAAGCGATGGGGCGATAATTATGTTTAGGGCCATAGGAAGGAATTTTACGAGTAGTTGCCTCCAGCAGCGCTCGGTAAAAACGATGACCACGGAGTGGTCGAATCTATTTGCTCCGGGTGAAAGGCCGCACCACTGGCTTTTACCCGGGGTCTGAGCAAGGGCATAAACGTTGCGGCGCTGTGCGCCGCCAAGTTGCCATCCTATCCATTGCCCCGGGTTTAGGCTTTCTGCCTCACCCTGCTCCTTCATCCAACCACCCTGCACCTGCGGCCGCGCCACCGGGCCCCATCCTTCCCCTCTTTTCATTCACTACACCTCCATCGGATACCCCTTCACCAAAGCCAGCATCTCCTGAATGAGTTTCAATTTATGCGAGTATTCGTGCACTGGCGCCAGCTTAAATTTGTCGGGAAAAATCAGAATGGCATCTCCGCTACTTTCCAGGTGCTGGACGTCGCTGTCCAGAATCAGGTCTCGCATTTCTTGGGTCAGAAAGCGGTCCATGGCCGGTTTGTCGTTGCAGTGAACGATAAAGTCATCAGAGAAGTCAGAGTAAATATCGTAATCAATATCCTTATGAAAGGCCAGGCCGATGTACTTGTCGAAGAAGCCGTTGCGCTCAATGTTGAAGCGGGGAATGGGATGCGGAAACCGGATCAGGCTCAGGGTGGCTTTATATTCTTCGTAGGCTAGAAAATCACCTTCTTCGAAAGTGACATCGGTGATCTCCCATTGAATGTCTCCATCTACAGACCATAGGCAATTGGTGGTATACTCGATGGGCCGCGTCTGAAAAAAGTAGAAGGGCTCGAAATAGTCCTCATGATCGACGGACTCTGCTTTATACCCCCAACCGTATTTGTCCGCGATCTCTTTGATCCCTTTCTCCCGGCTGGTGAGCTGGTGAGCGGAGGTGGTCAGTAATTTCAGTCCTAGCTTGTGTGAGGTAGAGGAGATGTGCTGCTCCAGCCCGCCGATGGTGACGGTACCACCAGTGATGTCGTGGGCGCGTTCAAAGTCATACAGTTTCTCCAGAATGGAGAAATCAACTAACCGCGCCTTAGAGAGGTCGATGAACAGGTTACTGCCCGCAGGGACCTCGTTCAGCAGGTCGTTCATCTTGATCGCGCTGAGGAAGTTGGCCACGCCTTTAACTTTGAGGTCGTACCCACCGTCCTTTCGCAAAAACAGGTTGGAGCCTGGTAGCTGGATCATGTGGATGAATTGGCCGATGGATAATTTGGCCAACAGAAAGTGTGTACCCATGGCCAGGGACAGTCCACCAAGAATACCGATCAGTAGGTCTGTATAGAGCGTAATGATCACCGTTCCCATGAAGAAAACCAATTGCTCAATACCCTGGTCCATCACGTGACGAATCACCTGCGGGGAGGCGAGTTTATAGCCAGTAAAGACGAGTAGTACCGCCAACGATGCCAGCGGAACCAGGGAGATGACCGGTGCCAAGACCAGTACGAACAGCAGCAGGAGCAGGCCGTGGTAAAGGTTCGACCACTTCGTTTTAGCGTGGTTGTGTATGTTGACCGTACTTCGCACAATGACCGTAATGATGGGCAGTCCGCCAAGGGCACCAGATACCATGGTGGCTATTCCTACGCCGATCAGGTCTTTGTTGAGGTTGGTTTTTCGCTTGTAGGGGTCCAGTTTATCAACGGCTCGGCCCATGGCCAGGGACTGGATACTGGCGATCATGGTAATGGAAATTACCGAAGACCAGAATTTCCAGGTCTGGATTTGCGAGAAGTCGGGATGTACGATGGCGTCTGCCAGGTTCCGGGGAATATCAACCAGCAACTGTGGGCCTACTTCGTAGGCCTTTCCGAAAAACTCGATGCTTCCCGTTTCGGAAAAACCGAAGAGAAAAACAAAGGGTATCCCGATAAGGAGTACCCACAGCGGCGCGGGGATGATGTGAAAGAGCTTGTAACTGATCCGGGATTGAAAGATCAGGAGCAGCAGTCCCGCCAGAGAAATGGTAACAACAAAAGGGTTGATGTTTGGTATTTGGCGGACGGCATCGATCAGGGTCTCGATGGTCCCCGTTTCTACCGTAGTGGTGCCCATCGCCACGTGGATCTGTTTGGCAAAAATGATGATCCCGATGGCCGCCAGAATGCCGTGGATGACCGAAGAGTGGAAGATTTCCGCAAATTTCCCCAGCTTCAGGACGCCCAGCACTACCTGTAAACCACCGGAAACTACAATGGCCGCCAACACGTAGTTGAGTGCCTTAGGATCCCCCTCCCACAGCAATAACGAACTGAGAATGACGGCAATTAGACCTGCCGCCGGACCATTGATGCCCACGTAACTGCCCCGGAAGAAAGTTGTTACGATACCGCCGATAATGGCGGAGGTCAGCCCCGCCATCGGCGGTACACCAGAAGCATACGCAACGCCAAGGGCGAGTGGCAATGCCACCAGCGAAACGCTGATGGCTGCGATAAGATCACTTTGCCAATTTTCGACTAAGCCCTTAAGGCCGGTTTTTGGTTTCTTGGAGATGGTTGAGATAGAAGTTTGGTTTAGGCCGCGAAGATAGCACAGCGCGCAATGGTATGATCAACCGTTGGGGAGGCCTGCGGCCGTTAGGGCGACCTTTTTTACCTCCGTGATCCCGCCGACTTCGCGGATGGCCGCCATTTTTGCGGCGGCGGTAGTAAAGAGATCATTTGGTGTAGGGAAAAGGGTAGGGGGCATGAGGATGCCCGGTCGAAGCTACCTCCGGGAGCGAGTGGATGCGTTCTCCTACGGCTCAGGGTTGCGCTGCCGGAGGCAGACGCTATTGCTCGCTCCCGGAGGTAGCTTCGTCCGGGGGCCGCTCCTTGCACCTGCGGCCGCGCCAAAATGACGTTCCCTAAAAGCCCTCCAAATCCCAATTCCACCGTTCCCCGTATCTTTCGTGCTCTAACCAAAATAATCAAATATAATGCAACGTCTGCTACTCGCACTCCTCATTTTTTTCTGCCTATTCTCCTGCCAGGATGCTGATCCGGAAACGGCTGCACAAGCACCCCTCACTTACCCGGAAACCAAGGCTGTCGACACCGTTACGACCTATTTCGGTGCCGAAGTAGCCGATCCCTACCGCTGGCTGGAGGATGACAGGAGTGCCGAAACCGGCGAATGGGTCAAGAACCAGAACAAAGTCACCTTCAACTATCTCGAAGATATTCCCTTCCGTGCAGCCCTCAAAGAGCGGCTGGAAAAACTGTGGAACTACGAAAAAATCAGCGCTCCTTTCATCGAGGGCGACCATACCTACTACTCGAAAAACGATGGCCTACAGAACCAGTCCGTCTATTACCGGGTAAAGGAAGACGGCGAGGACGAAGTGTTCCTCGACCCGAATAAATTCAGCGACGACGGCACCATCTCTCTGGGTGGAATGAGCTTTTCCAAGAGCGGAAAAATTGCTGCCTACGCGATCTCCGAAGGCGGCAGCGACTGGCGCAAAATCATCGTGATGGACGCCGAAACCATGACGATCATGGAGGATACGCTGGTGGACATCAAGTTCAGCGGCATGTCCTGGAAAGGAGACGAAGGCTTCTATTACTCCAGCTACGATAAGCCGAAAGGTAGTGAGTTGTCGGCTAAGACGGACCAGCATAAGGCTTACTTCCACAAGCTGGGGACGCCACAAAAAGGCGACGAACTCATCTTCGGCGGCACCGCCGCCGAGAAGCACCGCTACGTTGGCGTTTCGGTTACCGAAGATGATAACTACCTGCTTATTTCCGCCAGCGTTTCCACTTCTGGTAATAAGCTGTTCCTGAAGGACCTGACCAAGCCCGATAGCCCGATGAAATCCATAGTGGACCACACCGACAGTGATACCGGTTTGCTGGACAATAAAGGCTCCAAGCTGTTCATGATCACCAACCTCGAGGCCCCGAATAAGAAAATCGTTACGGTGGACGCCAGTAACCCCAGCCCCGAAAACTGGGTGGACCTCATCCCGGAACGGGAGTACGTCCTGAGCCCACGAACGGGCTCCGGCTACATCTTTGCCCACTACATGGTGGATGCCATCTCGGAGGTGAAGCAGTATGATTACGCGGGGAAACTGGTGCGGGAGATTGATCTGCCCGGAATTGGTACCGCCCGAGGATTCGGCGGCAAGGCCGACGCCGAGACGCTCTACTACAGCTTTACGAACTACAAAACACCGGGCCCCATCTACGCTTTTGACGCGAAGAGCGGGACTTCGGACCTTTACCGGAAGCCAGCGATCGACTTCGATCCGGACGAGTACGAGAGCGAGCAGGTCTTCTTCAATTCGAAAGATGGCACGAAAATACCGATGATCATTACCTACAAAAAAGGGATGGAGCGTAACGGTAAGAACCCGACGATCCTCTACGGATATGGGGGCTTCAACATCAGCCTGACGCCGTCCTTCAGCATCACCAACGCAGTCTGGATGGAGCAGGGCGGCATCTACGCTGTGCCAAACCTCCGTGGCGGCGGCGAATACGGTAAGGCGTGGCACGACGCCGGTACCCAGCTGAAGAAGCAGAATGTCTTTGACGACTTCATCGGCGCAGCAGAATACCTGATCAGTGAAAACTATACTTCGTCGGATTTCCTCGCCGTCCGCGGTGGCTCCAACGGTGGATTGCTGGTAGGCGCTACCATGACCCAGCGCCCCGACCTGATGAAGGTTGCCCTGCCCGCCGTTGGCGTGCTGGACATGCTGCGTTACCACACCTTCACGGCTGGTGCCGGTTGGGCTTATGACTACGGTACGGCCGACGACAACAAAGAGATGTTTGAGTACCTGAAGGGCTACTCTCCGGTACACAACGTCCGCCCCGGCACCAAATACCCCGCCACGATGGTCACTACCGGCGACCACGACGATCGCGTAGTACCCGCCCACAGCTTCAAGTTTGCCGCCGAACTACAGGCTAAGCAGGCTGGTGATAACCCGGTTATTATCCGCATCGAGACGGATGCCGGACACGGCGCCGGTACGCCCGTTAGCAAGCGCATCGAGCAGGCGGCGGATATGTTTGGCTTTACGCTTTACAATATGGGCTTTCGGGAGTTGCCGGAGAAGTTGAAGGGGTGATTTAGTTCCGGCCAAACACTCCCAACGAATGAAACTAGTCTGATAGGTTTGCCCTGTTTAATCAATAGTTTACAAGAACTAACCAATGCTCACGCTGTTACTTTTGCGCGCCAACTGCGCAGACACCCCAAAAGAAGAAATGAGCAAGACCACCGATTACCCGACGATCCCCGTAACGTACCCCAACACCAAGAAAATAGCACACACCGATACCTACGGTGCAGAAACGGTACGGGACGATTTTCACTGGCTCGAAGACGACAACGCCGAAGACACCAAACAATGGGTAACCGCCCAGAACGAAACCACCTTTGGCTACCTGAAGAACATCCCCTTCCGCAAAGATTTTGCCGACCGGATGACCGAACTGGTCAACTACCCCCGCATCGGTGCGCCAAATAAGGTGGGGGAGTACTATATCTGGGGCAAGAACGACGGCTTGCAGAACCAGTCGGTCTACTACTATAAAGAAGGAGAAGACGGCGAAGAAAAGGTGTTCATGGACCCCAACACCATGAACGAAGCGGGCACCACGGCCATCGGCCTGCTCGGTGCGGACAAAGACGATCGGTACATGGCCTACCGCCGAAGCGAGGCAGGCTCGGACTGGGGAAATATCTACGTTCGTGACCTGGCCACAAATACCGACCTGGAAGACGAATTGGAATGGGTGAAGTTCGGCGGTACCGGCTGGTACAACGACGGCTTCTTCTACAGCCGCTATCCCGCGCCGAAGGACGGTGAAGCCCTGAAGGGAAATAACCTGATGCACAGCGTGTATTACCATAAGCTCGGTACGCCGCAAAGCGACGACCAACTCATCTACGAAGACACGAACAACCCGACCTTCTACCACTACGGTGGTACGACCGAGGAAGAGGACTACTTCGTGATGTACGCCGCCCCCGGCACCGACGGATTTGCCCTCTACTACCTCCCGCTCGACGGCAAAAACCTTCCCTCCGGTAAGCCCATTGCTCTCTTCCCCGAGACCAAGCAAAAGAGCAGCGTGATTCACAATGAAGGCAAGGACTTCTGGATCATCACCGACGTGGACGCACCGAACTACCGCCTGGTAAAAATCAACCTGGACAAGCCCGGAAAGGAGAACTGGACGGAGATCATCCCCGAAGGCGATAACTTGCTGGCCAGCGTCAATACCGGCGGTGGTTACCTGTTTGTCAACTACCTGGAAAAGGCGACCGACCGCTGGTATAAAATGAACTACGACGGTACCGGTAAGGAAGAGATCGAACTGCCCGGCCTCGGCAACGCCGGCGGCTTCGGCGGCGAGAAAGACGAGATGAAACTGTACTATGGCTTCACCAGTTTTACCTACCCCTACACCATCTTCGAATACAACGTAGAATCTGGCGAAAGCCGGCCGTTCTTCCAGCCGGAGCTGAAGTTTGATCCGACGGATTTCGAGGAATCACAAGTGACCTACACCAGCAAGGATGGTACGCCAGTAACTATGTTCCTGGTCCATAAAAAAGGCCTGGAACTGGACGGTAATAACCCAACCTACCTCTACGGTTACGGTGGGTTCAACATCAGCCTGAGCCCGAGCTTCTCCGCCTTCCGTATCCCGATGCTGGAGAACGGCGCGGTTTTCGCCATGGCCAATCTCCGTGGCGGCGGCGAATACGGCGAAGAATGGCACCAAGCCGGTATGCTGAAGAACAAGCAGAACGTATTCGACGACTTCATCGCTGCCGGTGAGTGGCTGATCGAAAAAGGGTACACCAAGAAGGAGAAGTTGGCCATTGCTGGTGGGTCCAACGGTGGCTTATTGGTGGGCGCAGCCATGGTGCAGCGGCCCGACCTCTTCGCCGTGGCCTTCCCGGCCGTGGGCGTGATGGACATGCTGCGGTACCATAAATTTACCGTCGGTAAAGGCTGGATTCCGGAATATGGGAGCAGTGAAGACCCCGATATGTTCCCTTACCTGAAAGGCTATTCCCCGCTGCACAACCTGAAAGACGGTACGAAATATCCCTCTACCATGGTCACTACCGCAGATCATGATGACCGGGTAGTTCCGGCCCACTCCTTTAAGTTTTCTGCGCGCCTCCAGGAGGCGCACCAGGGAGACAACCCCGTGCTGATTCGCGTAGACGTTGATGCCGGCCACGGGGCCGGAAAGCCCATCTCCAAGTCGATCGAGGAGCAGGCCGACATCTGGAGTTTCTTCTTTTATGAGACGGACTCGCCGGTTATTTATGGGATTAAGGGGTAATCGATTCTCGATTCTTAATTTGGGAGCACCTGAACGATGCTGTCTCCGATTGCGTGAATGGGTAAAGGAATTGACGAAACCTTGATCTATCCCTTAATTTGAGAGGAGCGCCTCCTGGCGTGACTGTTAGCAATGACATCGTGCCTGGGCGCGCTCCGCCTAATTGAACGTATAATACCTCCTCCCGCCAAGAATTGTGATCTGTTCATCTATAGAACATGAAACTCACCATCAGCCTATTTCTAGCAAGCCTCGCCATCTCCTCAAGCGGTTACCTTGGCTGGCGGATATGGCAACCTAATCTGACGGGGCATTGGCATATTATGCAAGGGCAACTTGAAGAAAATCATTCAGCGCACGATTGGATGGAAACACTTGACATAACAAGTGACAATTCTGTATATCTGAATTATGATTCGGAGAATCCTTTCCCGGTAGTAGGAAATATAAGCCGTCTCTTTAGAAATATGTACTTCGGGCCAGGCTGCCTAAGTCTGGACGTGAATTATCATCCCGACGGTAATACACTACATTTGGAAATCCCAAACTACTCGAACCTTTCCGATCCATGTCATTTAAATGCCGTAAGGAATGTCAAATGTCATCACTCGTGGAAGCCGGAATTTTAAGTAGAGCAGGGATAGTTCGTAAGTTTCTCTTCAGAATTCGCAAATCCTAAAGCCAACTGATGCTCAAGCCCCCCCCATCCTCCTAGACCTAGGCGGCGTAGTCTTCCAAGCCACCGGTCGTTCCAATGAACTGATCGACTGGTCGGTAATCTCCCCGCTTAATCGCAAGTATGGTGGCGGGCTGAGTGTAGGCGATTTTACTTTACCTACCTTTTTGGCCGAGTACAATGCCGCCACCAACCAGCAGCTTACCGACCAGGAATTCCTGGAAGCCATCTGGGATACCCTGGAGATGAATACCGAATTGGTGGATTACTTGAACGCCAGGTACGACATCATCGTCGTCAGTGACAATTACCGGGAGAACATCCAATACGTTGCGAAACGTTTCGACTTTGCTTCCTGGGCTACCCGGCAGATCTACTCTTATGACTACGGGGTCCTCAAAGAAGAGCCAGCCTTTTTTGAACGCCTGATAAAAGAACTTCCCTACGCTCCGGAGGAGCTTACCTTGATCGATGACAGCCCACATAAGTTGGCTGCTGCTGCTACGGTGGGAATCTGAGGGATTTTGTTTCGGGATGTGGAGGGGGTGATTGCTGGGTTACGTCTATGAAAACCCACCCCTTCGCCGTTATCGCCGTATTCTTCCTGCTCCTTGGTTGCTCCCCTGCACCATAGCCCGGAGGGCTGTCTCTCGTAGCGAGGGGATTCATCCCCTCGTTTTCGTTGACGTGGTAGCATAAATGCTGCGTAACCCCTACACCACGGGCAAAATCGCTGCGCTCCCTTGCCCGTTTCGGACCGGGAGGTCCTCACCCTTAATCAATTAACCACCACCGGCCACCCCACAAACTGCTCCGCCCCAGGCTGCGTCAGATCCGCCTCCCGCGGCCAGCATTCAAAAACGACGGTTTCCAGCGCCGGGCGGAAACGGATGACCCCAAAGCCCGCACCATTGGACGGCGTATCCGGGTTAGCATACGCCTGTACGGAAATCCGGTTGTCGAAGCCATCGCGGTAGTCGCCAGTCCAGGGAAGTAATGTATTTGCTACCGGGTTAGCCCCAGCCTGTTCGTCCTCTGGCCACCACCAGCGGGAGTAGTAATTGTTGACGATGGCAGGAACGACAAAGGCCCAGGGGCCGTCGCGGTATTCCTCGATGCCATGTTGGATTACGGTAGTGATGTGCTGATCTCCGGCAATGTGGACGGCATTGGCTTCCTTGATCAGGGCCAGGGCTTTGTTACGGCCGGTCTGCGGCCAGCCGTTGGAATCCAGGTCGGCATGGAGCCGATTGTCTTGCGAACCGTGGATGTGCGCACCGCCACAAAAACCGGTTTGGGAAAGCACCGCCTTCATCCGGCCGGGCTGCTGGTCTTGTGCCCACGCTTCCAGGAAAGCCAGCTGACGGTCACCAAGCAACTTCAGGCCGGGAACGTCCACGGAAGCCGGGGCATAATCGGGGTTGAGAATATGGTCTGGACGGGGCCCTTGCTGCGGTATCTTACCAGCAGGGCCGGACTTGAATTTACGGTCCTCGATGATGGCAAAGTCGACCGGGCCGAGGCGGTAATTAGTGTAATAAACGCCGATACCCTGCTCGATGGTGGTCGCATCATAAGGTGGTGGCAGGTGGTTGGTTTGGCAGCGTTCCACCATCTTGACGTACTCGTGGTGGTAGAAGTAGCCACCGTCGTTTCCGTGGCTGCCGCTGGCAATCTTGCCGTTCTCTCCCCACAGGTTGCCCTGGCCGATGTCGTGGTCGTCAGGAATAGAAACCATCGGCCGGTGGCGGAAGGTCTCCCGAAACTGCAGGCCGAATTTCAACCAGGCGGCGGTGTGTTCTTTGTGGTCGTAGGATTGGTCGCCGGCGAAAAACACGAGGTCCGGATCGAGGTGGTTGATGTTGCGGACGTAGTTCTCCCGCATCCCCCGGTCCTTATTGGAGTTACAGCTCAGGGCCGCCAGCACAATCTCCTCCTTGCCATCCGGAACGGCGCGAATGGTGCCTTCGTAGGTGGCTTTTTTGCCGTGGCGCAAGCGGTATTTCGCGTCCTGGCTGGTGTTCCAGGCGACGATCTGGAAGGTCGTCGACCAGCCCAGTTCGTGCACCGGCTGGGTCAGGGCTTCCTCCCACCCAGCACCGTTCCAGGTGTCGAGCGTTACCTCCCGGCTTTCCGCAGGATAAAGCGGGTAGAGCTGGGCGGTCAGTTTTAGCACGTCTTCCGATACGGTGTAGGCAGCGAAGGCGATCACGGAATCCCGCCCAATCTTCAGGTCGATGATGGGGTTGTCTGCCCGGTTCCACCAGTCGTTGGTGGCCAGGGTGTCGAGGTTGGTGAAGGGGGCTATCTGGTATTCCCCTTGGGTCAGGTCAGGTACCTGTTGCTCTCCGCAGGAAAACACGAGTAAACACAGGAGTAAGGGTAGGATTCTTGAAATCATCAATAGTGCTTTGGTGGGGTTAAGGTACATTTTGTCGCGTTGGGAATTATAGCTCTTTTGGCGCGGCCGCAGGTGCAGGGGAGGGTAGGAGTAGCAGTTTATTCCAAACATCACTACCTTCCCCTAACCTTCCTAAATCACCATACCAATGAGACACACACTATTATTCGCTTTATTATTCCTGTTCACAGGCTTCCTCTCCGCCCAATCCGGTAGCCTGATGGGCTTCACCGCCGAAGGCGCTGCAGCGCAGCGCGCCGCCGAAGCCAAGTTCGACGGCTACATCAATTCCAGTAACCTCGACGAGTGGATGAAATTCATGTCGGCCCGGCCCCACCACGTCGGTTCGCCCTATGATAAAAAGGTCGTGGATTTCATGGCCGACAAGTTCCGCTCCTGGGGCTTCGACGTGAAGGTGGAACGCTTCGACGTTCTCTTCCCCACCCCCAAAATCCGGCAACTGGAGTTAATCGCGCCGACTAAATACACCGCAGTACTGGAAGAGCTTCCCGTGCCTGGAGATCCGTACACGGAGCAAAAGGATGAGGCGCTGCCGCCCTATAATTGTTTCTCCATCGACGGTGACGTAACCGCAGAGCTGGTATTCGTCAACTACGGTATTCCTGCCGACTACGAGGAACTCGATAAACGTGGCATCGACGTCAGGGGAAAGATCGTTATCGCTAAATACGCCGGTTCCTGGCGGGGGATTAAACCCAAACTCGCCGCCGAAAAAGGCGCCATCGGCTGCCTCATCTACTCCGACCCCAAAGACGACGGCTACTACCAGGGAGAAACCTACGCCGATGGCGCCTACAAAAACGAATACGGCGTACAGCGCGGCGCGGTGATGGACCTGCCGCTGCAGCCCGGCGATCCCCTCACCCCTGGCTACGGCGCTACGGCGGATGCCGAACGGATTCCCCTCGAGGGCAATAAATCGCTGACCAAGATTCCCGTTCTTCCCATCTCCTACCACGATGCCCTGCCATTGCTCAAAGCGCTAGGCGGCCCCGTTGCTCCCGCGCACTGGCGTGGCGCCCTACCGATTACTTACCAGATCGGCCCCGGCCCGGCTAAAGTCCACCTGAAAGTCGAATTCAACTGGGACCTCGCCCCCGCCTACGACGTAATCGCGACGCTGAAAGGCAGTGAGTTTCCCGATGAGTGGGTCATCCGAGGCAACCACCACGACGCGTGGGTACACGGCGCCAACGACCCCATCAGCGGCATGGTCACCGTATTGGAAGAAGCGCGCGCCGTAAGCGAATTGGTCAAAACCGGCTGGCGGCCCAAGCGGACCCTGGTCTACTGCGCCTGGGGCGCCGAAGAACCCGGACTCCTTGGTTCCACCGAATGGGTGGAGACCCACGCCGAAGAACTGCGCAAGAAGGCCGTAGCCTACATCAATACCGATGGTACTGGGCGTGGCTACCTGCGCGCCGGTGGCTCCCACACGCTGGAGAAGTTCTTCGGCGAGATCACCACTGAAGTAAAGGACCCTAAGCATGACGTGTCTTTATTGGCACGCAGAACTGCCCAAAGCAGAGCTGGCGGTGGTAAGGCTTTACCTCATTTTCCCCTCTATGCCCTTGGCTCTGGTTCAGATTATTCTCCCTTCTTCCAGCACCTGGGCGTTGCCGCCTTTAACCTTGGGTTTGGCGGAGAGAGCAGCGGCGGAGAGTACCACACTATGTACGATTCTTACGAGCACTACAAGCGCTTCAAGGACCCCGACTTCAGCTACGGTGCCACCCTGGTCAAAGTAGCCGGCCGCACCACTCTCCGGTTAGCCAATGCCGATGTTCTCCCCTTCGAGTTCAGTCGTTTCAGTAACATCGTCAACGGCTACGGTAAGGAGGTGATGGAACTGGCGGATCAATTGCGTGAATCCACCGCCAAGGAGAATGCCCTGATTCTGGATGGTGTCTACCAATTGGTCATCGCCCCCGGTGAAACACTGAACGTCCCCAAACCTAAAGCGGAGGTTCCTTACCTCAACTTTGCCCCGTTGCAAACTGGCCTACACCGCATTGCCGACTTGGCCAACAGTTATGACGCCAACACTGCCATCAAAGTCTCCGCCGCAGACCGCGCCAAACTCAACCAGCTTTTCCTTAGCCTGGAGCGTACCCTGACCCGCAAAGAAGGCCTGCCCCGCCGCCCCTGGTTCAAGCACCACGTTTATGCCCCTGGATTTTACACGGGGTATGGCGTAAAAACACTGCCCGGTGTCCGGGAGGCGATTGAGCAACGGAATTTCCCGGAGGCGGAGGTTGAGATTGTTAAGCTTGGCAAAGTCCTGGAGGGGTATGCTCAGCGGATGGAGCTGATTATTGCTTTGTCTGGGAAGAAGTGATGGCTGGTTTAACCCGGACGCAGTGCCCTCCGGGCGCAAGCAGTCGCGTCGCCCTCCGGGCACGCGAGGTGACGGCAGCCGGAGGCTGCCTAGTCCGGGCCTACCTGGACCCTAGAGCACTATTCCACCAATCCGCATTAGGTAAATAATCGGCCTGCAGCATTTCCGTTCGCTGACGTTCCAGGCGAGGCTTCAATGTATCCCGGCGAAAGTGGGCCACTCCGGCAGCCCTCACGGGGTCATAGACCGGGTCTTGTTCCGGAAAACGGGCGTTTACGGAGGTCAGCCAGTCGAGGAGTTCGGCACGGAGTTCGATGGCCAGTTCTGGGAATTGAGCCGCGACATTCATCCGTTCGGCGGGGTCTTTGTAGAGGTCGTAGAGTTCGTCTTTTCCGTTTTCATGGTAGTGGATGAGTTTATAATTATCCCGCCGAATGATGGAAGAGGGGTCTCCGCCCTGGTTGCCGTAGTGCGGGTAATGCCAGAACAGGGCACGGTCTGGGGCGATGCCATCGTCGATGTTTCCAACCAAGTCCCGGCCGTCCATCACTTGATGGGTGGTGGATGGTAAGCCCGCCAGGCTTAGCAGCGAAGGATACAGGTCCGCACCAATAATGGGAATTTTTGACTGCCGGGCAGCGTCAACTTCGCGGGGGTAGCTGATGAAGAGTGGAACACGTAGTCCGCCCTCCCACTGGTAGCCTTTGCCGCCGCGCAGCGGCGCGTTGGAGGTGGCAAAGGCATCTCCGGAGGCAACGCCTCCGTGGTCGGAGGTGAAGACGACGATGGTGTTTTCATCGAGGCCGAGGGCCCTGAGTTGGGCCATCACCAGGCCGATGGCATCATCCATTTGTTCCACCAGCCCGGCGTAAACTGGGTTGTCTTGGTGTAACCGGATGGGCAAGCGGCGCTCCATGCCAAAGCCGTTATCGGCAATGCCTGCTTCAACGGCTTTCTCCCGGTACTTCCGCCACTTTTCCTCCGTCGTTTGAATGGGGCCGTGGACGGCGTAGAAGGATAGCATGGCGAAAAAGGGTTTGCCTCGGTCGCGATCGGCGATGAAGTCAGCGGTTTCCTGCGCGAGGCGCATGCTCAGGTTTTCGCCGGGGGTAGTGTTGGGCAGTACCGGGTTTTCCCAGGGGGAGAAATAGCCGCCGCGAGGGGAGCCGCTGGAGTAGCCGCCTTTATTGATGGCGAAGCCGTGGTCTTCGGGGCGCGAAGTCTCGTCGCCGAGGTGCCATTTACCAGCGAAGAAGGTTTGGTAACCGGCGTCACCGAAGGCTTCGGCCATGGTGTGGTGGGCGGTGTCTAGGTTATGAGCATAATCGGGGGGCAGCACCTTATTGTGGCGGCCTTTTTTGCGCCAGGCCTCGCCGGTCGCCGCGCCGATCCAGTCGGTAATACCGTGGCGACCGGTGAACTGCCCGGTCATGATGCTTGCCCGTGCGGGGCTACACACGCGACTGGTGGTGTAGGCGCTGGTGAACTGGATACCGCCGCTGGCCAGGGCGTCGAGGTGGGGTGTTTCGTAGTAGTCTGATCCGGTGACGCCGAGGTCATGGTAGCCCAGGTCATCGGCTAGGATGAAGAGGACGTTGGGCTCGGTGGGGGCTTCGGGGCCGCAGGCGGTTAGGAAACAGGCGGACAGGAGGGCAAGTGGGTAAAGCGCTTTCATGGGGATTAAGGTAGGGTGTTTTTCTTGTCCCGAGCGGGGTAAATCGGTCATTGTTTTCAGGTTCTCTCCTAAGCCAACAACCGATTCACCTCCCCCTTATACATCTTCCCAATCGGCACCAAGTGCGTCCCAATCGTTATCCGATTCCCCTCGATGCTGTGGATGTGCCGGATGGCCACGGCAAACGACTTGTGGACCTGCAGGAAATTCTTCGGTGGCAGGTAGGTGAGGAGGTTGGATATTTTATCGCGGGTGAGGATGGTGGCTCCGGCGGTGATGACCTTGGTGTAATTACCGGCGGCTTCGAGCAACAGGATGTCGTCAACGGCGATCTGGACGTACCTTTTATCCCCTCGTAGGAAAATGCGTTCACCGCCCGACCGGCCGGCAGCTACCACCCCGCTGTTTTTACTGACTTTTGCCGGACTGATCACCTTGTTCATCGCCTTGAGAAAGCGGTCGAAGCCAAAGGGTTTGAGCAGGTAATCAACCACATTGAGATCGAAGCCCTCCAGGGCGAATTCCCGGTAGGCGGTGGTCACGATCACCTTGGGGAAGTGGGTCAAGGTCCGGAGAAAGTCGAAGCCCTTCAACTTGGGCATGTTCAGGTCCAGAAAGATCAGGTCTACGGCGTGGGTTTGCAGGTGCTGCATAGCCTCGATGGCATCGTAGGCGTTCCCGCTTCGCTCCAGGTTGGGGAGCAGGTCGCAGTAGCCCTGAATGATGGTGTGGGCCATGTGTTCGTCATCGACAATCAAGTAGCGGATCATATTTTAGTCTTGTGGTCTGGTAGTCTGGTAGTCTGGTACCTTTGACTGGCCTTTTTTGATTGGGGAGTTGTTGATGGTCAACTCTGCGCGGAATACGTCGTGTTCTTCGTGAAGCAAAAGCTCGTGCCGGCCGGGGTAAACGAGCTCCAGCCTTCGCTGTAAATTGGCGATGCCGATGCCGGGTTCGGCGGGTCGTTCTTCCGGGTCAAAGTTATTCTCTACGGTGAAGCTGATGCCCCGCTCATCGACCTTCAGGTCGAGGTGTACGTAGGCGTTGTCCCGAAGTTTTTCTACGCCGTGCTTGAAGGCATTTTCCAGCAGGTTGATGAATAATAGGGGCATTACCTGCTTGTTTTTAGTGCTCAGGTCTTTACGGAAGTCCACCTCAATGTGCTTCCGGTAGCGTTGCTGGTGCAAACGGATAAAGTTCTCTAGGTAGGTGATCTCCTTATCCAGCGGAACCCATTCTTTCTGCCCTTCGTAGATGCCGTAGCTCATCATATCGGAGAGCTGCAGAATCATCTCCTGTGCCTGGTCGGCGTCCTGTTTGACCAAGCCATATAGATTATTCAGGGCATTAAAAAAGAAGTGTGGGTTGACCTGGCTTTGCAGGTGGACCAGCTCCATGTGCGTCTGCTCCCTTTTCATGACCAGCAACTTCCGGCGCTGCTCCAACCGCCAGCGGATACCCAGCACGAATAAGGCCAAAAAGTAGAGGGTGGCCAATAGGTTGACCACCGGCTCAAACTCATAGGCCGTCATGACCAATAGTAACATGGTAATGGCAATGCCAAAGGCCGGCCACCAGAGCTTTCGACTTCCCCAACTGGAGATCGGGCCTTGCAGGACCAACAGCTCTTTATTGATCAGGTAGACGGCATACAGTGATAGGGCAAAGAACTCTCCAAATAGGAAGACCAAAAACGGTTCTTCGGGGAAGGTCTCAAACGTTGCCCCTAAAGTGCTACCAGCGATCAGGACGGCAAAGCCAAAGCTTTCCCACTTAATCCAGTTCGGGGTGAGGCTGATTGTTTTCCGGCGGGAAAGCCACCAGGTCACCATGAAATACCCTAGGGAGAAAAGGGACAGCAGCAGGAAGTTTGCACCGGAAAGTTCGAAGTACAGGTCCATTAATATTACGCCGAAACCCATCCAGAAGGTGGCTAATAATATCCCCGTAATGGTTCTTAAAGGAATTTTACGCTTCTGATCCATGCCCAAATTTAGGGGGAGGCTGCTCCGCCAACAACTAATTGGGCAAACGACCGGCTAATTGGGATGAACGGTGGGGGAGATGGGATGAAGGATATTGGTGGAAGCCTGCAGAAGTCCTCGGCTTAACTGTCCTAGCGGACTCCGGAGGAGTCGAACCATATTTGCCCCGGGTGAGGCGGAACGCCGAAACCCGGGGTAATGGATGGGGGGCTACTTGGCGGCGCGCAGCGCCGCAACGTTTACGCCCTTTCTCGTGCCCCGGGTAAAAGCCCGCTTTGCGACCTTTCACCCGGGGGAATATGTTTAGACCACTACGTGGTCATCCTTTTTACCGAAAACTTATGGAGGTTCTATTAGTACAGTGTAAACTAAGTTTATATGCATTCAGGTTGCCTTGATTTCGCGTAGCGAATACACAATAGTTACCCTGGACGAAGTCCGGGGTAACGAACCCAAGGATTAACTTGACGACGCTCCACGTCGTTAAAAAATAAGGGCCCTTTCCGTTACCTGGGACTGCGTCGTTCCTCCTTGTCCCAGGCAACTCAAGTGCAGTCGCTACGCGACAAACAGAGACATTCAAAAACTTAGTTTACACTGT
>JBLHRW010000063.1:0-17116 GCA_047626445.1 Neolewinella sp.
TACGTGATAGGCCATCACCTTGTTGCCCTTGGTGAATTTGTCGGCGCGAATCTTCGGTGATCGCAAAACAACTACCTCCTTAGTGGTGAGCCTGGGAAGGCTGGCTCCGGCCCCCTTGTCGGTATAACTGGCCTGTAGGTAATACCTTCCGGGTGTTCCAGCCTTATGCTTGTCGAGTTGGACGCTGGCTTTTGCCGGCCGGCTTTCTGCGTAAGGAGCGGGGCCCGCAAGGCTGAGAATGTACTCCGCCATTTGCTCGGCATCTCCTTTGGCAAGGTCCGGGTGAGCGGCCATGTTTTGCTCTCCCCACACGCCACCACCGCCATTGATGACCTTACCGGCTAAGTACTTGGCCGCTTCGGGGTCCTTCCGGTACCGGTCGGCCACTTTTTGGTAGCTTGGCCCGATACTCGCCTCATTCTGTGCATGGCACCCGGCGCAGTCGGCATCGTCGATCAGGCTTTTGCCAATGGCAAAAGCAGTTCCCTTACCAGCCACCTGGTGGCCCTGTTCGATCTGTACAAGGTCTTCACCTTCGAGGTAATCCAGGCTGACCGTGATGGCCTGCGGGTCGATGGTTCCATCTTCCGTGTCGCTCACTCTTACGTTGTAGTCAAGTGGCTCGTCGGCAAAGAAGAAGGAACGGTTACCGGCTAACTCGATGGCGATTTCGGGAACACTGTTGCCAACAAGAAGCGAAACCTCCCTACTGGTCGTGTTCCCCTGGCCGTCATGAACTACCGCCGCCAAAATGTATTCACCATCGGCGGTGATCTCATGAGAAAGTGTTTCTCCTTTACCGATTTCTTTATCATTAAGTAGCCAAGTGATGCTCAGGTCATCGCCGTCATAATCCAGGCTGTTCGAGGCGTCAGCTTCAATTTTGAAAGGAGTGGTGCCGATGGTTTGCGCCATTTCTATTTCGGCTACCGGAGCCCGGTTGCCGGCATTATAGCGAATACGAATTAGCCGGGCATCGTTGTTTCGCGAGAACCACTTGCGGCCATACTCCAGGATGTAAAGTTCTCCTGCGGGGCTGAACAACATATCTATTGGGTGGAGTAACTCCTCGTTCGGCAAGAAGGGCTCAAAGGCGGTCACGTAGCCGGTTTCGTCAAGGTCGGCGGACATGATGTAGTCCCGCATCCAGTCGTAGAAGAAGAATTTTCCGTTGTAGTACTCAGGGAATCGGCCACCGTTATCGGCATAGTCCGCGTGGTAAAAAACCGGTCCGGCCATTGCGTTACGGCCACCGGTTCCCAATTGAGGGAACTCCTCACTCTGCGCGTAGGGGTAAAAGATCATAGCGGGCTGAGCCGGAGGAAGCTCCCGGGCACCGGTATTGTAGGCCGATTCATTGAGCGGCTTTTCCGGATCAAATGCTACGCCAAGTTCGCCGGTGGTGAAATCCCTGGCGTGGTAAGCTTTGTTGTTTCCCACGAACAGCGGCCAGCCAAAGAAGCCTGCCTTACGGGCAACGTTCACTTCGTCATGCCCACGTGGCCCCATATCGATACTGTCTTGTCTGGCATCAGGACCAACGTCGCCCCAGTAAACATTACCATTGTGTTGATCGACGTGAATCCGGAAAGGGTTCCGCATGCCCATGGCATAGATTTCCGGACGTCCTTGTGTAGGATCGGTAAATAAGTTTCCTTCGGGAATAGAATAACTGCCGTCTTCTTCCACCTTGATTCTGACAATGCCACCACGAAGATCCATGGTGTTGCCAGAAGAACGACGAGCGTCAAAATTCTTGATCTCACGGCTGTCGTCGATGGGCGCGAAGCCATCAGATTCGAAAGGGTTGGTGTTGTCGCCAATGGAGAGGTGCAGTAAGCCAGTACCCCCAAATTCGACACTGCCGCCGGAATGACAACATTTATTACGGTCGGTGGGAACGTCGAGGATGATCTGCTCGCTGTCCAGCTCCAGCTTGTTATTGGTAAACTGGAACCGGCTCAGTCGATTGACCGATGCTTCGCCGTTAGGGCTATAGTAGAGGTACATCCAGCTGTTATTGGAAAAATCGGGGTCAAGGGCAATTCCGAGAAGGCCATCTTCGAACTCCGTCCAGACGTCCAGTTGAGCTACTTTGGCTGAGGCCTCAAAATCCATATCGTAAACGTGGATCTCCCCCTGGCGGGTGATCCAGACCGGGCGACCATCTGGAAGTAACTCCATTTCCATCGGCTCTTTCATTCCGGTGACTAATGCTTCGACCTCAAAACGGTTGGTCTCCGGGGTGCGCTTTACGTCCGCATAGCTAACAGGTTTACTTTCTTCTCCCCACAGGTATTCCATTCCGCCCCAGATATGGGACACGAAGTTGGCATCCCGGTAGCTTTCGGGCGTATGCCCGATACCGGTATAGAAGGAACGGCCGTTCTCAAAATCACGGTACCAGGCCAGTGGATGGAAGTCTCCGTTTTTACCGCCTTCGTAGGTGGACTCGTCTGCTCTCAGGACGGTGGTTACCCCTTCCTGAATATTTTTATAGTTGTACCATTCGTCGAAGCGCGTCCAGGTTTCATTGAGGTGCTTTGTTGATGGGTGGGTACGGTCATCTACTAAAATGGTTGCCTCCTGGTGTTTCGGGTGACTAAGGAACCACGCACCACAGAGCTGGTTATACCAGGGCCACTTATACTCTGTATCCGCGGCGGCATGGATGCCCATCCAGTTGCCTCCGGCCTGCATGAATCGCTGCAATTCTATCTGCTGCTCTTCGTTTAATATGTCTCCCGTCGTGCTGAGGAAAACGACGAGGTTATACTTGGATAGGTTTTGCTCGGTAAAAACCGAGGCGTCCTCAGTGGTATCTACCTTAAATCCCTTTTCCCCGGCAAGTTGGAGGAACATCTCTTTTCCATCTTCAATGGAAGCATGGCGAAAACCTGCTGTTTTGGAAAACACCAGCACACTGCGGTGGTCATTGCCACCGCCGGTGCCGCATCCAAAAGCCAGGAAAATAAATACGGAGATCAGGAACAGCAGTACTGCTGGCTGGAGTTGTGTTCTTGTTTCATTCATGTTGTAACCGGTGTTAAACCCTGAAAAACTATAGCTCTTTAGAACTGCTAAAATACGTCGATTTACCTTAGTTATTAAACTACAAGGAAAGACCGCAGAAAATACTACGTTAATAAACGGATTTTGGAAAATTCCGTTCGGTTTTCACAAGGTTAAATTAAAAGCAAAGGCGCGAATTCCATTTTGGAATTCGCGCCTCAATCTTGATTAAATTACGATCAGGTTACTAGAGAGAGGAGACGATACCGGCAATCTGAAAATTACCCTGAATTAACTTAGATGCCTGCTGTGCGCCGGCCATCGAGGAGAAAGTTCCTGCGTATACCCGGTTGATGAACTGGCCATCAGGTTTTTGAAAAGCGCGGTAAAAGACGTTACTGAGGCCCATTTGCTTCAACTGACTTACCCGGTTTTTCGCGTACACCTCATTATTGTAGGCCCCAAGCTGGACAACATAGCCGCTTTGTGTAGTGGCAGGAGGAGCCATTGGGGGCGGAGTTGGAGCAGCCACGGTGCGGGCCGTCATGTCGGAAGGAGGATTATATGCCTGTGGCGTATTGTAGGTGGTTGGTGCAGGAACCGTGCGGGATTCCTGGTAGCGTAGTACGGTAGATGGGGGAGGAGTAGCCTGCTGTACTGGAGCCGGCTGCTGGTAGTACGGCGCAGGGGCACTTGTTGCGCGGGGAACAGGCTGGTAGCTGCGAGGCTGGGTATTCGCCTGGGTCGTTGGCGAGGTAGCTGTGGGGTAACGGCTGTAAGTTGTTGGTTGGCGGCTAACGGTTGCTGGCTGCACCTCGCGAGACATTACTGAAGGAGCATTCTGGGGACTCAGGACGGCATAATTACCTGAAGCCGTGGCCTGCTGGGATGGCGTGCCGTAACCTTGTGGCCGATTGTATCCCGTTGAAGGGGTGCCAGCCTGATCGCCATAAGCAATGGGCGCTCTGTTGGTCTGCGCAGGAGGCGTGTTGTTCGCCGTACCACCACGGGACTGCCATTGATTTGTTTTATTAATGGCTACAGGACGTGTCACCTGTCCACCGTAGGCAGGTACATTAGCATAAGATTGTGGCTGAACAGCTGCGGCGGCCGGATTCCAGTTACTGAAACCAGTACGCTCAACGGATACACGACCACGGTAATTAAGACCAAGTTGGTTTGCCGCAGCTTGGCTAAGCATCAGCAGACAGTTGGCACATTCCTGGCCCCGGTCATTAACCCTGACACTAGCTTGACGTCCGTTATCAAGGTTTTGAACCTGAACCAGCGTGCCAAGTGGTAGTATCGGGTGGCTTGCGGTCAGAAAATTATTATTATAGACCTCTCCAAATGCTGTACGAGTACCTTGAGCGTTAGGGTTGTAAATACCCGCCTGGCCTGTCTGGCGCTCGTTGAAAGCCTCATCATAGGCATTCTGTGCCGGCGTTTTGGTCAACACTTCCTTCGGATGGGCTTCAACGGACTTTGTATTCCACTCAAATTGTTGAGCATGAATGACCGTAAAGGCGCAACAGACAATTAGTGTAAATAGGTATTTCATCGTAAAATTTTGGGATTGTGGAATACAAAAATCCGGGAGGAAGGTCCGGAGCGCAAATGTGTTAAACGTAAAATAATGGCTTTGTTACCTTAAATGTGGTAAAAGCATCATCTTTTTGCCGGAACAGCTGGTTTTTTAACACCTTTTTGCGCTAACGGCTTATTAAATGGTCGTTTTTAGCAATGCTTTAACGCGAATTGTTTAGGGAATGGTACGTTAGGGATAATGAAATTTAACGAATATGTATAGTTTGTAGTCGGTAGTAAGGAGTGGTTAGTGGGTAGTGCTGCCGCACGGCTTTACTCCCTTCGTTCGTCGGTTTTTAGTTTTGCGAACTTCAGCCCGAACGAGCGAAGCGAGCATCCATATGCGGTAGCAGCGCTACCCACTACGAGCTACCCACTATCTACTACTTATCCAGTCGCCATTTCCGTATTTCCCGCCACGCGTAGGTCTCGTCTTCCCAGCGAATGAGTTCTGTTTGCTTGGGACCCTTATAATTGAGGAACCAAGCCTCTATGATAGAGCGGGCAGCGTCTTGTTCAAGGGCAAACTCCAGGAAGTTCTCCGGTTGAAAGACCCGCAGGGTTGAATCTGCTGGGACGGCGATAATCTTGGTGTCGATCTCCCCCCGGTCCCGGAGGAGAAGTGCCGCGATAGGTATAACGGGAAGCAGGGTGCCAGTAGGCACGCTTTCACAGATGACCAGTACGTCGAGCGGGTCACCGTCGCCACCGCGCTCGCGGTCCATGAGGGTGTTGGGTACGAACCCGTAATTGCCGGGGTAGGGTAGGAAGTTGATGATGCGGGTGATGCCCCCGAGTAGCGTGTCGTTGCTGAAACCGGTAGCAGTTTTATACTCGATTTTATGGTTGGTGCCAGCTGGGATTTCGATAATTACGTTCAGGGCCTCCCCGTCTATACTTGCAATAGCATAGGGCGCTTTGGGGGTAGTATAGTCAGTAGTCTCATTGTTGCAACTTACGAGTAGCAAGGTGAGAAGAGGAAGGAAGATCAGGAGATAGCGCATAGTTAGGATAAAGGTAGTGAAGGATGGTCAGGAGTAAGGGAGACCAGGGGGTAGTTATTTGAAAAAGAATGATGCTGATACTACGTTGTTGGGGCGTGAACCAAACGGCCTCAAAAGGCCTAAGTTATTTATACGGCGTCCCTTGTTGTAGGTAAGGTTACCACTCCATCATACTTATCCGGTGGTGGCCGGTAATTTGGTTTGTGCTCCATTGTTTTAGCCGGACTTTGCACCGGGCGGGGCCGGACCTTGCTAATCCCGCCGAAATACAGACGCAAAGAAAAGTGTAAACGCAGCGAGGTACGCTCCGGAAAACATCCCTTGCTTCTTAAAACGTTTTCATCGCACCTGCGTTCGCGCCAAAAAATAATTACCTTGTCAAAAAACTATTCCGAATGAAAGTTTTACGTCTGCTTATACCCTTGCTCTTTATCGGTCAGCTTTTGCTCGCCCAAACGGAAGACAAATTTTCTGCCTATACTGATTTCCTTCAGCAGGAAGTCACGGAGGAACGCATCGCCGGTGCCGTATCCCTGGTTGTAAAAGACGGCGAAGTTGTCCACCAGGGCGCCTGGGGAATGAGTGACCGGGAAGCTGAAGTAGCGATGAAAACAGACGACGTTTTTCACCTGATGTCGATGACCAAACCAATCGTTTCCGTAGCCCTGATGCAGCTGTGGGAAAAGGATTATTTTGAACTAGATGATCCGGTCAGCAAACACCTGGAAGGATTCAGCAACCTTCGGGTAGCCAAAGACGTCAGTGAAGGAAAGGATGGCGAAACAGTAGCCGCCCAAAGCAAAATTACCATCCGTCAGATCTTGTCGCACACTGCCGGGTTTAGCCACGGCCTCAGTGGGACGACACTCGACAACGACGTCGCCCGTGCCCTCTACTATGCACCACAAAAGGACATCAAATCTCGGGTCCGTACACTTTCTCAACTGCCGATGATCGGGCAGCCAGGAGCGCAATGGTCCTACAGTGCATCTCCGGATATTGCCGCGCTGCTTATCGAGTATTTCTCCGGCGAAACGGTGGATGATTACCTGCGCAAACGCATCTTTAAACCACTGGGGATGAAGGATACGGGATACAATATGTCTCCCGAGCAGGCCGCTCGTATGCCCAAGCTCTACAAAGTTGTTGATGGGGAGCTGGTACGAGATAGGAATCAATCTCCGGCTAACGGCCATACCGTTTTTGGTGGCACTCATGGTCTGCTTTCCACAACGGCCGACTATGGCAAGTTTTGTGAAATGCTCCTGAACGGCGGAAAGGCCAACGGCAAACACATTCTGAAAGCAGAAACCCTGGAGCTGATGACCCAAAACCATATCGGCAGCAATGCCTATGCCCCCGGCCAAACCTTCGGCCTCGGTTTCGGCGTTACCGTCGATCTCCCGAAAGATGGATTGGACAGCCCGGGCCGCTATTACTGGAGTGGCGCCTATTCTACCTTCTTTTTCGTCGATCCGGCGAATGGTCTATACGCCATTTTGATGACCCAGACTTCTCCTTATACGGGGCGGTATGGGGAGGCGTTGCGGAAGTGGGTTTATCGGGGGATTCGGTGAAAGGGAGAAGTAACCACTAAGATATTAAGGCACTAAGAGCAACACTAAGAAGGAGGAATGAGCTTCGCTGCTGCCTGCGGTAGTGTATTTCAGTTGCGAATGGGCCAAAGGCTTCTGGACAAGGTTTGGTTGCGGAAGCCCTAAAAGCGCAGCGTCTAAAAAGGCCGCAGGCCGTTTATTATCGTTTTAGCCCATAAGACCGCTTCTCTCCTGTGCTTAGGTCAACGATCTCCATCCGGTAATCGCCAGGAGGAAGGTGGTATACGGGGATTTGATCGATCTGCCGGCCAATTGGGAAATGGTAACGAAGTTTATCTTCCTGATAAAGGTTGAGGAGTTTCTCGGTGCTTTGCAGCCGTAGGTAAAGGTGCTCGCGTTCCGTCGCATCCAACTGTTTGAGCTGGGATGGGCCCTTGCCCGGGATGAAGTCTTCCTCGGTCAGGTCATGACCGCGTAATGCCAGGCGTATGTCGTAGACCTTTTTGTCAGGGCCAGACAGGCGAAGCGTTTGCTGGCTGACACCTGGTACCATATCTACGGTAACAGTCAGTTCATGACTACCGGTAGGCAGGGCTTTAGGTAGGCCAGTAAGGGTGATGTTCTCAGGTTTGTTGATTAGCTGCAGGGGTAGGTCTTCCTCTCCGGTAATCCAGAGGTTGATGGTGGCGGAAGCCTTGGTGCCGGCATAACCTGAAACGTGGACGATGTCGACGATAGAGTGGCGTTCATTGACATGGTTGCGTTGCTCTTCTTCGGGGAATGTGGGCATTAGGCTTCGCCTTTTGGCGGTGCCAGAAGTTTCTTTTCTGTCCGAATCTAATTCGGAGATCGGCCGGGTCCGGATATATTTTCCTTCGGCGTTGAAGACACTGATGCTGTCAATCTGCCAGACTTCATCTCCGGACGTAAGGCCGCGCATAAACAGGTAGGCTCTGGATACCCCTTCGGTATCTAGCTTGCTCAAGTGCTTGATGTTGGCAAGCTGCCCCCAGCGATTGTAGACCGTGTCTTGTCGTGTCTGTCCGGTCAGCGTAGTCGTGAAGCAGAGAAGCGTGAGTAGGAGGATGTTTCTCATGATAGGGTGGTTTATTTACTAAGATGCGGGTTTTGAGTGTATTGGATGTATGTTTAGTCAATAAAACTACTGAAATGAAAAATGTATTTCTACTGCTCCTTACGGTGTATTCGTTAGGGGTGTTCGCTCAGACACGCTCAGGGATGACCTCGCCAGTACTTATTGAAGACGCACCAAGGAGCGTTGGCATGTCGGCAGAGCGCCTGGCCAGAATAGATGCCATGTGCCAGAAGGCTGTTGATGAAGGCCAGGTTCCCGGGGTTGTTGCTTTGGTGGCCAGGAACGGGGTAATTGTCTACCATAAGGCTTTTGGGATGGCCGATAATGCGTCAGGCAGAAGCTTGAAACGGGATGACATTTTCCGAATCGCCTCCCAAACTAAGGCGATTACGTCAACGGCTGTGATGATGCTTTGGGAAGAAGGTAAATTTAGACTGGACGACCCCATTGCTAAATACATTCCAGCATTTAAAAACGCACAGGTACTTGATACGGTGTACGCTGACGGCACCTACGCTACCGTACCTGCCGATAAGCCCATTACCATCCGGCACCTGATTACCCATACTTCGGGGCTTGGTTATGGTGTTATCGACGGTGATCCTCGGTTTAAGAAAATCTACGCAGAGGCAGGGGTTACTGATTTATTTACGACGGAGGATATCAGCATAGAAGAGAGTGTCAAAAAACTGGCTAAACTTCCCCTGCATCACCATCCGGGAGAGAAATTTACCTATAGCGAAGGCCTTGATGTGCTTGGTTATTTTATTGAGCTAATGGCTGAAATGCCGTTGGATGATTTTTTCAGGACTAGAATATTCGACCCACTTGGTATGAGTGATACCTGGTTCTATCTTCCGGAGTCTAACCAGCGCCGATTGGTCTCCATTCAGAAAAAGGAAGACAATAAATGGATCCGGTATCCTACAACTTTTTACGACCCTGACTACCCAATTAAGGGAGCCAAGCGGTTCTTTTCGGGAGGTGCCGGGCTTTCCAGCACAGCTAAAGACTATGCGACGTTTTTACAGATGTACTTGAATAACGGGGAGTTGAACGGCACTCGGCTACTTAGCCGGACGACCATCCAAACCATCATGGCCAACCAGGTAGGCGACTTGTTGGGAGCGTCGGGCACTAATTATGGTCTAGCCTTTGGTGTTATTGACCAGCAAGGGCAAGATATGGGAGGAAGGGGAAGTATCGGCACTTTCGACTGGGGTGGGTACTTTAATACCCAGTACTTCGCTGATCCCAAAGAGAAAATTATCGGCGTGCTAATGAAACAGACCCAAGGGCCAGTCAATGACGAAACCGGATGGAAGTTTCGCCAATTGGTTGGGCAGGCGATTGACGATTGAAGTAACCTGTAGCTGTACTGCAACATTATCATTCCGTGGATCAGCTGCCACAGTTGGGGATGTAATGGTGACCACGTGGTGGTCGAACCATATTTGCCCCGGGTTTCGACGTACCGCCTCACCCGGGGCAAATAATGTTCGACTCCTACGGAGTCAGTGGTCGTAAAACCGAAAACTCCTGCAGGCTTCTACTACTGCTTCAGCCACCGCAAAGCCACCGAGCCACCCCCCGGTTCGCGCAGCTCCAACCAGTAAGCGCCGGAAGCACGGTTGCCTAAACCGAAACTTTGCACCTGCGTTCCCGCCGGAAAATCAGCATCAAATAACTGCCGCACCTTCCTGCCCTGAGCATCAATTAGGGTGGCCATCAGATGGGTGCCCCGCATCGCCTGGAAAGTCAGCCGGAGCGGGCCAGACGAAGGGTTGGGGGCAACTACGATTTTCCGAATGGTGGCCAGGCTACCGTTAGGATCGGAGACATTATTAGCGTCTTCCGTAAAGACGGGCCGCAGCGACGTAGGCAGGAACAGGGTCAGGCGTATCTCCTCGGTCGTGGCAGTATTGCCCAGCTCCCAGTATTGAAAAGTGTAGCCTTCTTTAGCCACTGCTTTTACTCGGATGGGGACGTTCTGGAAGTAGTCTCCGGTCCAAACATTATCGTTGATGGTGAGGCTGTTCACTTCCACGTAGCCCGCCTGGGTGTCGGTAACCCGGATCGTCAGGCGATGGTGGGCCGGCAGGTTAAATTGCTGCTTGACGAAATTCTTCATACTGGCGGGGCGGTTCCTGAAAAATATACGCATAGATTCAATGCCATTGTCCCAGTCATAGTCCGCTTCCCATCGTTGCTGATGCCGCGGTATTTCCTGCTCAATGGCTCTGGCCTGTTCGTTGATGTGAAGAATGACGGGGGTCGGTAAGAACCGGGAGTTCATCTCATCGGCTAACTGATTGATGAAGCGGAGGCGGAAGCCGGTATTATCCATCAGGCGACGAAACAACAAGGTGGACCAGGGAGGGTTCGGCCAGTTCGGCCCGTCGGCCCGAAGCGCAAACTGTAGGGTGTTGGAATTCGCCGCATTGCCATTCCAGATGCCAGCACCGAAATCGGTGTCGAACAGAATCCAGCGCCATTTTCCGCCTTCGGGCTGCCAGTATTTGATGTTATTGCCGGGCCAGTCCGTGTTGTCGTAGTAAATCTGCGCAGCGTAGTACTGGATGAAGTTATCGAGGTCAATCTGGTCGGCCACCTGTTGGTAGTTCGCCTGGTTGACGAGCGAGTTGGCGGCGACAAAATTGATCATCGCCTGATATGTCTCGTTGCTGCCGTGAATGATGTCTCCGTTTCGTTCGACGAGGTTGACCTCATCCGGATCATGACCGTGTAAGCTGGCCAGGTAATGCTCGTTGATTTTTTCCCGCAGGTTGTAAAGCCCCCAGTATTCCCCGTTCAGGTAGGAGGCAACACTGCGGTAAGCTTGGATATCGACGTGGGAGTTCTCCATTAAACTGGTCAGCACCACATCTCGCAGCATTGACCCGCCGTTGTCGTTGCCGGAATTGCGCAGCACGAGTGCCTGGAATTCGGCGAAAGGACGTTGGGGAAAGAAGGGGTACTCCATGGCATCCGCTCCATACCGGTTTCTCGAAAATATGGAGAGGGAGCGTTGGTTATTCGCCCGGCTCCAGCCGCCAAATATCTTTACCCCTCCATTGAGTTGGAAGCGGTTGCTCCCGTCAGGTTCATAGAAGGAGAAGTTGATTGGGTTTTCAATTTCTTCCCAGATGTTGGAGCCGAAGAAGGGGAAATCGCCCTCGTAGCCTTCTTCCAGAACGTACATCCCGGTGACGGGGTGGAAAAAATTATCGGGTTCGGTGACCAGCGAAACGATGGGCAGTGTATGGTTGATCCCGATGAGGTATGTTTCCGATTGGGTGGGGGAGGGGAGGTAGGCTGGCCGGAAGATCGCTGCGCGTACCACCGTAGTCGCATCGATGGTCAACGGGGCGGAATACAAGGGGGAAGCAACCGTAGGCTCCGTAGCGTCGAGTGTGTACCGTAACTGGTTGGGGGCGGAGGCTCCGGTTAGGCCGAGGGAGAGGGCATTGGAGGGCCCTCCGGCTTGTGAGAAGGTGACTGATTCGGTGACGACGCCTGCGAAGCCGGCGTCTGGATTCCGCGCTCCTGGCGTAGTAATTTGGAACAAGCTGGGCTCGCCTCCGTTGCCGGGTATACCAACAGAAACATTGGAGGGGACACCATACACCCGCAGGCTATCCACAAATACCCCGTTGGCATCGTGTAAAAACAGGGTTTCTCCAGAAGCGGAGATCTTGAAGTTGGTGTGCAGGGTCGCGCGGGGAAGTTCGAGAATGGCCGGAGGTGTCACTCCTTCATTATTGAGGCCTGCGAAACGGGCGGAGAGGAAGGGGATGATGCTCATGTCGGACGAGAATTCGTTGACGTTGTGCACCTGGATACAGAGTAGGTTGTCTCCGGCAATTAGAAGATTGGCCGGGTCGTCGACAAAAAAGCGTAGAGGTAGCCCATCATTGATGATGCGTGCTTCGTAGTTGTCGGTGGCGAAGGCGTTCCAGGCTGGCCGGCTGCCGTTCATGTTTACCCGAGCGATCTCGGTGCCGTTGAGGTAGGCCACGAAGCCGTCGTCGAAATCAACGTCGAACAGCAATTCTTCCAGGCCTTCGAGGGAGCTGACGGTAAATTGGCGACGCAGGAAAACGGACCTGGTGTCAGTGGGGACGATGGTGGCGTCATCGCCGTCGTCGTAGCCGAAGCCGCTGGGGCCTTCGGCCCAGCCGGAATCGTTAAAACCGGCGCTCGCCCAGGAATCGGGAAGGGAGCCGGAAGGAATAAGATAGCGGAAACTATCGCCTCGGTTAACGAGGGTTCGGTAAGAAGCTGGGGTGGTCCGGTCTTTATTTGAAGCCCAAAAGAAGGCGTACTGATCGGGCGCTAAGGTCAGTCCTGCTGGAATGGCCCATTTGCCGGGGTTGTCGGCTTTGTCGGAGAGCGTGAAACCTGATAAGTCAAGGGGTTGCGTGCCGGAGTTGTAGAGTTCGAGCCAGTCGGGGGAGTCGTTGTCTTCATCCAGGTAAATGCTGTTGGAAGAAACGGCTTCGTTAAGGCGGACCTGGGCGAATATTATACTCGGCAGGCTAAGCAATAGTAGAAAAAGTAGGCGTGTCGACATAAGTGTATAAGTAAAAGGTTCACTAAGGAACGCCGTAAGTTATTTATACGGCGTCCCTAAGGTAGGGAAGGGCGAGGATATTTATTGTAGGATGGTTGGCAGTTACGGAGCAATCGTAAGAACTCCCCACCGTGTGCTTTGCGGCCGCCTGCTGCGGTCCCACGGGGGAGGGCTTTTGAAAACGCTGCGCGTTTTTTCTTCCAAACAGGCTCTTGAAGCGAATCAAGGGCTAAAAGGCCAAGTGTGGACGCTCCGAGGTCCTCAGTCCGCCGAGAAGGATAATGTAAGGACCTCGGAGCGTTGTTATCGGCGGAATTGCGAAGTGATTTTGTCGATCGTAACCTCCGAGCGTCCGAACTCCCGTTTGTAGCCCTTGATTGCGTTCTTGAACTATTTCTGACTTTCAGGGCTGGCAGTTAAGCAACTCCCTTGATCTCGAACTCCAGTTCATTAAAAACGAAAGTGTCACCAGGTTCCCGACCGTGCAGCGCTTTGCCGATGGGAGCGTCTAGAGACGTACAGAAAAAGGTGCGGCCTTCCAGCTTAATTTTTCCTAACCCGATGGCCAGGAAGTAATTGCCACGGTTGGTGGCAACTAGGCTGCCGGCAGCGATGCGGGCCGGCAGGTGCTCAGGATTGATTTGATCGAGGACCTGGCGGACCTTCAGGGCTTCGGAAAGTTGGCCCTGAAGTTTGGCTTCTTCCATCTGCATCATGGCGCGGCCGGTTTCAAACTTATCGCCGGCGCTTGATTTGGTTTCCGCATTGCGGGAGGTTTCGATACCGGCCAGGGAATCGGTGATCGCGGTGATGCGCTCTGCCGTTTTTGTCTGGCAATGGGCGAGCAGGGCTTGTTTTAATTGGAGGGGTGTGGTCATTTTTGATTGGGTTGGGGCGGCGCAAGGTAAGGGGAGTGTTGGCTACTACAACTTTTTAAAAAGTTGTTTTGGGAGGTTTGGGGGCGCTACTACAACTTTTTAAAAAGTTGTAGTAGCGTGTTTTTCTGGGCGCGGCCGCAGGTGCAGGGGAGGGTTTAAGGGAGCAGGGTGATGACCCGCCCGACGGCCCACGCTGCAATGCCTTTGGCCTTGACGCGTAGCCGTCCGACGGGAAAGCCTCCCCTGCACCCGCGGCCCCGCCCAAAAAACCTGAGGGGACCACCCCGCCTGCCATAATGTCGCAACCCCGACGCTGAAAATGACAGCCATGGCATTCAAACCAGGGAGCGACGGAAAAACTGACACCCAGTACCCAAACTTTGGCACGCGGCACAAAGATTGCCTGTAATGGCCGACAAGATTATCAACTAACCATTATAAAATATACAATCGTATGAGCAAGATTATTGGTATCGACCTCGGTACAACCAACTCGTGCGTGGCGGTAATGGAGGGCAGTGAGCCCACCGTGATCTACAACGAAGAAGGCCGTAACACTACGCCATCTATCGTAGCCTTTCTGGACGGCGGCGAACGCAAAATCGGCGAGCCGGCCAAACGTCAGGCGATCACCAACCCGACGCGTACGGTAGCTTCCATTAAGCGCTTTATGGGTATGCGCTTTGATGAATGCAAGAATGACATAAGCCGTGTGGCTTATAAAGTCGTGAAAGGCGATAACGGCGTTGCCCGTGTCGACATCGACGGTCGTCTGTATACCCCGCAGGAGATTAGCGCCATGGTGCTGCAAAAAATGAAAAAGACTGCCGAGGACTTCCTCGGTACTGAAGTGACGGAAGCCGTAGTAACGGTTCCGGCCTACTTTAACGACTCTCAGCGTCAGGCGACGAAAGAAGCTGGCGAAATAGCTGGCCTTAAGGTCCGCCGGATCATCAATGAGCCGACCGCAGCGGCCCTGGCCTATGGCCTTGACAAGCGGAGCAAGGACATGACCATCGTTGTGTATGACCTCGGTGGTGGTACGTTCGACATTTCTATTCTTGACCTGGGCGACGGCGTCTTCGAAGTGAAATCTACCAACGGTGATACGCACCTCGGTGGTGATGACTTCGACCGGGTGCTGATCGACTTTCTCGCGGAGACCTTTAAGAAGCAAGAGAACATCGACCTGACGAAGGACCCGATGGCCCTCCAGCGCCTCAAGGAAGCCGCTGAGAAAGCTAAGATTGAACTCTCTTCCAGCACGGAAACGGAGGTTAACCTGCCTTACATCACGGCCGTTGACGGTGTGCCTAAGCACCTTGTGGTTAAGATCAGCCGCGCGCAGTTCGAGAAACTGGCCGATGACCTGGTACAGCGTACCCTCAAGCCCTGCGAGCAGGCGCTGAAGGACGCCGGCCTGGGCAAAGACGAAATCGATGAGGTCATCCTCGTTGGTGGTTCTACCCGTATCCCCCGGATTCAGGAAGCCGTTGAGAAGTTCTTTGGTAAGAAGCCTAACAAAGGCGTAAACCCCGACGAAGTAGTCGCCATCGGTGCTGCCATCCAAGGCGGTGTACTGAGCGGTGACGTAAAAGACGTACTGCTACTGGACGTAACCCCACTGAGCCTCGGTATCGAAGTGATGGGCGGTATGTTCGACAAGGTGATCGAGGCCAACACGACCATTCCTTCTAAGAAGTCTAAGGTCTACTCTACGGCCGCCGACAACCAGCCGAGCGTGGAAATTCACGTACTGCAGGGCGAGCGCTCGATGAGTAAGGACAACCGGCCGATCGGTCGCTTCGTACTCGGAGACATTCCACCAGCACCGCGTGGCACGCCTCAGGTGGAGGTAACCTTTAACCTGAACGCTGACGGCCTCCTGGAGGTCTCTGCTAAGGACAAGGGCACCGGCAAGGAAACGAGCATCAAGATTGAAGCTGGTACCGGCCTCAGCGAAGAGGACATCGCACGCATGAAGGCGGAAGCCGAAGCCAACGCCGACGCTGACGCAGAAGCCAAGGAGCGCGTAGAGAAACTCAACGCTGCCGACCAGCTGGTCTTCCAGACGGAGAAGCAACTGAAGGAATTCGGTGAGAAGATCCCCGAGGAGAAGAAAGTTGCCATTGAAGCCGGCGTTGCTGACCTCAAAGAGGCTCACAAATCTGAGGACCTCGACAAAGTCGACGCTGCTACCGAAACCCTGACGGCCGCATGGAATGCTGCCAGCCAGGACATCTACCAGGCCCAGCAGGAAACTGGTGGTGGCGATGCCACTGCTGACGCTGACGCCGGTGCTGATGATTCTTCAACCGAAGCTGCTGACGATGTTCAGGATGTGGAGTTTGAGGAGGTGGATGGGAAGTAAGCTTTAGCCGAAATCTGTCTGGCTTTGCTGGAACTTAAATTATTGGGAAAGCCCGTCTGCTGTTTTAGTGGGCGGGCTTTTTTTGTTACGCTCTGGAATGAGGTTAATTTCTCCAGGGGTGTTTCTTGTTAAACGTATTTTTCCCACCCCAACATCAACCGCCGAGTAACCAAGCCCGGCAACCCATCTCCCACAGCCACCCCATCAACAAGAGTAATCGCCATAGCTCCCTTCATTGAGCTACAGATGATCGCCTCGTCGGCGGCCTTTAGTTCGGCGACGGAGACGGGGCGTTCTTCGATGGGGATACCGAGCTGGCCAGCCAACTTCAGCAGGTGTAGGCGGGTGATGCCGTGCAGTATGTTGTCCACCGGGGTGATCAACTTGCCGTCTTTGACGATCAGGAAGTTGGAGCGGTCGCTCTCCCGGACGTTGTCGTTACGATCAACGTACAGGGCGTAGTCGGCGCCAAGAGATTTTAGCATCGGCTGGATGCGGATGCCCTCCAGGTAATCGATGGATTTTACTTCGGGGAACTGGCGCTCGTAGTGGTGCAGGTGTACCTTCATGCCGCGTTCGTAGTCTTCGGTGGAGTGGCCTTTAAAAGGGTAGGCCATGGCCACCAGGTTGGGATGGGTGGGGGTGTAGCCATCCAGCGCATAGCCGCCGGTGAGTACGAAGCGGATACCGCCGTCACCACCGCCGTTGCGAGCGATCAGTTGGTGGACGGCCTCCCGGAGTTCTTCGCGGCTGGCGGGTATTTCGAGGGCCAGCAGTTTGGCACTGCGCGAAAAACGATCGAGGTGGTCTTCGATAAAACGCGGCTGACCGTCGGTGTAGCGAAAGTAATCGAAGATGCCGAAACCTCGCAGGATGGCAAGGTCGGCAACGTTGAGTGCGGCTTGTTCTTTGGGGAGGTACTGGCCGTTGAGGTAGACGATGGGGAACATAGGCTGGTGTATTGCTTGGGGAAAGGTAGAAAATTGGATTCGCTTCGTTTTTACGGTAGGCGGGGCAGGGAACGACTAAGGCGCTAAGG
>JBLHRW010000064.1:0-17000 GCA_047626445.1 Neolewinella sp.
CGTACGTCGAGTAATACATAGTCTTTTTCTCCTGCGGTTTCGCGGGTTTTGAGTTCCTGGATCGTTGCGTCCATAAGATTTGCTGTTTAGTTTGGGGTAACACCGTGGTTACCCAAATGGATTAACGGGGACAAATTTAATGCCGCACAATCTTGTGCCGGCTACCCGTCGTTCCGTTGGTGACTTCCAAGATGTAAATCCCGGCAGGCAGGTGCCCGAGTTCCATTCGATCGTTAGCCTCGTTTTGGGAGAGTAGTGCACCGTTCATGGAGTAGAGGCGATAGCTTAGCGGGGCCGTTCCGGCAATCTGGCGCGGCCGCAGGTGCAAGGTGCCGGTGGTAGGATTCGGGAATACATCTACCAAAGCTTCGGAGACGGTCTGCGCCGGCGTACTGGTCGTGAAGCCTTCAAAGCCAGAAAGCAATGGCCGGATCATGATGGCCCCGGTAGTAGTACCGGTGATGGCTTGCCAGCCGTTGCCATTATTGAAAAACTGTACACCTTCGGGCCGGCTGTTGCGGTCAAAACCGATACCGATGTTGGCATCCGAACGCAGCTGCTCCCAGCCAACGAAGTAGGTGCCCACCTCCAGCGGTAGCGCTTCGGGCAACACATAGGTGGTGTAGCCCTGCAGGCTGTCCAGGTGGAAGTCTTCCGCATAAACGACGGTGGTGTCATAGGTGGTGACCAGGGTATCCGGTACATCTGTGCCGGTATAGACCACCAGCCGTAGGGTTTGACTACCCGGTGACCGTAGTCCTCGCGGAATCCGGACCCGGATGCCCACCAGGGAATCCTCCACGAAAGCATCGTAGCGCTGGAGGATGGTGGTGCCGTTATTGCCTTCAAGGGTGACTTCGGCGGTGCCGTCGTCGTAGGCCATGTACTCGCCGAAGTTGGTAGTATTCGTTACGGTATCATTCGTGGTAAGTGCACGGTTGGCAAAATTGTTGTCCTGGTTATCGCTGACAAAACCGTAAAGCGTGGTTAAGTTGAACGATTCTTCCGGGTCTGCCATGTTAAACAAAAAATTACGTAGCTCGGCAAAGTTGGAGGCCTGGCTACGGAGGTCTGCCGTCCGACGAATTTCAGACTCTGCTGTTACCCCGTTCCCTCCGCTGAACAGGGCCGTAAGGTCCGCATTCGTAACTGCCGGAGAATTGGGAACTTCCGTCAATACACTAAATGGACCCCGACTAATATTGAGGACTCCACTGAAGTGATTACGGACAGCTAGCGTGAAGCTTTCGGTAATGAGCTCGTCGCCCCCGGCCCTTAAGTGGCGCAGCGGGATGGCGGAGTAGGGCGCGGTCAAATACTCGGGGAGGTCGGTAAATGCAAGATCCTGTACAATCTGATTAGTAACCGTATTACTCAGCTTCACATAATCCAAATGCCACATATCCACCGCCCCTTGTTCGCTGGTCTTACTGGCAAAACGGAACTGGAAACCGAAGTACTGGTATTCGCTGGGTACATTGAGAATGGTATCAATAAACGGCCGGAAGCTGTTATTAGGCTCCGTGGTCCGCAGTCCGCCCTGGCCGAAAACGGTATTCCAGCTGCCGCTCTGACTGAGGAACTGGACGAGGAAACTGTCCTGCGCCTCCGGGCGGTTACCCAGCCCGCGGGGCTGGAGGTAGAAGGACAGGGTCGTACCTGATTCGCCCTGTAGGTTGATCGGGACGGAAGTAAGGTAATCCCGGATGGAGGTGGTGGCACCACCACTGCCGGCGGGGTAGGGATTGCCACTGAAGTCGACGGCGTCAAAGGTGGCCACACCGATGGAAGGCGGGTCGATGGCAAAATTCTGGTTGATCAGCACGTCGTCGTCTTGCCACAGGTCGGGCCGGGGCCGGTTGCCGGCGTAGGCGAAGTCGTCGAAGAACGGCAGGTTGGCGGTCACCCCGTCGATGTCGAAGGTGGTGCGGTAAGTATCGCAAATGCCAAATTCGTTGCAAATGGTAACGCAAACCGCGTCGGTGCCCCGGTATCCGGCAGCGACGTAGCGGAAGTCATTACCGCCTTCCTGCCCGGTAATAAAGCTGAAGCGTTGCCCTCGGCCCGGGTAGTCCGTAGCGCAGTTTTCGATGCTGCGGCATAAGGTGCCACCCGGTAGGCCACCGTCGGGAACCACCACTTCGATCACGCCGCGCGGATCGATGTCCTGATTGCCGAGGTCGATGTCCCGGTCTGCTCTTCTGACGAGGACGATGATCGTTGTTTCCGGACCACAGTCACCAGCGTCGTTGCAGCCGGAAATACGGAAGGTGTCTAAGCCCATTTCTGCACCTGCGTCCGCGCCGTAAAAAAGCGTGTCGCGGGCAACGGAAGCCGTGCCGAAGTCTGCTGTGGCACAACCGTCACACTGGTAGGTGATGGTGCCGCTGCCTAATCCCGTAGTGTCAGCACCAACCCGAATGCCCCGGCTATCGCCCGGGCCAAATAATTGAAAAGCACTCAGGTCAAACTCGCCGCAATCGGCCTTTTCGTTAGGAGGTAAGGGCTTGCCCGCGGTACGTTCCCGTAGGGTCTCGTAGCCCGCTAATGGGCGGAAGGTTTGGGCAAAAATGGGAGAAAAAGCCAGCCCGAGGAAGAGGGCGGATAGTAGTAGTCTTACATTCATGGTGATCACTTGGAGTAGGAGAACGGTTTTATGGGTGGTAAAGTGCGTGGTCGCTTCGCTCCTTGTTGCGGGGTAGCTACGCTCCGGTTGCAGGTCAGTCGCTTCGCTCCTTGTTGCGGGGTAGCTACGCTCCGGTTGCAGGTCAGTTGCTTCGCTCCTTGTTGGGGGGGGGTGCGGAGACTTCGCTATTATTACAATGCCTGCTCTGTGGTGCGGGCTGCAACAGGTGCAACCCCTGCAACGCGAGCGTAAGCGAATCTCTGCAACCGGAGCGAAGCGACCCTGCAACAAGCGCGAAGCGCAGCGCCGCAGGCGCTACTCACACTCATCCGGTTTCCGCTCCGCCAGGTAAATATCAAACTTGGAGCCTACGGGGACCATTTTCCCTCCGGGAGGTTCGGTCCGAACTACGTAAGCTTCGCTGCGGTCGGAGACGTCGCCGTAGACTTTACCTACGAGTAAATTGGCACCATCCAGCAGGAATTCAACGACACCAAATTTCTTACACTTGTAGTTGGGCACGGAAACTTCGCCGGTTTGCCGCACGGTGACCACGAACTCGAGTTCGGAACCCTGAGGGACCTTCACCCCGGAACGCAGGTCGGCGTCGGTAATTTTCTGGTCGCCGTAAAAGAAATGGAGGATGGTGTTTTCTTCTTGCTTTGGGTCGTACACCTGTTCGCGAACCTTCGATCTGATGTCGGCCGATTTTTCCAGTCGGTTGGTGTACTGCGTATAGTCGTAGTTGCCGACCAGGCCTGGGAGCTGGATCATCGGTGCTTCATCGCTGAGGATGGTGAGGTAGATGGACCGGTTTTTCTTAACGCCGGAGCCAGCGCGAGGGTGCTGCAAGACAACCATGCCGGCAGGTCGATTGGGATCAAAAGCGCCTTTTTCGAACTTCAGGGTGAGGCCGAGGTCGTCTGCCAGGTCTTCCGCATCTGGCTGGAGCATGGTTACGAAGTCGGGCAGTTCGGTACTGCTGCCGTGGGAGGTGTAAAGTCCCAGGCTGGTGCGTAATACGAAGAAGCAAACCACGAAGAAAAGGATGGCAGCCAGGGCATTTTTCCAGAAGTAGGCGGACTTCAGCATGCGGCCCAGGCTCTGGAGGGTGCCCAGGGCGCGGGTCTTGAAGTTAGGTCCGTCCGCCGCCGAGGTGGTATAGGCCGGCGTTGATTCTTGTTCAGGTTCTTGATAATTCATAGGCTCGGGAGCAGGATCAAATGCCATTGATTTCGTGGGCGGGGCCGCAGGTGCAAGGGCGGGGTCAGGAGGCGGGTCCGAAAACGCAACTGGTGTCTCCGTCGGTTGGATGATGGGCTTGATGACGATCGGCGCGGCTACGGTGGTGGCTGCCTCCGTCGGTTGTTCTGTGACGGGCGTTGCCGTGCCGCGGTCTCGCCGGGCCTTACCAAAAGCGAGGATACGGCTGATGAACTCCGCTGGCTGATAGCCGGCAATGGCGGCCTGGTGGAAGATTGCCGTAGCCGGCGTCATCCCCGGCAGGCTGTTGATTTCGATGGGGACGGTCTCGACCTTACCGTCGGTAAATACCCGGACGAAGGCATCGATGCGGCAGTATCCCTGTACGTTGAGGGCGCGCGCAGCGCGCTCCAGGTCGGCCTTGACCTGGCCCGCTACGTAGTCGTAGCTATACTCCGTCGTCGCCAGCCGGGCCGGCGTCAGGTTCTGCCCTTCGCCAGCGAGGAATTTTTCTTCGAGGCTGAGGACTTCGCCACCGGCGAGCGTTTCGCTTGGTTCGAAGAGTTCATACCGCACTGTACCGTCCACGCCGTAGTGCGTCAGCATACCGCCGGTGATCTCCAGGAATTTTTCCGCTCCGGCAGCCGTAATGGTTTGTTCGAAGAGGATGTTGGATTTGTTGATGGGCCATTCATCCTTTGCCGTTAGCTTCATTTCCCGGCGAGAGTGTACCTCGTCGAGGGTGGACGGGCGGAAGGTCAGGTGGCAGTAGGAGTGCAGCTCGTTGCGCTGCTTGATCAGCTTCACGGCGGAGCTACAACCGTCGTCGACTGGTTTGGCGATGAGGGGATAGCCGAAGATGCGTTCGACTTTGTCGTAGAAGGCGTATTCGTCTTCGATGAACTCATCGGCCGTTGCCAGCCATTGCTCCGTCACGGGGAGGCCGGCTTCGCGTAGGGCCAGCAGCGTATCGTGCTTGTTGATCGTCACCTGGCTGCTGGCGATGCCGGAGCCGTTGTAGTATAGGCCGAGGGGTTCGAGGTTGGCCTGCACCTGCCCGTCTTCGCCGGGCCGGCCGTGGAGGGCGATGAAGACACCGTCGGCTATTTCGGGCAGTTCTTCCCAGGGGAGGGCACGGGGGTGGAAAACGACGTCGGGGTCGGCGAAGCGGGCGGTGATGCCAGCGCAGGCTTTTCTGATGTCGGCCACTACGGGATGCTCCGTGGTTTTGACGAGTTTGTCGTGGATGTCGTCGGCGTTGTCTTTTAGGAGTAGGTTGATGGGGAGTTGGTGGAGGGTGTAGGCCTGGTCCGGTGCTGCTACCCCGGATTCTACGGGGAGCTGCGCTCCCTCGCTCCGTCTGGGGTTAAAACGATTTGATCCCTCCGGGATCTCGAGGGGAGAACCGGAAGAAAGGAATACGGGGATGGGCCGGTAAGTCTCGCTGGAGCTCAGCTTCTCGTAGATGTTGCGCCCTGATTCCACACTGATGTGGCGTTCGAAGCTGGTGCCGCCGAGGATGACGGCGATGCGTTCTTTGGTGGTGGCGCCAGCGCGCTGGGCGTCCATGGCGTCGTCAAGCTGGGTGCCGAGGAGGTCGGCTACCTCCATGGCTCCTTCGTCCCGCCATTGGCTCCCGCGTTCGCGCAAAGAAATGCGGATGATGAAGGTGAGGAACTGGCTGGGGTTGAGCCCGATTTCGGCCGCCTGGTGGAAGAAGAAGCTGCTGGGCATCATGCCCGAAGTCGTATTTGGGTCGTTGAGGAAGATTTCGCCGCTGGGGGTGTGGAAACCGTCGATGCGCGCATAAACCTCGAAGCCGAGTTCGGTAAACAGCCGTTCACACTCGCCACGGATGGCCTGGATGCGCTCGGTGGGTAGTTCGATTGGCGTGATCTTCCGGCTGCGACCGGGCATGTATTTGCTGCGGTAATCGAAGAGCTCGCTGTTGTGCTTGACGATCTCGGTGGGCGGTAGGGCGACGACCTGGCCGTCTTCCGTTCGCACTACGATGGTGCTGAATTCTTTGCCGTTGATGAAGCCTTCGACGATGACGCTGGATTCGGTTTGGTGGCCGGTGAAGGTTATTAGTGGGTAGTGGGTAGTGGGTAGTGGAGTAGTGCCGTCGTTGGAGGTGTTATCTGCTCGCTTCGCTCGTATTGTCTCTTCCTGTGATACGGCTGCTTCGAGGTAGTCGTGCAGTTCGTCGGGTGTATATAAGGTCAGTTTGTGAGTGCCGCGTAGGGCGTCCATGGGGAAGGCGATGCCGTCGCGGAGGTCGGAGAGGAGGCGGACGTACTCGAGGCGTTCGTAGGCATCGCGGGCAGTGTATTCATTGAGGGGCAGTAGCTCGCGGAAGAAGGCGGCGTTGACGGCACGCTCGAAACTCTCCAGGCCTTCGGCCTCTTCGATGATGGCGACGCCGATGGAGCTGCCCTGGCGAGCGGGTCGGATGACCATTGGCCAGCCGATCTCCTTTTCACAGACGGCGAAGTGCGCTTGCACCCGTTTACCGTCGAAGTCACCTTTTTCGATGACCAGCAGCGCCGGGGAGGGGAAGCCTTTGGCCGACATGAGTTCTTTCTGGATGGCTTTGTCCATCCCGATCTCGCTGGCTTCGATGCCGGAACCGGTGTAGGGGATACCGGCGTATTCGAGCTCGCGCTGTAGCTGTCCGTCTTCGCCGTACTCGCCGTGGAGGGCGAGGAAAGCGAGGTCAATAAGCTCCGGCAACTCGTCGCGCCGGATGCGGCGGCCGACCTTGCGGCCCATGGCTTCGAGCTCCAGTTCGTTCATTGGGCCGAGGCTTTCCTGGTAGACCTGGAAGCCGTGTTCCGACTTCGGCGCCAGGTCGATGGGCGGGAAGAAATCACGGATGGTACCCCGGTAGAGATACTGCCAGTCGAGCAGGTGCCACTTCCGGAAGCTGTCCACAAAGATGGGGACGGGCTCGAAGAGTTCCTTGTCGAGATTGTCGTAGACGGTCCGGCCGCCGGCGAAGGAGATTTCGCGCTCGCGGCTGGGGCCGCCGAAGAAGATTCCTACTTTGATCCGCATACGTTGGTTTATCCGTAAAATATGAGTCACTTGTTGACCGGATGCGAAGGTAGGGAGATTGGGGAGAATGGGGGCGGGGAACTAGAATTCGTGGGGAGGAAGGTGATAAGCGATAAGGGATAAGCGATAAGTGATTAGCGACTGGGCTGCCGCAAAGGGGAGCTCGCTGCGCTCGTTTGGATGCTCGATGCTCGATTTTGGAGGCTCGATGCTTGATTGGCTGCCGCAGGTAGGTGCTCACTTCGTTCGTGGCGGGAGAAGATATGCGACATGGGGTTGGCGATATTTGATACGCGATTCGCTGCCGCACGGCTCTGGCTACCGCAGGGGTAGAGGAATGGGCAATAGACCCAGGTTTTTAACTACATCAATAGGTCTTTCCGCATCGGTGTTAATCTGTGTAATCCCTTAGCTTTGCGTAAAGGCATAATTGTAGCGTTCCCCCAAATCGCCTATTTAATACCCCATATCGTCAATCTAATATCCCATGATCGATCCCAAAATCCGCCACCACCTAAGTAAAGAACCCGCCATAGCCCCCATAGTAGCCGCCCACGAAATCCCGCATCGCCCCGATCACGACGGCGACGTCTACTTCGGCCTCCTGCGCTCCATCGCCTACCAGCAACTTAGCGGCAAGGCAGCCGGCACCATCTTCGGCCGGTTCCTCCAGCTGTTTCCCGACGAGTACCCGCACCCGGAACGGCTGCTTGAGATGGACGACGATGCCATCCGCTCCGCCGGGATGAGCCGCGGCAAAACCGCCTACATCAAAAACGTGGCGCAATACTGGCTGGACCATAAACTGATCAACGCCGAATGGGAACAATGGACCGACGAAGAGATCATCACCATGCTCACCACCATCAAAGGGGTAGGGCAATGGACGGTGGAAATGGTGCTGATGTTCGTTCTTCACCGGCCGGACCTGTTGCCGCTCGACGACCTGGTGGTGAAACGAAACATCATCGCGCTATTTGGCATTGATACGGAGAAGCTGAAGGGGAAGAAGCTTAATGCGGAGATTATTCGGGTTACGGAGCCGTGGCGGCCTTACCGGAGTTATGCCTCGCGGTTTATGTGGGGGTTGAAGGATACGGTTATTTAACTCCGGATGAAGTAGCCTACGACCGAGATATTATGCCTTTATAACCGGTAAAACCAACTGAGTAGTAAAGCTTAAAGCCTAATCTCCCCCAACCCGCTATGGACGACCAGCAATACTTCGATGACCTGTCAATAGATATTTCCCTGGACGACGCCAGAAATGTTATTGACAGGTCAGCGAAGAAAAGCTTGCGCAGTACCTTCAACACCACGCGAGCGAGCAAATGTTAGGACCTGGTACAGTATAAATTAAGTTTAGATGCATTCAGGTTGCCTTGATTTCGCGTAGCGAATACACAATAGTTACCCTGGACGAAGTCTGGGGTAACGAACCCAAGGATTAACTTGACGACGCTCCGCGTCGTTAAAAAATAAGGGTCCTCTCCGTTACCTGGGACTGCGTCGTTCCTCCTTGTCCCAGGCAACTCAAGTGCAGTCGCTACGCGACAAACCGAGACATTCAAAAACTTAATTTACACTGTACTAGTACATCAAGATCAAAGTTCGGTACAGCTATAACTTACCATCGCGGCACTGTACTTCCCAGCTGAAAACCTCACGTAGCTACGGCTATGATCGGCTTTCAGCTGGTCGTCCAGCACCGCGCTGCCGGCGTTCTAACTAGCACCAACTTCAATCTTGAGGCCCTAGTGTGTTCCGCCAGTGATTCCGCAGGAATCACAGTCATATAAGATGCGTATTATAGGGACAAGGCATGCCTTGTCCCTACAATACAGCACTTTAATGGGCCCGATTCCTGCGGAATCGTAATGAATACGGGGCGGAACACCCTAGGGATCGCCCCTACTGGGCTGCTTCTGATTAGTCCGCGTTCGCTCGCGCGAACGCAAAATATAAAACAACACTACAGCAACGTCTGATGATAGAATTAATAGGCCGTTTCCATCCCTTGTTATTACACCTCCCAATTGGGGTGCTACTCTATGCTTTTGCACATTGGAGTTTCGACTACTTTTTCAGTAAAAAGAAGGAGAAGACAGATTTCACCTTTGCCTTAAGCATTGGCGCCCTAAGTGCCATCGCCTCAGCCATTTCCGGATGGACATTAGCTAGTGGTGGTGGTTATGATGAAGCCTTATTGAATTGGCATAAATACCTAGGCATTGGCACTGCAGTAAGTACCGTCGTGTTGCTCTGGGCCTACCGAAATTGGTCCAACCAAAAACTATTTGGTGGCCTTTTCACTGCCTTCATTCTACTACTTACCGTTACGGGGCATTACGGTGGATCGCTGACCCATGGAGAAGGGTTTTTAACCGTTTCCGCTAAGACTGAAGTTGTAAAACTCCCCGAGAACATAGGAGAAGCACACCTCTTCAATGATTTGGTCAAGCCCATCGTTAATCGCAAGTGTGTCAGCTGTCATAACCCAAAAAAATCTAAAGGAGAATTACTACTACACAACTTAGCTGGCTGGCAAGCAGGCGGTAAAAACGGAATGGTCCTACTGGCTGGTTCGATGGCTGAAAGTCCAATGATTAGCCGGGTATTCTTGCCTAAAGAAGACGAAGAGCACATGCCGCCAAGCGGGAAGCTGCAACTGACCTACGAAGAACGTAATTTCCTGGCCTGGTGGGTAGAGAATATGCAGGATTACAACCACCAGATCAAAGATCTGAGAACCACTCCTGAAGTAGATGCCTACCTGAAAGCCCTACAAGCAGCTCAGCACCCACAACCTGAAAAACCTTCCGCTCAGCAATTGGCGAAACTGAAACAATATGGGATAATCGCTTCCTTACAATCATTGGATGATTCCTGGGTTACGGTACGCCTGCAAAATGCGGACAGCTTTAACACCGAGCACCTGAAGCGGCTACGCAAGATCGCGCCAGCCATTCAATCTATCGATGTTTCGAACGCTTCGCTGACGGATGAAGACCTTAAGCATTTCAGTCGTTTTGAAAATGTAGCCACCATCAACCTGAGTAATTGCAACATCAGCAGTCAGGCTATTGCCCCATTAAAAGGCTTGCCTTACCTACGCAACCTTAATCTCTACGGTACACAGGTCGACAGCACCGTATTCCCCCTTTTAGCTAAAATGGAAAGCCTGAAAAAGGTATACCTCTGGGAAACGCCACTTGCCGATTCAGGGCTCGAGAAGTGGCAAGCTAGCTACCCACAATTAGACCTAATTGGCGGAGTAGACTTTGCCCAATTCGGTAATCCCCAATTGGTGCCACCACTCATCATCGCCGAGCAAGACCTCTTTACCGATTCTTTGCTGGTTGAACTAGACACCAAGGCCAGCAAAGCAACGATCAAGTACACCACAGACGGGAGTGTCCCCAACGAAGACTCCCCCTCCTATACCGAGCCCTTCCAAATTTTTGTTACCACCGAAGTCCAAGCAATCTTATCGCTGTCCGGCTGGACGGACAGTGATCCGGCATTTAGCACCTTCATCAAGTCGCGCTTTGCCATCGAAAGTCTACGCGCCAGTGTCGAGCCTCACGAAAATTATACCGCAGAAGGTGCCGCTACGCTGAAGGACCTCAAGAAAGGCGGCAGTTCCTTTGGCGACGGTCGGTGGCTAGGTTACTTGGGGGACGATTTAAACCTTACCGCAGACTTGGGGCAAGTGGAGGAGATCAGTGTCGTCACGGTTGGCACACTCGCTGATTATAACGCTTACATCCATCTTCCCAGGTCGATTGTAGTTTCTGTTTCCAAAGATGGCAGGCGGTATGTACCTTTTCAAAATAAGCAAGTTCCGGTGGCAGATGGCCCTACAGACGTTATGGTGCACAACCACTTGCTTCGATCTGAGCCGACCTCAGCCCGTTATATTCGAATCAAAATCAAGAGCCAGGGGGTGAATCCAGCCTGGCACCCTGCACCGGGAGAGCCCTGTTGGTTGTTCGTTGATGAAGTGTTGGTGGAGTAAAGGACAGCTCATACCTCTTCAAGTTCAAGGGCCACTTAGTCATATAATTTGGCGCGAACGCAGGTGCAATACAAGGTAGACAAGAGCAAGGTGATACGTACAACAAGGTTACTACCCTTCACCTAGTACAGTGTAATTTAAGTTTCGTAGTGGCGAGGCTTGCCCTCACCACTAGTGGGCTAATTTCGAAACGTTTGCTGAGCGAACGCGTTAAAGCGTTTCGGGGGATTTCGCAAGGACGGGGGCGAGCCCCGTCCGTACCGAAGGAGATGTGAGAACTACTGCAATCAGTGAGCCTGGCCCGGACTTTTATACAGCACGGGCTCGTTTCGCAATAAGCGCTGGTAGATGTGGCGCGTTACTTCGTTCCAGTTTCCCCCTTCGATCCAGATCGGTTCGATCAGTTCCGATTCCCAGTTCTCCAGCGCCAGCTGGAGGCTGTCGCGAAGCTGGTCGTTTCCGGCAGTTGAAAGGTCATTGTTCTCATCAAGCATCCCCGCTTCGGAGACTTCGTAAACTGCTGCGCCAAACCCATCGAGGTTTATCAGTTTATGACTTCCGTGCCGGACAGTGGCCATCTCGTCTTTACGCCAGAAGAGGGTGTGGTGGGCATCGAGCGAACGGTCATCTCCTTTCAGCAAAGGCAGCAGGCTCACGCCATCCAACGACAACATCTCCTGGCCTCCGGCAGCATCCAGGGCCGTGGCGAAAATGTCCAGGGAAGAGATCATACCGGTATGCGTCTCACCTGCCGGGAGGTGCCCCGGCCAACTCACCACGAACGGCACCCGAATACCACCTTCAAACTGGTTGCCCTTCCAGCCTTTCAGCGGGCCAACCGAACTGTTGTTGTTAAAGGCCCCGCCATTATCGCTGAGGAAAAAGACCAGGGTATTATCGTAGGCACCAGTCTCCCGTAAGGACTGCATAACCTGACCGATTGCCCGGTCCATTGCGTAGACCATAGCGGCATACACGGGCCGGTCGTGGTTCGGGAAGCGGGCCAGGTCAGCTTCCGTAGCTTCCATCGGCGTATGTGGCGCATTGAAAGAGAGATAGGTAAAAAACGGTTGTTTGGTCTTCGCCCTTCGCTTGATGTAGTCTGCAGCTTTATTCCCGAGTTCATCCGTCAGATAGCCTTCGAAAGTTCGGTGCGTGTGGTCTTCAAGGATGGCACGGGAGTTTCCTTCCTTATCCAGCTTCTCCGAGGGAAAGTAGCTTCTTCCGCCGGCAAGAAAGCCGTAAAAATGATCGAAGCCGTTGCGGAGTGGATGCTGGTGAGACATTTCACCAAGGTGCCACTTTCCGAAGATGGACGTATGATAATTATGTTCCTGTAACACTTCGGCGATACTCACCTGACTTGAATCAAAGGCGAGGGCCTGATCAGGTTCAAGGTTACACTCATGCCCGAACCGTTGCTGATAACGCCCGGTCAATAAGCCTGCTCTACTGGGGCTGCAGACGCTGGCCGAAACATAGGCCTGGGTAAAAACCGTCCCTGAAGCAGCCAATTGGTCCAGGTTGGGGGTTTCCAGGTCCACGGCACCCATAAACCCGAAATCGCCCCACCCGGCATCATCGGCCAGGATGACCAGTACGTTGGGCGGTTCCACTTTTGCTTCAGGCGTATTCAGGTTTTCTGGCGTAGCCTCATCAGGAGCAGAACAACCAATTAAGGCCAATAGAGGAAGGAGTAACAGCAGGTGGTGCATATTTCGGAGTGCGATGGGCATAGCTTATGTGTTTTCAGGAAGGGGCAGCAACAAAGAGAGAGTATGATAAACACAATTTGCCAGAGATCAATCAAGCCAGGCAATAAACCCATGATTGTGTACTCACTTTGCTTCCTTCATTCCTTTGCCTGCACCTGCGGCCGCGCCTGAACATAAGACGATTCTTGTGGTCTGTCAGGTCAAGTTCCACTAACATAAGTACTCGGACAGAATTAATGCGACATTCTGTCCGAGTACTTAAACTCCGCGTTTCTCCTCTTCGCGCGAGAACTTGTATAATTCTCGCGCGCAGAGAAAGGAGAAAAGGGGTTGCGCGGAGAAAAAAAGTGCTAAGGGACGCCGCGATCGGTCGACGAGCCAGCCCCCTCCTAGTACGCCGCAGCCACCCGCCTGGCTTCTGCCACGACCTCAGCAGGGTATCCAGATATTTCAAGAATGCTGATGGCATTGCGCTCCGTCATGATTCCGGGTTTCAGCTTATAGTCGAAGGACAAGGCCTGGTCGATTACTGCCTCCTGGAAGTAATAAAGCGCGTAACGGTCCGTCAGCATATCCGCCAATTCCAGGTCATGGGTGGAGACCAATACCAGACTTTCACCCTTTGCCAGGTAATCAAGTACCGCCTTAGCGCTGCTCACCCGCTCCAGGGTGTTGGTGCCGCGGAAGACCTCATCAATGGTGATGAGGTAATGCATGGCCGTATCCTCGGAAAAATGGAGCAAGTCATTAATTCGTACTACCTCTTTGAGGTAGTAGCTGCTTCCTTCAGCGATTTGGTCGCTGGTATTCATGGAGGTAGCGATGCGCCAAATTCGGGAAGTATAGCTGTGGGCGAAAGCGGTATTGAGTGTTTGTGCGCAAATGGCGTTAATATTCAACGTCTTAATGAACGTTGATTTACCAGACATATTAGACCCGGTGACCAACATGCCACTGGCGTTTAATGTCAAATCATTCGCTACCGGCTCATCGATTAAGGGATGGTAAACGCCGGTCAGGTCCAGGCGGCTACTGCCTGATAAATCAGGTGTAGCGAAATAAGCCAGGCTCCCACGTAGGGCCAGTACGGACAGCGCAATATCAACTTCACCGATGGCATAGTAAATGCTTTCTGCTGCTTCCCGTATTTCGGGAAGGCTGTCCAGCAAGGCGTAATAAGTAACCACGTCCATTAGCGTAGCAAATTTGACGACTTCCATGACGTAGGCCAGCACGTTAGCGCCTTCGGTTTTAGCCATACGTTCATCTACACTAAGGAACTTTAGCCTGCGGACATACTTCTTAAGCCGTTCTGTTTTTGATGCCAACGATGCAGCGTTTACCCCAAACTGGTGGTGGCTCAGCGGTAAGAGGTCTCGGCCAACGGCATAAAGCATACTTAATCGGGAAAACACATCCGTAAACAAGCCCATTTGCTGCTTAATCCGGTAATGGATGTACAGATTGACCGCCATAAACGGCACGAAAACAATCCATAAAACGGGATAAGTAATCCCGAACAGTAGGCAGGCGAATGTCACTAATTGAAGCAGGCGAATAAGCCCACGGTATTTGGTCACCTCGGGTACTTCCCCGAAAAACATGGTCGGATAAATGTAGTCTTTATCCTGCCTGAAGTGCGCCAATAATTCCAGAACTGGCCCCTTATCACTCTTGTCGTAGTAGTTGGTTGCCGCTTCTAATTGCGCCCGGTCCTCCTCATTACTTGTCCCTTTACGCAACCGTTCATACAAACACTGCTGACCAATAACCGAAGAGGTTCGGTCGACAAAATTGAACAGCCGATCAAAGTCCAGGTCCTCCGCAGTTTGCTCATCGATGGCAAAGTCATAGGATTTTTGCTCAAAGAGTTGCTGCTCGAAATACTGATTGGGATGAAATGGTTTACGCTTACCCCAGGCAGCCAGCAGCTTTTTCCGGCGCTTTTTCTTTAGGTTGAACAAGTCCACGGTATTTTAGGCTTAAGAAGCCTAAAATTAGGGACTTATGCCTTTATTTTTCTACTAACCAATTTTGTGGTTCGACCAATTTAGCTTTACTGGTGCGCTTTACTGCTTTTTTCGATGGCCTTTTAGAAGTGGGCGCGGCCGCAGGTGCAAGGGAAAAGTAAAAAAGCAAGCAGCCCCATCATTGCGGATCAATCTGTTCGGGAGGGTACACCCTCAACCGAGTACTTACCCGTCATCATTACATTTGATAGCGCCCCCAACTTCCTCAAATACGAAGATAAAGGAAAGTGCCCGGGGCTATTGTGCCAGGAATAGCCTTGGGGGCTTTTCACCTCCCTAGCGCTAAAACCGACAGCTTACCCCCGCCAGGTTTCCATCAACGCTAACAATCCGGTCCAGCCGCAACCATTCCCCGGATTCCAGTTGGATGAATTCTTCCGTCAATTTCGTTTTCAGGTCCTTGAGCCCGGTGGCTGCGGTAACCGCTTCTCCGAAAGGATCCAGATAGACCAAGTCGACCACCCGCCGGGTCACGATGGCGGCTTCGAAGTTATCGTAGAAATTGCAGTCGATGGGTTGGTAGTTCGTCCGAGGTAGTGCCTGCAGCCGTGCCCGGTAATCCGTGTACAGCAGGTCGGGATCAAAAGGTTCTGCGGTGAAGTCGATGGCAGGTCGGCCACTGCGTTTCAACAATTCCTTTGCACCTGCGTCCGCGCCCGAAAAAAAGATGGCTGCATCAATTAAGAATAAGGGCAACACGCTCACCTCAGGGAATAGAACAATCCGTGTATCATTACGAATCAAATGCTTTGCTTTAGGGAGTGCCCCAAGGGCTTGAATGGTCAGCATATTAAACTCGGTAATCTTCCCGCACGGGTGAAAAAACATCGATGATCCGGCAGTCCGTCAGGGCCTTGCCACTGTGCGGCACGTTACGGGGAATAACGGCGACATCCCCCGCTTCCAGGAGGCGTTCTTCCTCCCCAACCATGAACAAGAATCTCCCGGCAAGAATGGTAGAGGTTTGCTCGTGCGGGTGGTGATGCGTTGGTAGTACTGTGCCGGCGGCAATGCTGAAATCAGCAACTGTCGTCAGTTTGGTATGAACCAACCTTCCCTTTATGCCGGGATAAACTTCCTGCAGTGTCAAGTCTTGTTCTTTATTGACGAAATAGCTCATTATCCGGTAATGTGTCTGACCAGGCCACCATCAACGGTGATCGTCTGGCCGGTGATGTAATTTGCCATTGGGGATAGCAGGAAGGCCGCCATGCCTGCAAAGTCAGCTGGATCGCCCAATTTCTTCACCGAAGTTTCGGCCGTAAAGCCTGCTTCGGTTTCCGCCAGGCTGATCCCCTGAATCTCGGCAGATTTCTCCAGCACCGTTGTGATCCGAGGGGTGGCGTGGTAGCCAGGAGCGAGGATATTAATGGTTAGGCCATCAGCACCAACTTCCCGACTCAACGTTTTGACGTAGCCCGCCACCGCAGCCCGCATCGCGTTACTCAGCACCAGGTTATCGATGGGTTGCTTAATGGATACACTTTCAAGAAATAGTAAACGGCCAGCGCCATTAGCTTTCAATATGGGCAAAAGCGCATTGATCAATTGAATCTTCCAGCGCAGGGTACCGTGATAGGCCTGGTCCCAGTCTTCCATGGAAAGCTCTTCTACCCTACCCGTCCGGGGTCCACCGGCGTTTAGGACACACCCGTCAATCTTTTGCTCCACCAGGTATTCTCCGAGGACCCTGACGGCGGTACCGTCGGTCAGATCTGCCGCATAGGGCGTGAAAGCTTTGCCGAGTTCGGCGGCCATCGCGTCGAGCTTATCTCTGCCGCGGGCTACCCCAATCACTTGCGCGCCTTCCGCCAAAAGGCGTTCGGCGACTGCGCGCCCCAGGCCGCTGGTGGCACCGCCTACGCAGAAGGTCTTTTTACTTAGTTGTAGATCCATGGGGGCAAGATAGTTAGTTTGGGGAATTCCTGTTCCCAACTCAAGGCTGTAGATTAATCAGCCCACCCAATCGAGTAGGGTGAGGAGCAGCCCAATTGCCACTCCTTATCCCTCTCCCACCACTTAGGGACGCGAAATAAATAACTTACGCCTTTTGACCGTCTTATTTTGCCCTCACTGCACCTAAAAATAATTTCCGTAACTGAGGCTATGCAAAGAATTTTTCAAGAACGGCGAGAACAAAAGCGTCAGGTCAAGAAACACGTTTTATTTAATTCGCGTCCCTAAGCGGTTCGTGAACCATGGAATAGTTGTTCGTAATACTTGGTGAAGGATTGCTAGCCACGTTTGGCTAATCTGGCTTCGGTGACAGTGGTCCGCATGCTGAGCGATTGCGCAATGGCCCAGCCGCCAATAAGCGCAAATCCTCTTCAATGAAACGTCTGATCGAGCGC
>JBLHRW010000065.1:0-16914 GCA_047626445.1 Neolewinella sp.
TCTTTCCGTAGCTATGGCTATGCAAAGAATTTTTCAAGAACGGTGAGAACAAAAGCGGCAGGTCAAAGAATCACGTTTTATTTAATCCCCATCCCTAAGGGATGGGAAATAGTTTCAGGTGCGGTGAGGGCAAAATAAGACGGTCAAAAGGCGTAAGTTATTTATACGGCGTCCCTAATGCTTAGTCGCTGCATAAACCGCAGCGCCTACCGTTCCAGCTGTATTTTGCAGGATGGCCGGTTTAACCTCAGCATTGGTTTTCAGGAACCGTTTGTACTCCTCAAAATTCTTGCTGGCGCCTCCCCCGAGGACGATCAGGTCCGGATTGAAGATGGAATCGATGTGCTTCAGAAACTTGTTGAAGCGTTTTCCGAACTCTTCCCAAGACATGTCACTGTCCTTCCGTATACGGTTGGAGATGAATTTCTCAGCGACGATTTTCTGGTTTTTCAAAAAGAGTTGACCTACCTCCAGGTTGGGCATCAGTTTGCCGTCAACGAAGAGCGCGCCGCCGAGGCCAGTTCCGATGGTGACCATCAATACGACGCCGTCTTTGGCATATCTCTTTCCCGTACCGAAGGCCATAGTAGCGATGCCAGCGGCATCAGCGTCGTTCAGGGCAACAAAAGGTAGGCCAGTAGCCTTTTTGAATATTTTGGCAATATCCGTATCCACCCAACTCTTATCGATATTGGCCGCACTAACCGCAACACCTCTCCGCACGATGGCGGGAAACCCCACGCCCACCGGACCTTGGTAGCCGATGTGATCGACCAGTTTTTTAACGGTTGCGGCCATTGCCTCTGGCGTCGCAGGTGAAGGCGTATCAAAACGAAAACGCTCCGTAACCATTCTACCGGTTATTACGTCAACAAGACCACCTTTGATACCGGTCGCACCGATGTCTATTCCAAGGATTACATTCTTCTTCATGTTGGGCATGCGTGTGAGCTTAACTCAGGTAAAACAACCTTCCTAGCGAACTACGGTAATCTTCATCCATACGTCTTCCACCGGGCGATCTCCCGGTTTGGTCTCCGTGTTGGCGATTTTATCAATTACATCCAGGCCTTCAATGATCTGACCGAAAACGGTATAATTTTGATCGAGGACAGGAAACCCACCGTCCTCCAGGTATGCCTTTCTTATTTCAGAAGGATAACGGACGCCCGTATTTGCTTCCTGCTTATTTAGTTCCGCCTCGGAGACCTCACGGCCGTGCACGATGTAGAACTGAGAACCGCTGCTGGCCTTTTCCGGGTTAGGCGTACGTGCCGCCGCAAGCGCTCCTTTAACGTGGGCGAGGTTTCCCACGATTTCTGCGGGTACCTGGTAGCCCGGGCCACCAAAGCCTAACCGGGTATCCGGTCCTGCTCCCCGACTTTTGGGATCTCCGCCCTGCACCATAAAGCCACGCATCACGCGATGAAAAAGCAGATCGTCGTAGAAATTCTCCTCGACCAGTTTCACAAAATTATCCTGGTGCTGTGGGGTTAAATCGGAAAGGCGGGCGAGCATATTGCCCATCGGTGTTTCAATCCGAACGAGGCATTCTTTAGGTGGGGTCACGTTGATGATTTGAGTGATTGATTTTGATTTCCCTTTATCGTCCGTTGCGGTCAGGATAACGGTATAGTCTCCTGACAGGAAATAACGGTGGCTGGGATCTGCTTCTGTGCTGGTCTCTCCGTCGCCAAATTCCCAAGTGTAGCCGGTTGCCTTCTCAGACGTGTTCTTAAAGGTGATGGTATCTGCTGCGACCACGCTTCGTCGGGCGGGGGTAAAGCCCGGTTTTGGCGCAGCACACTGGCTGAACAAACCAGCTAAAAGCAATAGGGGAAGTAAATGTCGCAAGGGAGGGCTATTTTAGAATAAAAGCTGATCAGGGGAAGACCATTGAAACCGGATTTACTTAAACGACATGCCTTCGATCACGACGTCCTCGACCGGGCGATTGGCGGAGGCGGTAGCCCCTGCGCTGATGGCGTCAATGACTTCCATACCTGAGACCACCTGTCCGAAAACAGTATAATCCATGTCGAGGTCGGGCCGGCCACCTTCGTTCATGTAAACTTCCCGTTGGGCTTCGCTGTATTTGATACCTTTCATCCGCTCGTACTGATCTATAGTAGAAGCCCCTTGCTTCGAGCCGGTAACGATGTAGAACTGAGAACCGCTGCTGGCCTTCTCGGGGTTCGGCGTACGGGCGGCAGCAAGTGCACCGCGCAGGTGAGGCTGGCCGATCTCTTCGTCGACCATGTAACCGGGGCCACCCATTCCAAGGGACTGCCCTGGAGCTGCGCCTCTACTATCAGGATCTCCGCCTTGAACCATGAAGCCCGGCATCACCCGATGAAAAAGCAGACCATCGTAGAAGTTTTCCTTGACCAGCTTTTGGAAATTCTCCTTGTGGAGGGGCGTCTCATCAAAGAGTTCCACCGTGATGTCCCCTTTATTGGTTTTGATCACCACCGTATTGGACTCGCCAGTACAGGCGGTCAGGATGGTACAAACTAGCGCAAAAATCGCAATCTGAAGAAGCTGTCGCATGTTAGCTGTTTATTTTAGTCGCCAAAGGTAAGCAATTGTAGACTTCGCGAAAAAGCCGAATCACTGATAAGTGATTCGGCTTCCAGCTAGATAACTGCTGCTTACTTCTTCTTCCTCGGCGTCCGTTGCTTGCGGGGCGGGGCGGTAGCCCCGGTTTTCGGCTTACGGCTACTGCTCTTCCGGGAAGCCTTTCCTGCACCTGCGGCCGCGCCTGATGACGAACGCCCTGATTCGGACTTGCTGGTGGAAGATTTACGTCGGCTACTGCTTTTACTGCCTGTACCCGACTCCGGCTCACCGTTAATTTTCAACACATCGACCAGCGCCATATCGATCCGGCGACGATCCAGGTCCACATCTTCGATGCGGACGCGCAGGGCATCGCCCATTTTCAGGGTTTTGCCCGTCTTACGACCGGTGATGGAAAGCTTTCCCGATCCGATGTCGTACGGTTCGTCCATATTATCGAAAGAGATCATACCTTCCACGTGATTCTCTGTGAGTTCCACGAAGACGCCAAAATCGGCCAGGCCATTGATGATGCCGTCAAACTCTTCCCCGACGTTGTCGAGCATGAATTCCGTCTGTTTGTACTTGATGGATTCCCGCTCGGCAGTGACCGCCTTGCGCTCCTGGGCGGAGATGTGCTTACAAATCTCCTCCAGCTTCATCGGGTTGGTCTTGTACAGACTGCCCTTATCGAGGTTAGCGTCGAGCAGGCGGTGTACCAACACATCAGCGTAGCGCCGGATGGGGCTGGTGAAGTGCGTGTAGTTCTCAAAACCAAGGCCGTAGTGACCAATGTTCTCTGACGTATAAACGGCCTTGGCCATGGTCCGGATAGCGATCGGCGAAAGCATTTTCACCATCGGGTCTTCGGATGCTTTACCCAGCAACTCGTTGTAGCTATTCGCGATACTCTGCGGCGTCCGCAGGTCCATCTTGTAGCCGAGGGCTTCGGCAAACATGGCCAGCTCCTCCACTTTTTCCATATTGGGCTCATCGTGCACCCGGAAGACGAAGGGAATTAACTCCTTCAGTCGTTCTGCCTTCTCCACCATGAACGTGGCCACTTCTTTGTTGGCCAGCAACATAAAGTCTTCGATCAACATATTGGTGTCGATCCGTTCCTTGATGTATACCTCTAGCGGGGTACCGTCTTCGTCCAACCGGAAGCGCACTTCGTTGGTATTAAAGTCGATGGCGCCTTCCTTGAAGCGTTTTTTGCGCAACACCTTAGAGATGTCATCCAGCAGGAAAAGTTCTTCTTTGAAATCGCCCTTGCCGGTATCCAACACGTCCTGAGCCTCTTCATAGGTGAAGCGGCGATTAGAGTGGGTAACGGTGCGGCCAAACCAACGCTGGCGAATCTCGAAGGTCTTAGGGTCCATGGTGAAGACCGCGCTGAAAGTCAGTTTGTCTTCGTTCGGCCGTAGGGAACACAGCTCGTTGGAAATACGCTCGGGCAGCATGGGGCAGACCCGATCCACGAGGTACACCGAAGTCGTACGATCGGCCGCTTCGCGGTCCAGCGCGCTGCCTGGCCGTACATAGTGGCTCACATCAGCAATGTGTATACCGATCTCGATCTGTCCGTTTTCCAGTTCTTGGATAGACAAGGCATCGTCGAAGTCTTTCGCCGTCAGCGGGTCAATCGTGAAGGTGGTCACCTCCCGCATGTCGCGCCGGATGTTGATTTCCTGCGGGCTAATTTTGGACGGAAGTGCTTCGCTTTCGCGGACCACGTCTTCAGGGAAAGTGATTTGGAACCCGTTGTTGATCAGAATGCTTTGCATCTCGATCTCGCTGGTCCCATCTGCGCCGAGCACGGCGGTGATCGTTCCAGACAACTGCTTGAAGCGGTTAGGCTCCCAGTCGTCGATACGAACAACCACCTTCTCGTTCGTTTCTGCGCCAAGGTTTTCTGCGCGGTGAACAGCGACGAGCAGCTTCGGCCCCCCGACTTGGTCGATGGCCACCTCGGCGTACTTGGGATATTCTTGGTAAGACCCCACGAAGTGAGTGATGCTGCGTTCGAGGACTTCGGAGACCTCGCCTTCCGGTTTCCGGCGGCGGGTGGGCGTCCAAAAACGGACCTTCACCTTATCGCCGTCCTGGGCGTTACCGAGGCGGTGACCGGGGATGAAGACATCATCGCCGTCGCCGTCAACGACGACGTAGGCGTCTCCCGAGCGAGTTTTATCGATACGGCCTTCGACGTAGTCTGAAGCAGTCTTCTGCTGAAAATCGCGGGCGATTTGAAATTTGAAGTTATCGGTGGGACGAATGTTGCCAGCCTTTTCCAGTTTTTGGAGCGCACTGAGCACGCTGTCCTGGCTATTTTTAACCTTCAGCTTGCCAATAAGCTGCTTGGGGTTATACTGTTTGCGGTCGTTGGCTTTTAATTCTTTGAGGATGGCGCGCTCTAAATCGCGGGCCTTGAGCTTGGTGCCCTTAATCTTATTTCTAGACATGTAAAATTTACTGAGTTCGGTGCCCATTTGACACCACCGCGTTGCTTGGTTAAGTGAGCGCGTTGCCTTGAATAAGGCCGGCTCGGGACGCGGATTTTTGGGTTGGGTTTGTATTGTTATCTTCGTAATAACGGTATGAATGGGCGAAAAGTTCTATTTTGGATTTTTGTGCAACAAGTTTCCCGGTTGAAGCCAGTGCTGTGAGATTAAGCGCTGGCGAGCTGTACATGGAACCTTTCGGAAAGTCGAACGAGCACAGCGGGCATCCCCATACGGCAGCACTCCCTGACTATTTGACTCCTTGACGCTCTGACTAATCAGGGCGCGGCCGCAGGTACAGAAGGAAGTTATAAGAAGCAAAGACACCCTTCCGAACTGGCACCCGTTATTAACGCCTTTACCCTCCGAGCCGTTTTGGCGGCGAAATGACGTAAGCTTAACGTTTAGGGGAGAGTAGTCATCGATAAGCCGCCGTACCTTGCGTACATGTCAACCTCCCAAGAAACCCCTATCGTCATTATTGGCGCTGGACCCGGTGGCGCAGCCACTGCCTTACGACTCTCTTACCTGGATATTCCCTGCGTTTTGATCGATAAGGCGACGTTTCCCCGCGACAAAGTTTGCGGTGATGCCCTTAGCGGGAAGGTCCCGACCCTGCTCAACCGCCTGGACCCCGCCATCATGGACCGGTTCCGTAAGCGATTTACGCCCATCGACGTTTGGGGCATTCGCTTTGTTCCACCTTCGAAGAGGCTGATTGAGTTACCATTCAAAGTTGGTTATGAGCGTATCCCCGACGCAGCTCCCGGCTATGTGTCCAAGCGAATGGACTTCGACGCCTTCCTCATCGAGGAGGTACAACGCCGCGACAACATCGACCTTCGCCTGGATACAGAGATCGGTAGCTGGCAGAAGACCGAAGATGGTTACACCGTAACGACCAAAGACAAAAGTGAAGCTTGGAGTTGCCGCCTGTTGGTTGACGCCAGCGGCGCCAACAGCCGCTTCAGTAGGAAGGAGGCCGGTCAGGAAATTGACCACGACCACTACGCCGCTGCGGTAAGGGCCTACTGGAAAGGGGTCACCGGTTTTCATAAAGACAACTTCATCGAGCTGCACTTCCTGGAGAAGTACAACCCCGGTTATTTCTGGATATTTCCACTTCCCAACGGAGAAGCCAACATCGGCCTTGGTATGCGGTCCGACATCGTGAAGAAGAAAAAGATCAACCTCCGCGAAGCGCTAGATGAGATCGTTGCCTCCGACGAGTTCAAAGAGCGTTTCAAAGACGCAGAGCAGATTGACCCAACGATCGGCTACGGCCTGCCACTCGGTTCCAAGGATAGGGTCCTATCCGGAGACAACTACCTGCTGGTCGGCGATGCCGGCCACCTTATTGATCCGCTGACGGGCGAAGGAATTGGTAATGCGACCTACTCCGGTTTCATCGCCGCGGAGTTGGCCGAGAAATGCCTGGCCGAAAATCGTTTCGATGCCGTTTTCCTGAAGGATTACGACGTTCGCATCGAGCGGGTGCTACGCACCGAGCTTCGCCTGAGTTACCGCATGCAGCAGATAATGCAGATCAAATGGCTAACAAATTTCCTCACCGGCATCGTTGCAGCCAACCCTAAGGTCATTGAGGTACTCTGTAGAATGTACACCGACTTCGAATTGCGCAAACAATTGGTCAAACCAATGTTCTGGTGGAAGCTCTTCCGGGCTAAATCTGGCAAGCTCCCAGCAGTAGATTCGACGGCTTCAAAATAAACTAACGAAATTTTAACTTTATTTTAGTTATGTTTCGTAACAAATTGCCCTTCAGAGCAGTTAAAGAATTAGTTGATTAAGTTTCATATACTAGTGAGTGTAAAGTGAGCCTCCGACCCTATTTGATGGGTACGGGGGTTCTTTTTTGCACGTAGCGGTGGACTGTAGTTCATTATCTAGCGTTCACCGCCTCCAGTACCTGGACCGTAACCACTTCAAACTGATTATCAATTACCCGTAGGAGGTAAGTACCTGAAGGAAGCGCCAGGCCACTAAATCGAGTTGTTTCAGTACCTACTGGCAGTAACCGCGTACGGAGTACCCGGCCGTTTACGTCCAGTAGTTCAGCGGTGGAAGTTCTCTCCAGCGGAGTGGCAAAGTTCAGGCTGATGGTTTCAGCAAAGGGGTTAGGAAAAGCCCTGCTCTCTAAAAAACCGGAATTTGCACCTGCGGCAGCGCCCAAAACCACGCGTAAAGGAGCGCCATCAGCAGCCACTGCGACGGATTGCCCGGATTCCTCTGCTATGGAGAACATCTCCCGAAGATTCCCCCTATTATTCGCCTTTACTCGCAACACCATTGTATGTTCGGCAGCGCCACTTTCCAAGTTCAGCAGGTGTAGCGTTCCTGCCGCTATCCGGTAGTTTTCCGCCGGCAAATCCGTATGCGCCACGCCAAGTAATTCCAGGCCTTCAGCTTTGAGTTCCAGCTGGAAGCCCGCCAGTTCATTACCGCTGAAGCGTACGTCAACCAAGCGTTCCGTTCCTTCCAGGATTACGTCATCAGGTAGATCAACGACGAGCCCTATGGGTAGGTTATTCAGGTTGAGCACCGCATCAGCGTTCACATCCCCTCGTTTCATGGCCACGAAGCCTTGGTTGATGTCCACGGGGTTCACCTCCGCAAAATCTATGCTTGTGGGATAGTCCTCCAGAAAGGGATTGGCCGGATTTTCAAATTCGTAGCCTGCGGGCACGAATATCCACGGCAACTCTGGCTCAGGGCGCAAACTGGTCGCCAGCCCGAGAATCTGCCGAGCAAGGGCAATGATGTCAAAAACATCAACTTCAGTATCACCGTTAGCGTCCGCCGCCAGCAACTGGTATGGAGTCGTAAACTCCCGCCGGCCCAATAGGTGTAGGTTAATGTCGACCATATCGAAGATGTCGAGACCGTTCGTCCAGTCGTCATCCAATTCCGGCACCAGTGCCAGTTCCCGGCAGGCCGGGAGTTCGTCAAAATCATAAAAGCCCAGGTCGGTCGTCAGGTCAGCGTTCATCACTTCACCGTCGGTATCCACAGCATTAACCGTGACACCTTCCAAGTTAGCATTTGTAATGTGTACCCGAATCAGGCCGTCGGCGGCAACGGTAGCATTTCCGCAAATTTCGCTGAAGGGCATAGCTTCAAAAACATTTTCCTGCATCAGGTCTACACCGCTATTGCGATAAATGACATCGCGGAAGGTAGTATTATGAATCCAGTCCTTTTCTTCTTCCGTAAGCACGGGGTCGTTGAGATAGAAGAAGCGATCGCCATCACGTAGCGCGGTAAATTGCTTTTCCATAATCTTACGAATCGTCGGGCCAAAGATACTTCCGGGCATTGCCCGCTCTGCGAGCATGCCGACCCAGGGGTCCAGCTCTTCAATATTCCCTTCGTACAATTCATCGAGTTTGTTGTACACCAGAAAGTCCGGGTTGACGAGGTCAAAGTCAGCAATAGTCTGCAGGCCGTAAGCCCGGCGAATGATGTTATAAGAAGGCAGGCCACGCTCCCGGCCACGCATAATATTTATGGCGGCGAGATCTAGCCCACCGGCTCCGGGAGGACCGAATAGAAAGCTGCGGACATCGTCCACTACCCTACTATCCATCATTTGCTGGGTCTGTTCCGCCATGCCGCGCAGGTAAGGGTCCAGGCCTACATCCGCCAGGACGGTGGGAACAAAAAAGGCTTCGCGTAATGTCAAGTTGCCAGCTTCCAGTACTTCTCCGGTGGCATCTAGTCGGCGGATATTACCGTTCAATAACGTATGGCCTACCCGAAAAGCAGCGGCCGAAAATGAGTTAGCCAACTGTGGGTTGACGTTCACGTCGTAGCCGGTGTAATCTTCGAGGGGTACACCCATTGCCGGCAACCATTCGTTGTATACAATGCTTTGGATTAGCCCGCCCACCAGTTTACGTGCGTGCTGATACAGCTCCTGGTCCGCCCATTCCGGATGTGCTTGCTGCAGGCGCTCACACTGTTCGTTGTGCTCTCTTACAAACAACGTGTGAAAGCCTCCAAGCAGCGGGTTTTCATTAGCCCGTACATCACCAGCTACAAACATTGGCCCAGAGAAGCCAGTACCATTAGCCATAAAGGGTGCATTCGGATCTCTGTCACCATTGATTTCACCATCCACCGTATTGTACGGTAGCAGGTTCCCGGCACTTACTTTCAGTTTACCGCCGGTAAACGTACGCAGCCAGTCCGCGCGGTCTTGCTCGGAGCCATAAACGCCCGAACCATCGACAAAAGCCGTGATCTCATTATCATAATTGCGTGGGTTCCCAACTCCGAATCCCGTACCGAACCGCGGTAGGTTACGGTGAAAAGGAATACTCACTGTACCAAAATTGAACGGATCAAAATCCGGATCGCCCATAGGAACAGGGATGGGCAAGCTCTCTCCCAGTTGATCTGTTAAGGCGACATCATGATCGATGAACTGACCAAAAACCCAGGTGTAGTCACTTAGTCCTACCGGGTCGTTCAGCAGGCCTTCCTGCGCAAATAAAGTATTGGAAATTACCCGGGGATTAGGGCGGTTAGGGCCGGCGGGCTCGGACTGGCCATCAACGAATCCATCTCCCGCCAGACGAATCAGTGCGGTGTGTGTCGAACCGCGTTGTCGATTGTTGGGATTGTTATACTCCCCGTCAACGGTCCGGTAAAGAGAAACATCGTCAGTTTGCGCGGACAGATTGAACGACAGCGCAAACACACAGCCGAGTAGGCCGTAAAGTAGTTTATTAGTCATAACGCATTTGAGATTATGGAAACAAAAACCTCTTAAAGGTAACAAATACGTTACATCCGGTAGCGCTCACCAAGGGAAAGGACAGAAATTTGACGCTTACTATAAAGTCTAAACGCTATCAATCCCCATGCCAAAAAGGGCAAAATCGTAACGGCTGGGATCTACCGGATCGAAGCGACGTACCGCAGCGGTCAGTTCCAGCACCGCCTGCCAATCGGTCTGTTTGCGCTTCAGCAGTTTCAGGCGGCGTGCCTGGCGCTCAACGTGCACGTCGAGTGGAAGGCAAAGCTGCGACGGGGAGATCTGTCGCCAATCTCCAAAATCAACGCCGCGATCATCTTGGCGGACCATCCAACGCAGGTACATACACAGGCGTTTACAGCGCGACTTCCTAGCCGGGCTGGCCACGTGTTTTCGGGTTCGCTGCGGAGCTTCGGGTAGGCTAAAAAAATCGTTATGAAAACCGATCAGTGCGGGCTCGATCGTTTCATCCTCCGGTGTTAGGTGACGAGAGAAAGCGGTTTCCAGGCTAGCGTTTTCCTGATAAAATCTTTGTAGGTACTCCAGGAAATATAGGGTATCGGTGTAGGTGAACGTTCGGTGTTTCCAATCGGCAAAGCGCGCACGATCTTCCTCCCGGTGCTCGGTGATAAAGCGGTAGGGCTCCCCCCCCATCAACTCGATAAGCTGTGCGCCTTTATTGATGATGGTGGCCCGCCGCCCCCAGGCAAGGGTAGCCACCCAGAAACCAATAACTTCCCGGTCACGTGGATCATCAAAGGCGTGTACCAAGCCGATCGGATCGTCGGGGATGAAGTCTGGGCGGTTGTACTTGTCGTAGTAGTGATTGAGGGTCGCTTGAAGTTCAGCTTTGGTCATTTCGAGGGAATGAGAGAATAATGGAATAACTAGTGGGCTAGCCAGTAGAATAATAGAATGGCTACCGCAAGTACCGTTCTCAACGCTGGGCTTGCTCACCTTTGAGAACAAGAGAAGGGAGGAGTAAGAGAATGAGCTACCGCAAGTACCGTTCTCAAAGCTGGGCTTGCTCACCATGGCGAACAAGCGCAGCACAGTGAGTAGTAGCAGCGGCAGCCTACTCAATCATTCTTTTATTCAATCATTTTTTCTGGCGAGGCCGCAGGTGCAAAAAAAAGACTGCGGAAGCAGGCTGGTTACTTCAGCAACTTATCGTTCCGCGTAAGCGTAAGGGTGACCCCCGAGCCACTCATGGTAAGTGTGCTTCCGGAGACATTGGTCCCCACCGTACCGTTCAGCATATCGAAGACCATTTGCTCCTGACTGGCGGCATCCTCACAGTACATCTTAGTAGACATGACGCCAGGCACCTTCATTTTTGCGGCGCTGCCCGTCCAATCTCCTCCGAAGGAATTGCAGCCGGAGTTGCCCCCGATTTGGCCGTCACGAATGGCGATGAAGCCTTTACTGTTTGCTGCCGGAGCGCTTTTGCCGTTTCGGGCGCAGGTCTTGATGACCCAGGCGGAAGGTATGGGGAGGGTAGCCATTTCTTTTTTGTTGTCTGCGGTTTCTCCGACCACCGCGCCGGTCTTAGGTTGGCAGGCAAGGGCGAGAAAGAGTACCACGAGGATGGATAGAATACGCATAAAATAAGCTATTGGTTACCGGAAAGATAAGTTTATCCGACCAACGACCGGCCGGTCATGGCGGATGGCGGGGTGATGCCCATAAACTGAAGCAAGGTCGGCGCTACGTCACCAAGTTTTCCACCAGAACGAATAGTAAGACCTGCGTCACTTCCAACGTATATCACGGGAACAGGGTTCGTGGTGTGTGCGGTGTGGACGCTACCGTCCTCATTCCTCATGATATCGGAATTACCGTGATCAGCGATCACCAGGGCATGGTAGTCAAAATCCTGGCTAACGGCCAGCAGGTTACCCAGACACTCATCTACTACTTCGGCGGCTTTGATGGCCGCGTCCCAATCGCCGGTGTGGCCTACCATATCGGTATTGGCAAAGTTGAGGCAAATAAAACCTGGCTGGTTCTCCTTGATATCTTTAATGATGGCTTTGGTGATGCCATAGGCCCCCATTTCTGGTTTCAGGTCATAGGTCTCTACGTCGCGAGGGCTATCGATCAGGATGCGCCGCTCACCGGGAAATTCGTCTTCCTGTCCTCCACTAAAGAAGAAGGTGACGTGGGCATATTTCTCCGTTTCAGCAATCCGAACCTGGGTACGGCCGGCTTCGCTGACGATCTGGCCCATGGTCTGGGTCAGGTCATCAGGCTTGAAAAGTACGGTAATGTTTTTGAATTTCTCATCATACTGGGTCATGCACAGGTAGCGCAGGTTAGGCAGGCGCTGCATCCCGTTTTCTGGAAAATCTTCCTGCGTGAGCGCGCGGGTAATCTGGCGGGGGCGGTCAGTGCGGAAGTTGAAGCATATCACCACGTCTTCGTCCGTGATTTTCGCTACGGGGTCGCCACCTTCCTGCATGATGATGGGTTGGATGAATTCGTCCGTTTTACCAGCGGCATAGTTTTCGTCGATACTTGCAAGGATGTCCGTTGAGGGTGTCCCCTCCCCTTTCACCATCGCATCATAGGCTTTTTCGATTCGTTCCCAGCGGGTATCCCGGTCCATGGCGTAGAACCGGCCGGTCACCGTGGCTAATTCGGTGGGTTGATCAGCGATGTGTTCCGTCAGGGTTTTAAGGAATCCCTTGCCGGAGTCGGGGGCTACGTCCCGGCCGTCAGTAAAAGCATGTACAAAGACGCGCTGGTTTCCGGCCTCGGTGGCAATGTCAGACAAGCGCAACAAGTGGTTAATGTGAGAGTGGACGCCGCCGTTGCTGAGCAGGCCCATCAGGTGAACGGCCTTATTGTTTTCGCGCGCGTAACGCAGGGCATCCTGCAATGCTTTCAATTTAGCAAGTTCTCCTTCGCGGATGGCTTTATTGATCCGGGCAAAGGATTGATAGACTACGCGACCGGCACCGATATTGAGGTGCCCCACTTCGGAGTTGCCCATCTGCCCTACGGGCAGGCCTACCTCCTCACCATAAGTTACCAGCGTACTATGGGGGCTGTCCTCATATATACGATCGAAGTTTGGCGTATGCGCCTGAGCGAGGGCGTCAGCCTCAGGTCTTTGGCCGATACCCCAGCCGTCGAGAATGATAAGAAGTGCTTTGCCGGTTTTCATTATTTTGGGGGGTTGATTTTCAGGCGGCGAAGATACGTTGTTTAAAAATCAATCAAAAACTTAACTATTCTTTAGCAATCCCCATGCCCATGGGGGCGTTTGGATGGTGAATCTATTGTGACATTTGTGCGAAACAGCGTCCAATAGGCAGTCATTCAGCCGCCATCAGGGCGTTAAAACCCTGCAGAATGCAACGGTTACCCGTCGCTTTCTCCAGCAACCGGCTATTTTAGTGACCTAAATTTTAATCCCATGAAAACGATTCTCTTCACCCTTCTGGTCAGTTTCAGTACCGTGCTTACCGCTACGGCACAGAAACCACTTGTACTTGATGACGTTTGCCGCGCCATCGGCAGCGGTAACATAAACGAGTTGGCCGCAGTCATGGACACTGAGGTTGAACTCAGCATACTCGACGAAGAAGACCTGTACAGCCGGGAACAAGCCATTGAAGCGTTAAAAGCGTTTTTCGGCAAATTCAAGCCTTCCAGCTTCGGTAAAGTACATCAAGGGGCTTCCAAATCTGCCGATGCCGAGTACTGTATCGGCACACTGGCTACGGAAAATGGCCCCTTCCGCGTATACGTTTATGTGGCTAAAAACGCCAACGGGATACTCCTTCAGGAATTACGCTTCGAGCGGGAATGAACCAGCCTTAAAGCCTTAAATGACCGTCGTCGTGCACTTTGCATGACGACGGTTTTTTTATGCCCCCGCATTACGTTATTCTACTACCGTTCACTAAACGGACGCTTAATGTCAAAATTATCCTTAGGCACTTGCATTACCTTTGCGTTACGTTAAAAAGATGACCAATCATTTTATCAGAACTGAAACATAATAAGACGCAATAGAGCTTTAAGATTTAACTAAAAAACGCGTCACAGCCGTCCCCGCTGAACATATTGGTTTTGCTACAGTCCTCCCCGTAGCGTAATCTGGTACCTTCCATCGCCAAACCATCCTTATAGGTCCTGGGATCAACAATGATCCGATGTATGAACTGCGCCTATAGCACGCAGAGTGTAACTTGGCGGTCAACGCCAGGTGGCTACTGACCACCACGACTCTGCTATGCCTTTTTCGTACTTCTTCCATTGGCGCTTAGTGATACCAGAGCCGGAACGACATCGCTGGTATTTTTCCTGATGGCCCTGCTGTACGTCTTCGTGCGAGCAGCTTGTGCGCTGTTTACTTGGGAATCTGCCGGTTATTCTTAACTTCGTGACGCTGTCCCAAATAGCCGTGTCACTCTCTACACGTTGTCAAACATGAAACCTAATTTTTTTTTACTGCGTAATGCATTGGCGTTATTGACTTTTTTTTGTCTCTCAATTTTCGCCTCCGGCCAATCAATAGATCTGCTTCAGCCTGTTTTTAACAAAGCTTCGGTAACTCCGTTAGTTGATAAGGAGCTCGCCCAATACGGATTTTTTGAAGTTGACGCTGAAAATTATTCTCAGTTGCTGGCCGATGCGCCGGGCAGCTGGTCCCTGACGTTGCCCGCAACCTCTGGCATCAATCCAAAAATGACTTTGCGGCTCAGACGCAATACCTTTTTGCGGCCTGATTTTCGACTTCGTCGTGCTTCCGATGGCCAGGCAGTCCCCAGTCCAAACCTTGGCCTGCATTATGTAGGTCAAGTAGAGGGTGATGCCAGCAGCAAGGTTGCCCTCAGCCTCCTTGATGGAGAAATGACGGCCACCATCACTTACGGTGGCGGCGAACGTCTTGCCCTAGGCAAGATTCAAAACCAGTCTAATAAAAACGCCGCCGCAACCTACATCGTCTTCCCCGACGCTCAGCTCGCCGGCAAACAGAAATTCGAATGTGGGACCGCCGACACTGGCATTCCTTACGCCGTTAAGGACCTGGAATATCAATCCGGGAACAAGAAGACGGTAGGCTGTGTGGACATTTATTTCGAAATTGACTACGACGTCTTTTTCGATAAAGGCAGCGTCACAGCTGCGGCCCAACACTTGGCGGCCAACTTCAACGAGGTAGCCATCCTGTATGATAATATCGACGTCAACCTGACCATCAGTGAGGTCATGGTCTGGGACGTCATCAGCCCATACTTCGGCACCTCCAGCAGTGCGATGCTGACCCAGTTTCAATCCCAACGCACTTCCTTCAACGGTGACCTGGCCCAGCTCGTCAGTTATCAGGCCAGCGGAGGTATTGCCGTACTCGATGGGCTGTGCCATCCCTTCAATGCAGCGCGGATGAGTTTTTCCAGCATCCACCCCAATTTTGCCGCCGTTCCGATCTACAGCTGGACGACCATGGTGATTGCCCACGAACTCGGCCACCTGCTTGGCAGCCAGCACACCCACGCCTGTGTGTGGAATGGAAATAATACGGCCATCGATGGCTGTGCCGGAATAACCGAAGGTTTATGCGGTACTCCGGGTATTCCTATCAACGGAGGCACCATCATGTCGTACTGCCACCTGCGGGCCCAAGGCATTAATTTCGATTTCGGCTTCGGCCCGCAGCCTTCGGCTGTTATCGCTAACCGGGTAGCCGCAGCCCAAGGCTGCCTTCAGGCGGTTTGCGACACTACCGGCGGAGGCGGTGGAGACGACGATGACGACGACGACGACGACGATGATGATGATGATGACGACGACGGTCCGGAGCCTGTTCTCTGCGACCAGCAAACCGTCTACGTAAACGTAACCTTAGATGACTTCGGCATGGAGACCATGTGGAAAATCCGTACAGAAACCGGTACTGTCTTGGCTACCGGTGGCCCCTACCCCAAAAAGCAAAAAGGGCGGATCGTACGCGATACCGTTTGTGTAACGGATGGCTGCTACGTATTCGAAATTTCTGACCTCGATGGTGACGGCATCTGCTGCGCCTACGGGCAGGGGCGTTACGAACTAAGGGACTCTTCCGGTACCATAAGCGTAAACAACACTCCATTCGATACCCTTGCGGTAGCCGATTTCTGCCTCCCCGATGTCAACCCAGGAGACGGGGACGATGATGATGACGATAGCGATTGCCAGGTGATCGATTTTGTTGAAAACCCCGTGGTTACCTACGGTACGAACCAGGACGGTGGTCAATTCAACTTACTACCCGGAAATAAGGGCCTTAAGCTCGAAAACAATGCCTGGAAAGCCATCGCCATTGACTATGTCATGACGGAAGACACCTGGGTTTCTTTCTGGTTCCGCTCTACGAAAGAGGGGGAAGTTCACGGCATCGGTATGGACAATAACGAGGTGCTGTCTTCCAATCTTTCCTTCCGCCTGTACGGCACACAGGGTTGGGGCATCGGTGATTTCAACACCTACCCCGGCGACGGTGCCTGGCTTTTTTATCAGATCCCCATCGGCCAGTTCTACACCCTTGAAGCTAAGTACCTCTTCTTTATGGCCGACCACGACGTAGGCACCGGAGACGGAAACAGCTCCTTCCGCGATGTGGTCATTTCCGAAGGCGGGCCATGTGATGGTCCCGAACTTCCAGAAACCGCCTTGCCGGAAGCAAAGGGCCGTCCAGCACTAGGCCTGACCCCCAATCCGGCCAATAACGAAATCAATATCTCTCTCCCGGCCGCATTAGCTAGGGGTGCCTACCAGATCGTTGACCTCAATGGGAGAACAGTACTGAGTGGAGAAGCCAACGCCCATAATTTCCGGGTACCCGTTGGGAACCTGACAAGTGGTACCTATGTATTGCGGGTAGGTGGAAAGAGCCGACGGTTTGTTGTTGCGAGGTAGTTGTTAGGATTCAAGGTTCCGTCATCAGAGTTCAGGAACTAGTACAGTGTAAACTAAGTTTATATGCATTCAGGTTGCCTTGATTTCGCGTAGCGAATACACAATAGTTACCCTGGACGAAGTCCGGGGTAACGAACCCAAGGATTAACTTGACGACGCTCC
>JBLHRW010000066.1:0-16893 GCA_047626445.1 Neolewinella sp.
GGAACCCCGATGACTTGTCCGCCCGACGGCCCACGTAACAACGCCTCCGGCGTCGACGCGTAGCCGTCCGACGGAACCCCGATGACTTGTCCGCCCGACGGCCCACGTAACAACGCCACCGGCGTCGACGCGTAGCCGTCCGACGGAACCCCGATGACTTGTCCGCCCGACGGCCCACGTAACAACGCCTCCGGCGTCGACGCGTAGCCGTCCGACGGAACCCCGATGACTTGCGGTAGCCACTATTCTCTCATTCTCTCATTCCATTATTCACTAACGAGCGCAGCGAGCTTGTGAGCGCGGTAGCACTACCCACTACTTACTGCCAAGGGCGAAGCCCGTCTACCCACTATAAAGGCCGCAGGCCTAAAGTTCCTTTCGCAACCGCGCAACAGGCTGTCCCAACTGCTCCCGGTATTTCGCCACCGTACGCCGGGCAATATCGTAGCCGGCCTCAGCGAGGGCTTTTTGCAGTTTGCCGTCAGCAAGCGGTTTGCGCTTGTCTTCTGCGGCGATGATTTCGCCGAGCACCTTTTTAATCTGGGTGGTACTTACTTCCTCACCTTCCTGGTTGGTCATTCCTTCACTGAAGAATTCCCGGAGGCCGAAGGTGCCAAAATCCGTCTGGAGGAATTTACTGTTCGCCACCCGGCTGATGGTGCTGATGTCGAGCTCGGTCACTTCGGCAATGTCCTTCAGGATCATCGGCCGCAGGTTCACCACGTCACCGCTGCGGAAGTAGCCGTCCTGGTAGCGGAGGATGGCGTGCATCACGCTGAACAGGGTCTGCTGTCGCTGCTGAATGGCTTCGATGAACCAGGTTGCTGAGTCAATATTTTGGCGGATGAAGCCAGCGGCTTGTTTCTGGGCCTTACTCAGTTTGCCGGCGGCTTTCTGCTTTTTGCGGTAGTCGGCCAGGAGTTCCTGGTAGTGATCGTTGATTTTGAGGTCGGGGGCGTTGCGGGCAGTGAGTTGCAGGCGGAATTTTTCGTCGACGGTGGAGAGGATGAAATCAGGGATCACCGTTTGGGCGGCGCGGCCACCGGCTGCCCCACCGAGGCCACTGGCGGGCTTGGGGTTAAGGCGGAGAATTTCGCCTAAAGCATCTTTGAGTTCGTCCTCGTCTACTTCAAGTCTTTCCAGCAGCTTATCGTAATGCTTTTTGGTGAAGAGTTCAAAGTGGTCCTGGATAATAGTTTGCGCCAGGATGAGGTCGGCGTAGACCATGATGTCCAGGTCTTCCCCGTTTACAATCTTGCTGTCTAGTTGCAGCAGCAGGCATTCGCGAAGGTCACGTGCGGCCAGGCCGGGCGGTTCCAGTGTTTGCACGATGCGCAACACCTTTTCGATTTCGCTTTTACGAATGTCGAGGTGGTAATTGATCAACAGGTCATCAGCAATGGCGCCAAGGGCCCGTTGCAGGTAGCCGTCGTCGTTGAGATTGCCGATGATCTGCTTGGCAATGAGGATCTCCTGATGGCTTTCAAGTTCGAGGCCCATCAGCTGGTCCATCAGGTGTTCGAAGAAGGTTGTTTCATCGGCCGTATAGCTGCCAGGGGCGGCGTAGTCGTCGTTGTCGGCTCCGGCATTTTGCTGGTAGCTGCCGGGGTCGTCTTCCAGGTATTGCTGGAAATATTCGTCGTCGTATTCGGAGTTACGATCGTCGGGCCCTATTTGGTCACGATCCTCCTGGGGCTCACTTTCTGCTGCCTCCTTTTCATTGGGGCGGACTTCCTCCAGGGTAGGGTTACTCTCCAACTCTTCTTTGATGCGTTGCTCCAACTCCATAACGGGTAGTTGTAACAGCTGCATGAGCTGAATCTGCCGTGGATGGACGGATTGACCTTGAGAAATGTTAGCTTGCTGACCGAGCATGGAAGAGATTGGGTACCTGACAAATACAAATGGGTGGGGGGGAAGGTTGCGAAAAGAAGGGAATTGATAAGCGATAAGGGATAAGCGATAAGTGATATGCGATTGGCTGCCGCAGGGGGATGCTCGTGCTGCTCGTGGGATGTCCTCCTCAGGGCTTAATTCTCTTTTGGGCGCGGCCGCAGGTGCAATAAGAAGGTTAAGGAGCAGGGAACATGAACAGTCTCACGCCGGTTATTTTTTTATGCGCCTTTTAAGCAGTAGCGACCACGAGCACAAGCGGGTATGGGTGTGCGGAGCTATTCTCTTCTCAACCATTCTCTTATTCTCTCCTAGGGCTTACCTTCGCCGCAATGCATCTTGCGACCCTCCAACTCACCCAATTTAAGAACTACGCCGGCCAGGCGCTCGACCTGAGCCCGCGGCTGAACTGTTTTGTGGGAGCCAACGGAGCGGGTAAAACCAATCTTCTGGAGGCCGTCTACTACCTCTGCATGGGGAAGAGCTACGATAGTTCGCCAGACCAGTACGCCATCCGGCATGGGGACGACGTAAGCCGGGTCGAAGGCGCGTTTCAGCCGGCGGAAGCCGGCGCGAAAGTGGAGCGTATCGTCGTGAAATTACAGAAGCGGAAACGCAAGATTATTGAGCGGAATGGGGCGGCCTACGATCGCCTGGCGGACCACGTCGGCCGGTACCCCGTGGTCATCATCGTGCCTGACGATAGCCGGTTGGTGCTGGAGGGCAGCGAAATCCGCCGGCGCTTGCTCGACAACAGCCTGAGCCAGACGGACCCCGCCTACCTCAATCACCTGCTCACGTACAACAAACTACTGGCCAACCGGAATGCCCTGCTCAAAGAGCTGGAGGGCCGCAGGGATACGACTGGCTTACTGGATGTTTACGACCACCAGCTGGCCGAACCGGCTGGCTATATCCACCAACGCCGGGCTGCCTTCATCGAACCCTTTTCGGAACTGCTCACCGAAGCCTACTCGGCCATCAGCGGTAACCGGGAACAGGTCAACGTCGAGTACAAAAGCCACCTGAGCGAAATACCCTGGATGGAGCTGATGGCCGAACGCCGGGAGAAAGATCGCATCCTCCAACGAACGAGCGCCGGCGTCCACCGCGATGATCTGGTGTTTACGCAGGAAGGCCGCCCCCTGCGTCGGGTAGCCAGCCAGGGCCAACTAAAATCATTTGTCCTCTCGCTCAAACTGGCGCAGTACCGCCTGCTGGAACAAAATACCCAACGTACTCCCATTCTACTCCTCGACGACATCTTCGACAAACTGGACCAGGACCGGGTCCGCCAACTGTTGGAACTGGTGCTCACCTCCGCCTTCGGCCAGGTCTTCATTACGGATACCGACCCGGAGCGGGTGACCACCCTGATCGAAGCAACGGGCGGTGCGGACTGGAAGCGATTCTTGGTGGAGGATGGGGTGGTTAAGGGTTAAACAAGTCTTGATTGACGAAGGGCTTCTTCAGGGCAATCGCAAGAAAGGTAAATTGCCAGGTGGAGGACCTCCAGGTCCGACCCGAAGGAGCTGCCAAGCTGATGTCTGCGCGAGGTCAAGTCGGACCTGGAGGTCCTCCACCTTGACTTTGCTATTGCCCAGCGGAATAAGGTTACCTGATACGATGCTCCTTCAAAACTCCTACCTTGCACCCGCGACCCCGCCCACCAAACAAGGCAGCAGCGTAGCTAAAATACAGCCCAATGAAAAAGCCGCAGAATAATGACCCGACGCCGCTCAAAGAAGCGTTCATGAAGCTCCTGCGAACAAAACGCAACGAGGCAGGATATTTTAAGGCCCGCACCAAACTCGTCTGGGGTAAGTTCTTCGGCAAACATGTGGAGGACAACACCCGTGACCTCATGATTCGCAATCGAAAACTGTACGTCTACGTTAATAATGCAGCGTTGCGTAACCAGCTGTTCATGCACCGCGAAGGCATTAAAAAACGGCTGAACGATGAGTTCGGAGAAGCCTACCTGGAGGAGGTTGTGATTAAATAGAGGGTAGTAACTAGTCGATAGTCGATAGTAAGTAGTGGCAGCCCCCCTCCCCGGGGTACAAATTAATTTATCGCATAAAAGCGCAGCTACTACGAGCGATAGCGAGCAGCGGTATCGTTCGAAGCACTTCGTATTCCAGGCCTGCACTTTAGTGTAGCTAAGGCTATAGCCTAACCAGGTTATTCGGGATGTGAGACAATTTGATATCGGCCCAACACAACCACCGCTTTTACCGAAACGTTTAGCTTCTAGTTACTAGTTCTATAGTTCCTAATTCCGTATATTACCAGTCAAAATATTTCGAACCATGTCAACCGCAACAAGAACAATTCCACTCGTTAACCTTTCCGACTTTGAAAAAGGAGACGAAGCGGCCCGGCAGGCCTTCATTAAGGAGCTGGGTGAAGCCTTCCATGGCATTGGTTTCGTAGGTGTTACTGGTCACGGTATTCCTAAGCAGCTGATCGATGATTTTTTTGTAGCGGCTAATAAGTTCTTCGCCTTGCCCGAAGACTTGAAGCGCAAACAGGAAATTCCCGGCGCGGCAGGCCAGCGTGGTTACACCGCCTTTGGTAAGGAAAAAGCGAAACAAAGTAAGGTCGCCGACCTCAAGGAATTCTTCCAGATTGGGCAGGAAACGGACGGTATGAGTTCTGACGAACGCAACCCTCAAGTGGCGGAGGTTCCCGAATTTATGGAGTTGGGGATGCAGCTTTACCGGGCCTTCGAAGAAAAAGGCAACAGCTTGCTACGCGCCATTGCCTTGCACCTGGGCTTGCCCGAGGGCTATTTTGGCGAGTATACCAAAGAAGGAATAAGCATACTGCGGGCCATCCATTATCCGCCCATCCGGAACGAACCGGCCAGTGCTATTCGCGCCGAACAGCACGAAGACATTAACCTGATCACCCTGCTGGTTGGTGCTAGTGCCGGTGGTCTGCAACTCCAGAATGCTGCCGGGGAATGGCAGGAAATCGTACCGGAGAACGACGAGATCGTGATCAACGTGGGAGATATGCTGCAACGCCTCACCAACAACTACCTCAAATCTACCACCCACCGTGTGGTAAACCCTCCACGGGAGGAGTGGCACAAGCCCCGCCTCAGTATCCCTTTCTTCCTGCACCCGCGGCCCGAAATGAGCCTGAACGTGCTCGACAGTTGCGTTACGGCCGATAATCCCCAGCACTACCCCTCATGTACGGCGGGAGAATATCTGGACGAGCGGTTGCGGCAGATCGGCCTGAAGAAGTAAAGGTGTAAAGGAAGAAAGGAGAAAAGGGTAAACCGTATCTTTATACCCTTCCTCCTTTTTTCCTTCTTCTCTTTTTCCCTTACTTTTGCACTCTCCTGTTTACTATCATCCCGATCCTTCCGACGAACAACGGTGGTCGATCGACAACTACAAAAGAAATGTATAATTCCACTTTCCTTTTTAACTTTATGGGCCCGGAGATGATCGTCATCTTCTTTGCCATTTTGTTGCTTTTTGGCGGCAAAAAAATTCCAGAACTGATGAAAGGCATCGGCAAAGGCATTCGCGAATTCAACACAGCCAAAGGCACGCTCGAAAAAGAACTTGAGGCGGGCATGAAGGAAGAAGAGCAGAAAGACAAAGATGCTCGTGAACTACGCGATCTACGTGAGCGGGAAGCGCAGCGTAAGCGGGAGGAGTCTTTCATTACCCGTGACGAGAAGAGTGCTTAACCGCACTGCTTAAAGCGCAAAGCCCCACGATACTGATTGTATCGTGGGGCTTTTGCTTTGGGTAAGTCGTAGAAACCATTAGGTAACCTACTTGCTGAGGTAACCGCCGAGCATTTTGGCGCCCATGCCGAGTACGTCATCCATAACGCTTCCGTCACCGTCCCGATCCAGTAGCGCACCGGCTAGGCCGAGGTCTGGCGGATTCTGGCGTGGGTTGCTTTGACCTTTGGTCACCATGTCCATCAGGGCGCCGCCGAGGCCGCCGGCGTCCATACCGGTTTCCCGCTTCGTCTTCCCGAGGAGGCCCATCAGAATGGGGGCGAGGGTGGCCATGAGGGGAAGCACTTTGCTTAGGCTCAGGCCGCTGTTTTCGCTAACTTGCTTAGCAATATCTTCTTTCTGTCCACCGAGCATGTGGTCGAGGATGCCACCGCCATCCATCGTTTTACGGAACTGTGGGGGGATTTTATCCTGGGTGCCGGCCTGTTTGCCGCCGAGGAGGCCACCAAGGAGGTCACCGAGGCCACCGCCGTCGCTGCCCTGGGTTTGGCTCATCATGCCACCAAGGAGGCCGCCGAGGCCGCCACCGCCGGCCTGGGCCTGGCCCATCATGCCGCCGAGTAAATCGCCGAGTGCACCGCCGCTTTGCTGCTGCTGCTTCTTTTGGCCGCCGCCAAGTAGTCCGCCAAGCAGGCCACCAAGTGCGCCGCCGCCGCCGCCCTGGCTGCCTTGAGCCATTCCGGAAATAAGGTCCATCAGCCCACCGCCGGTAGGTACGTCGGGGCCCGGAGCTTGTTTACCGCCTTGCATCAGGCCGCCGATGATGTCGAGGATGCTGCCGTCGTGGTCCCGGTCAAGGGCATTGGCAAGGGAGGAAGCTCCGTCGGGGGTAGAGGCATTGCGCGCTAAGGCGCCCATGAGGGAACTTAGGATGGCGCTGGAGGCCTTTGTCGTTGTTTGAGCGTCTGATCCGGTTTGCTGGGTAAGCACGTCCATAAGGCCGCCGCTAAGCTGCTGTTGCAGCTGTTGCTGAAGTAATTGAGATAAATCCATGCCGTAATATCGGGCTTATCCACGAAAAAAAAAGCGGCCAACCGAATAATTTCGGTTGGTCGCACAAAGATTCAAACTACTCTATATCGGTTTCGGACTCTCGTCCAGAAGGTGTTTTCATCAAGCATCGCTGCTGATGGTCATTGCATGATGAATAATGGAGAAACGGGCGGGATTTTAGAAAGATTGTTGCGTTAATGTTAAAGCCGGAAATTTAACTTGGGTTGTTAGGTTATCAAGCCGAAGGCTTGTCAGGTTGTCCGGACAACTTTAGAACTCGATAAACGGATAACCCCAACAACTTGATATGGTCCGCAGAAAATGGTAGAAGTGGACCAGCCGCCCTCCTCTTTCTCCGTTTTATCTTAGCGCTTATGGCCAAACAATTTCCCCACTTCAACGACCGGCTGACCGCCTTCGTCGCCGATCAACACCTTTTCTTCGTCGCTACGGCCCCGGCTGCCGGCCGGGTAAATTGCTCCCCCAAAGGAATGGACTCCCTGAAGGTCATCGGCCCAAACCGCATCGCCTGGCTCAACGTCACGGGCAGCGGTAATGAAACCGCCGCTCACGTATTAGAAAATAACCGGATGACCCTGATGTGGTGTGCCTTTAACGGTGCTCCGTTAATCTTGCGGGCCTTTGGAACGGCAAGGACTATTTATCCCACAGATCCGGAGTGGGAGGAGCTGGCCGCCCAGTTACCCAACCTGCCTGGTGCTCGCCAGATTTATGATATGCAGGTAGAAATGGTACAGACCAGCTGCGGTATGGCCGTTCCGCTGATGGATTTCAACGAAGACCGGGAATTGCTCAAGGACTGGGCCCGAAAAAAAGATAAACAAGATTTTTTGGCGTACTGGGAACTTAAGAATGCGACCAGTATCGATGGCTTGCCGACAAGGATGTAGCATTTAAGAGGGAATCCGATAAATTCTCCTCTACTTTATACAACTATTCTCCTGCTAATTCAATTCTAATAGCGCAACCTGTTCAGCGTTATGCTACAATCTATCTGGGACGACGTCCGCCGCGAATTCAGCTTCGGCAATATGATCAACAGGATCATCATTGTCAATGTAGCTGTTTTTCTAGCCATCAACATAATCCACGTAATCTTAAAGCTGATTTACGGGGTGGCTAACCCTACCCCTCCAGCTTATTATCAGTTCTTCCATTTGATTGCTGGTTCTCATGATTGGTGGCACTCCCTCACCAGGCCCTGGACGTTGGTCACCCATATGTTCGTCCATGAAGGCTTCTTCCACCTACTGTGGAATATGCTGTACCTCTTTTGGTTTGGCCGCATTTTTGGTGATCTGCTCGGTGACCGGCGGGTACTCCCGCTTTATATTCTTGGTGGCCTTTCAGGTTTTCTGGCTTACTTCCTAGCTTATAATCTATCGGGTTTGGGGGAAGGCGTCAGCTACATCGTCGGTGCGAGTGGTTCTATTTTTGCCATCCTCGTTGCTGCGGGTGTTTTTGCGCCCAACTATACTATCCGACTTTTCTTCCTGGGCTCCATTCGCCTTAAGTATATTGTGTTTTTTGCCATCATGATGCAGGTCATCGGTCTGGGTCAGATGCCTAATATCGGCGGGACCTTCGATCACATCGGTGGTATCATCATGGGCTTTATGTTTGCTTTTTACCTCAAACGCGGCACCGACCTTACCGTCCCTGTTGCCAACGCCATCACCTGGGTCCAGGATACCTGGAGTAACCTGGTGAAGCCGAGTAAGGAGCACAAAAAAGCTGGCCCTCGTGCTGCCTACCGCAGCGGTAAATCCGTCAAGGAAACTGCGCCCAAGAGCCGTCCCTCCTTCATGCGCAAAGCTGGAGGAACCGCTGGTAAAGGCAGTCCGGAAAGTGACAGCGGTACTCCCCCAGAGCTGTCCCATCAGGAAGAGCTTGATACCATTCTTGATAAGATCAAGGAACGAGGCTACAACAGCCTTACCAAGGAAGAGAAAGACTTCCTCTTTCGCGCCTCCAATAAAAAATAAATTCTCTTGCTGCGCCGCATCTTTTATGTTCTGGGCAACCTACTGGCTCTGCTTGCCGGGGTAGGGCTGCTCGCTAGGTTCGTTCCGCCGGATGTGCTGTGGCCGCCTACGCTCATTGCCTTGATGTTGCCGATTTTGATGTTGCTCACGGCATTATTTACGGCGCTGATGCTCTTTCGCGGCCGCTGGGCGGCGGTGGCCTTCCCCGCCCTCGTTTTGTTGCTGTCCTTTTCCGTTCTCGGTCGGCTCTTCGCCCTCGGCAATTCCGTTGATACGCCCGGGGAGGAAACCCTTACGGTCGCCACCAATAATGCCCGGGGCTTCAAGAATGATGCCTGGGTGGACGTGGAGAAGAAAGACGTAAAACGGGTGATCAGCCAGCTGGGTGCTGACGTACTCCTGTTGCAGGAGTCAGGTGCTGATGAAGGACAATACTCATACGCCCCTACCATTTTGGCCGCCGGCCCCTATTTCGCTCGCCTGCAACCAAAGAACAGGGCGATCGCCACCTATGCCGAAAACCTGAAGACCATTGCTACTTCCGTCAAAAAATTCAACGGTTACACCGTGGCAGATGTAGACACGAAGCTTGGGACCATTCGCTTTATCAATGCCCACTTGCAATCGAATCAGATCTCGGGGCTGGCGGGGGAACTGGGGAAGGACAAAAACGTACAGGCCGGCCTGGACCGGGCTGAATCAATGTTCCGACGCTATGCCCGTAGCGCCAGAATAAGGGCCCGGCAGGCGGAGGAAATCCTTCAGTTTGTGGAAGAAAGCCCGCATCCCGTTATCGTTGGTGGTGATTTCAACGACGTTCCCACTTCTTACACCTACCAGCGCGTCCTAAGCCCTCGCCTCCGGGATGCATGGACCACGGCGGGATTCGGCCTGGGAACCACCTTTACCGGCCCGCTGCCCGGCCTGCGGATCGACTTCTTGATGGTCGACACCAGCTTTACCGTCCGGGAAGTAAAGCGGTTTGAGACGGGGTATTCGGACCATCGGGGGGTGCGGGTGGTAGTTAGTAAGTAGTGGGTAGTGCTACCGCGAGTCGATGCTCGCTGCGCTCGTTGGAGAGTAATCCATAAAAATAGATATGTTATCCACGAGCGCAGCAAGCATCGCCTTGCGGCATCCACTATGAACTACTAAACTAGCTCCGAACGAAGTGAGCAGAGCCGTGCGGTAGCTACTACCCACTACCCACCACTATTAAGACCGAAGGCCGACTAACGAGGAAACGAGCGCAGCAAGTTTCCGAGTTACATGTGCAGCGCACGGTCCCCAGTAGCCGCCAGCGCCGCCTCCTTAAAGGCTTCGGTGTACGTTGGGTGGGCGTGGCTCATGCGGGAAGCATCCTCGGCCGAGGCGCGGAACTCCATCAGCGCAACAGCTTCGGCAATCATGTCGGCGGTACGTGGGCCAACCATGTGGACACCTAGGATCTCATCGGTGTCTTTGTGGGCCAATACTTTTACCATACCTTCTGTGTCCATACTGGCGCGGGCACGGCCCAGGGCCTTGAACGGGAATTTGCCCGACTTGTAGGGGATACCGGCTTCCTTCAGTTCTTCTTCGGTTTTACCGACGGCAGCCACCTCAGGCCAAGTGTAAACTACGCCAGGAATTAGGTTGTAATCGATGTGGGGTTTTTCGCCAGCGATGGTTTCTGCTACGAACGTACCTTCTTCTTCGGCCTTGTGCGCGAGCATGGCACCGGTGATCACGTCGCCAATGGCGTAGATGTGCGGTTGCTCGGTGCGCAGGTGCTTGTCGACTGCAACACGACCCCGGTCGTCGAGGGAGACACCGGCCTTGTCCAGGCCGAGGCTATCGGTATACGGCCGGCGGCCGATGGCGATCAGGCAGTAATCTGCATCGATGATGAACGGCTCGCCACCGTCACGCTTCTCCACGGTTACTTTGGCTTTGGTCTTTAGTCCTTCTACGTTAGTGACTTTGTGCTTAAGGTGGAATTTGATGCCGGTCTTCTTGAGCGCCCGCATCAGTTCTTTGCTGCAGTCCTTGTCCATCGTAGGGATGATCCGATCCTGAAACTCAACCACCTCTACTGCGGTACCCAAACGGGCAAAGACGCTGCCGAGCTCCAGGCCAATGACGCCGCCACCGACGATGACCATGCTCTTTGGCACTTTGTCGATGTTGAGTGCTTCCGTACTGGTAATTACCCGGTTCTTATCGTAGTTCATCATCGCTGGGGTAATCGGCTTGGAGCCGGTGGCAATGATGAAATTCTTACCGGAAATCGTCTGGTCGTCGCTGCCGTCGCTCATCGCAATGTTCAGCTCGTTCGGTCCGGTGAAGGAGCCGTGACCATAGAAGACATCAATCTTATTCTTCTTCATCAGGAACTGAACGCCTTTCACCGTTTGGTCCACGACGTCATCCTTCCGCTTGATCATCTGCGGCATGTCAATGCCGAGGTTGCTGATCTTGATGCCGTGTTCCGCGAATTTCTCGTGGGCGGCGTGGTAGTGCTCCGAGCTGTCGAGTAAGGCCTTAGAGGGAATACAACCTACGTTGAGGCAGGTGCCGCCGAGGCGATCGTTGTAGCGTTCCACTATAGCAGTCTTCAGGCCAAGCTGAGCGGCGCGAATGGCACCCACGTAGCCGCCGGGGCCACTACCGATGATGATTAGATCGTATTGCATAGATGTTCGTTTTATCTGTAAGTGAACGCCTCAAACGAAAGATCGTTTCGGAGATGATACGGCGGTTTTAACGCCCGGATCACCGACATGTTTTCAGCAGGCGCGAACGCAGGTGCAAAGATAGTTGCCGGAGCAAGCTTTCGTTAAGTAGGGGAGGATTTTTTTCGAAGCCCTGGAAGGCTAGTGGTCTGTCAACATTTAATGTTGACAGCCCACTAGGGTGTACTCACAAGTTTACAGGCCCGCAGTTTTACACATCCTAGGTAGAGTGATAATTGCCGATGATCAAATGCAGTTCCTCGTATTCGTTGGGTAGGCGCGGGTGTGATGGGCTGCTGTGTTTTGAACTAATGCGCCAGAATTGGTCTGATAGCAAGATAACCCTGGATTCCGAAGTACACGTTGCCAGCCCTCAAACCTTCCCTTGCACCTACTGCCGCCCAAAAGTACTGGCCACACTAATCCGGACCCCAAAATCATCATACTTGAAATCCCGGAAACTGGTCACGAACTCCACCCGTAAAATCCGGAGGATATTGTCGATAGAGTAGCCGACTTCGGTGTAATTCTCCGAGGTAGGGGTGTGGAGGTAATTAACGAAAAGGTCCTCCTTGAGCCCCATCAGGTGCAGCTGCCAGATTTGAGTAAGCAGGAATTTGCGGAACTGGTAGTGGCCATAAACCTCCAAGTATTCCTGGTCGGTGCTCTCCAGGTAGTAGGGCAATAGGCGATAGCTGCCGATGGGATCCAGAGAGGTGATGATGAGTTCGGAAGTGGAGAAATGCTTGAAATCGGGAAAATCCACTGCTTCGTTATTCAGGAAGGCACCACCACGTACCAGAAAGTCGACCTGCCCCTTACGTCCAATATCAAACCGACGCTGGTACCCTGCCTCTAGTTGCGTAAAGTCGGCCGTACTGTTGCCAATACCGGGGAGTCCGCCGCGCAATTTCGCGGTAATGGTCGGTGCGGAGTTTTCAATTAGCCGCTTTTTTGTGTTCTCGATCCGGTAGTCCAGGCCGGGGCGCCAGGTGATATCGAGTTGGGCGGTTGCTGCGGGGCTGACGGTGTTGATGGCGCCAAGCCCGGCGTTGATGGGGGTGTTGGGGGCATAGGCTTCGTCTTTACCGAACCAGGTTTGCTCAGAATTATTACTGACCGCCCGGCGGTCTTCGTAGGCCAGCGTGGCACCGGCGGTGAACGCATCGTTATACTTGCGTTGGTACTCGAACTGTCCGTAAGCCCGCTCGTACAGCCGGATGTAATTGTTGCCGTTGAAGAGGTTGGCGGAGGTGCTGATCCAGGGCTCGATGGCCGGCTGGTCATTGAACTGGCGTAGGAAGCGGCCACCGCTAAGTTTGAAGCGAGGTTTTTGGTTGACGCCACTGCGGCCCAGCCGCAGGTCGGTCTGCCAGCTCAGCCGGTTCCAACTGAGGCCATACCTGGGCGTTAGCCCCAGGCTGATCTTCTTTTTGGTGTCTTTCCAACCGATCCGCCCGCCCAGGGCGTAGCCTTCTACCGGGGTGAAGAAAGGATCTGGGAAGAAGGTGAAGCGCTGGTGTGGGTTCTTACGTTCCCGGTCGTTTCCAGCCTTGATGTTTAGGCCACTTTCTTCGGAGTCACCGTTAGCCTGAACCTTGACTTTTAACGTCGCCGCTTCTGTCTTCTTTTGCACACTATCGGCCAGCGAATAAGCCAACACTTCCTGCGCCGTCAGCGGAACAGGACGGATCTCGGCCCAGGCGGCCGTATCCCTGATCACCACTACCGTGCTGTCTTGGATGTAGCTGTAGTTACTCACCACTTCTGGCTCGTCGCTTTTTTCCCGCTCGGTTTTTTCGTAGCTCCGCATCAGTTTGCGCAAGTCCTTGGCCCTGATTTCTTCCCCTTCGGCGAGCCGTTGTTCCAGCTCAGAGACCTCCCGGGCTTTCTTTGTTTTTCGGGCAATTTCGGGCTGGCTTTTTTCGTCGATCACCTCCACGTAGCCGCCTAGGTCCGGGTTGAGGGTAAGAGCGTAGTTGCTCACCGTACTCAGGTAATGGTATTCGAAACCGACGCCAAAGAATTGCCCGGCGGCGTCCAGGGTGGTGGTTACGGGCATCCAGACGTGCTCTTCTACTTCGGCAAGGTTTTGCGTCATGTCGATCTGGAAGCCTAGCTTGAACGTCGTTAACTCCAGGCTGTGCAACGACCAATCTCCCTGGACGATGTACACGTAGCCTTCGAAGACATCTTCGCCCCGGCTCCGCGGAATTACCTTGATCTTGTTGATCAGCTCATCCTGGTCCACAAAGACGCCCTCGTGTTCGAACTTATAGTAACCAAAGGCCTTCGGATTCAGCGGGCTCACGATCTCTCCGGCAACCAGCGGATCGTAGAAGGAAGTGAAGAGATACTGATTCGCGTCGAAATCAGAGTCGCCGATTTCCAGTTTAGAAAGCAGTTCCTGCTTGTAGGTGTTGGGCCGGGTATACTCGACTTTGCTGGTGGATTCGGAAGTGAAGGGGCGCTTGATTATCTCATCGATTTCTTTCTTGTCCTCTTTAGGCGCCAGCATCCGGATCAGCCCGGGAATTTTATTGACTTTGCCCGTTCCCTTGATGTAGACTTCGGCCGTGTAGGCGTCGAGCTGGTTACGGTGATAATCGGCTTTAGCAATGGCCCGACGGATCACGGCGTAGCTTCTATCCTCTCCACCGCTGATGATCTCTATGGTTTCCAGATCAAGCGCTTCGCTGATCAGCTCTATGTTCACCTCCCCGCCCCGCACGTTCTTCACCTGGGTCTGGTAACCGAGGTAGGAGAAAACAGCCTTACTGCCACCGCCGAGATCGACCCGGAAGTAACCATCTGCATTACTGGCGGCACCACTTTTGGAGGCCGGTACGTAGATGGAGGCGAAGGGAAGGGGATCACCAGTTTCGGCATCTGTAATCCGCCCCGTTAGGGTTTGGGCGCGGACGCTGGTGCAGACAAGAATACAGAGTAGCAGGGTAAGGTAACGCATAGGGTCGTTGGTTGTAGTCTACGAAAGTAACCATCAACTTCGAGCTTCCCCATAGCTTTAACGGAACTTTATATGAATGGCCGTTGCCGGTCGACAGAGGGCCTGACGGCCATAGATTGATGGGCGACCGCAAGGGCTCGCTCGCTCTGCTCGTATGATGCACGAACGAAGTGAGCAAAGCCTCGCGGTAGCCTATCAATCTACTCAAGCGCGAAGCGCGTCTGCCAAGGTCGCGTAGCGGCCGTCTACGAAGAAAACGAGCGTAGCGAGTTTTCGTCTATTCACGTGAATACTTTTCCTTAAACTTCCGATACAACTCCGCCTGCTTATTATCCAGGTCCACCTTCCGGCCGTCGATGAAGGCGTGCTCCACCTGGCTCGTCCTCATGTCTAATAGATCACCTGCGACAACGATGAGGGTAGCAGATTTTCCTTCCTCCAGGCTGCCATACATTTTGTCGATGCCAGCAATCTTCGCCGGCGTCAGGGTGATGGCTTTGATGGCTTGCTCGTAGTCGAGGCCAAAACCGACCGCCTGGCCCGCTACGAAGGGCAGGTTGCGCTGTTCCCAGTAGCCGCCGTGGCTGATGGCGAATTCCACGCCAGCTTCGGCCAGCAGAGCAGGCTTGCGGTAGGGGCCGTCGACACCCTCGTCCTGAGAATCGGGCAAAGATTGGGTACTCATCAGGATCACCGGTACGTTTTCGCGCTTCAGGAAATCGGCGACCAGGTGAGATTGATGACCGCCAACGATGGATGACCGGCTTGCCGCCCATCTCTTTTACCATGCGCACGGAGTGCATGATCTCGCGCGGACCGTTTACGTGGAGGTACACCTTCTTGGTGCCTGCCATCGCTTCGCACATGGCTTCCAGCTTCAGGAGCCGGTCTCCACTGCGGGCAGTACTGCAGTAAGCCGCAGCTTCTTTCATGAAATTTCTCAGGCCAGTAACCTGCTTCGGGTAGTTTTTATTTTCTCCAACGGTCTGCGTCTCCCAGCTCCAGGAGTTGCGGCGGGGCCAGTTGACGTGGATGCCGTCGTCTTCGCCAACCGCGGCATCTTCGAAGTTCCAGCCGTCCAGCTGTACCATGCTGCTGCGACCGCTTACCATGCCGCCCATGGGCGTGATTTGCGCCAGCAGAACGCCCCGGCTGCGTACGGTCGGGATGACCTGGCTGTCGGTATTAAAGGCAATCAATGCCCGAGCATTTGGGTTGATTCTGCCGGTCTCCCGCTGGTCGTTGGTGCTGCGCACCGCGCCGATCTCCGTGAGGCCCAGTTGGGTGTTCAGGGCGATGAGGCCGGGGTAAACGTGCTTGCCGCTAGCGTCTACTATTTCAGCATTAGCGGGTGCGGGAAGGTCTTTGCCCAGGCTGACGATCTTACCCTCGTCGAGCAAAATATCGGCCTCTTCCATTACCGTTCCGTCTCCTACGTGGATGGTGGCCGAACGCAGCATAATGGGCCTGGACTGGTCTGGCGCGGGCACCGGGTTTTGCGCTTGTAATAAGGGGCTAAGGGTAAAAAGAAGTAAGGGGAGTAATCCCCATTTGCTCTTTAGGGGGGCCTTTCTTCCTTTATTTAGGGCGCGGCCGCTGGTGCCAGGAAGGTTAGAAAAGAGCAAGCTGAGCGAGCTCCGTTGTTTATGGTTTGCGTAAGTCATAACGCGTATATTTTTTGGTAGAGCCGACCTGGTCGGCGTTTTTAAGATTTTTTTTGGAGAATAGGTGACCACGAAGTGGTCGAACTTTATTTGCCCCGGGTGAAAGCTCGCAAAGCGGGCTTTTACCCGGGAACTAAGAAAGGCCAGAACAGTTGCGGCGCGCAGCGCCGCCATGTTTTTACCCCATTCCATTACCCCGGGTTTCGGCGTACCGCCTCCCCCGGGGCAATTATGGTTAGATCTCTCCGGGATCTCCGATGGCCTGTTAATGTTCGTGGTTCTCCATCCGGTGATCCAACGAATTACAGTGCAGCATCCGCCGTTTCGTGCCCTTAGGCGCTTGCGTTTTAGCACCTTTCTTCTTCGCGTCAAGGCTTTTCTGAATTAACGCATTGCGTTCTTCCCGGATGCCTTTGCGCAGCTCTGCGTCTTTGGTGCGGTTGAAGTATTCCACGCCGTCAACGAAGGTGTGCTCCGCCCGGGCGTAGATGCTCAGTGGGTGGTTGTTCCACACTACTACGTCGGCGTCTTTACCGGTCTTGATACTGCCGACGCGATCGTCGATGTGCAGCATTTTGGCCGGGTTCAGCGTCACAAATTTCAACGCTTCTTCCTCGCTTACGCCACCGAAGAGGACGGCCTTGCCAGCTTCCTGGTTCAGGCGACGTGCCATTTCTGCGTTGTCGGAATTAAAGCCAGTAAGTACCCCCTGCTCGTGCATGATGGCACCGTTGTAAGGGATCGCTTCGTTGACCTCAAATTTATACGCCCACCAATCGGAAAAGGTAGAGCCGGCAGCACCGTGCTTCGCCATCTGATCGGCGACTTTGTAACCTTCCAGAATGTGGGTGAAGGTGTTGACCCTGAAGTTGTGCCGGTCGGC
>JBLHRW010000067.1:0-16874 GCA_047626445.1 Neolewinella sp.
GATGGTGCCGGGCTCGCAGCGGGTCGTCACTTTTGCTTCTCCCATAAAAGTCGGACGGAGCCCAACGTGATCGGCCTGTACAATACCTCGCCGGGACGTAACACCAATGCCCTGAACCTCATCCGGATTTACGCCGATTTTGAAGTTTCCACCGGATCAGCCAACATCAGGATTCCTTCCATGTTCCGATTGATCCCCACCCAGGAAGGAGCGACCTCTGGCATCGTGGAAGTGATTGATCAACGGATCACGATCGTCCGCAGGAGCTCGTCGGGCCTACCTCCCTTCACGGTCGGCCTTTCCGGCAGTGGGACCTATAACGAATTGACCGGTATTTTGCTGGCGAACATCATTTTTGATGAATCTGAGCTTGGATTCCCAGCGCCCATTTTACGGCGCTATTCCTACGAGGCGCAGGAGCGTTAAGACTATCCTACCATCATTAACATTTACCAAAACCAACTCATATATGCGTATTCTATCTTACCTGTTTTTGCTTCTATTCGCTGCTGGTGACATGCTGGCACAAACGGCTACCCTGCTAAAAGACATTAACCCAGGGCTCGAAAACAGCTCCCCATCCCGTTTTTTTCAATACGGTAACCAACTATTGTTTCGGGCTTCGACGCCAGACGAGGGCGTAGAGCTCTGGGTTTCTGACGGCACTCAGGATGGCACGATGTTATTAAAGGACATTAATACCGATGCCACCGTATCTCGGGGTAATTCTTCTCCCGATGAATTTATCGAGTACAAAGGCAAAGTCTATTTCAAGGCCAAAGACGCCACCAACGGCACCGAGTTGTGGATGACGGACGGAACAGCGGACGGCACCATGATGGTGAAAGACATCCAGGAGGGCAGCGGTAACGGTAACCCTTTCAACTTCATCATCTTCAACGACCTGTTGTACTTCACCGCTAATGATGGAGTCAACAGCTCGGAACTCTGGGCGACTGACGGAACGGCTGACGGAACAGCCATGGTCGTAGACATTAACCCGGGGAACGCCCCAGGAAACCCGCTCTCGAAGACCATATTCCAGGACAAACTCTTCTTCACCGGTAACGACGGCACCAACGGCGCCGAATTATGGATGAGTGATGGTACCGTAGAAGGAACGAGCATGGTAAAAGACATCCGTGACGGAGGTAACTCCCTACCAAACGCACTTTTCGTGGCCAACGACTTGCTTTACTTTAGAGCGAATAATGGAATGGTAGGCACTGAATTATGGACCAGCGATGGCACTGAGGAGGGAACCGTTCTGGTGGCCGATATTCGCGAAGGCACTGGAAGCTCCTCCCCAACGGATTTCTTCCAGGTTGGGGCCAGCGTATTATTTGTGGCCAATGATGGAGATGGCAAGAAGCTGTTCGCCATTACCTCCGACAACCCGATACCGACACCCGCCAACCTAAATCCTGGAGAGGCCAGTAACCCAAGAGAAATCACGGAAGTAATCAAAAATGAACTTTACCTCTTCGTTGCCGACACAAGTAACACGGTAGAGGGCACTTCTCTTTTCCTCGCTGCTGAATTTGACGATGAGCTGGATGTAGAAGAGTATGACGACTTACTTACCAATCTTGGTGGATTTGACATCGATGATCTCGTATGGACGGGCAACTCCCTATACTTCAGTTATGATTCCGACGAAACTGGCCGAGAATTAGCCACTGTAGGTTTGGTTGACGAAAATGACATTACTGCTTTCACTGAAATTGTCGGCGGACCAACCGGTGCAGCGATCGACGACATCTTCCTTTTCAACAACCAGTTAATCTTCGAGGCGAACGACACCGTGACTGGCAGAGAAGTCTGGACCGCTCAGGCAAGAACCGCTTACGTTTCCCTGGTTGACGATGCTGGCCGTACCCTGGTAGCCGGAGATACGTTGGATTTTGGTGGCGAAACACCTGATTTTTCGAGCACAAGAACGGTGACTTTTGCGAACACAGGCAACGGAAATTCACTTTTCCTATTTGAGTTGTTTGATTTCAGTGAACAAGAATTCACTTATGAATTTCCAACGCTCGACGAAGACGATTTTCTGCCTTCAGCCCCCAACGAGGCAGTTATGGAATTCACCTTTACGCCGTCTGCCCTTGGTGATTTCATCGATACCATCTCCGTCTCCTTCCTAACGGCATCCGGGCCAAACGAGGTTACCTTTTTCCTTCGTGGACGCGGCGTAGCCCCTGAGTATACGGTAAGCGAAGGCGGAATGGCCCTGACCAATCAGCAGAGCACCTTACTGTTTACCGATGTGGAGGCGAACACCGACTCCACCCGGACATTGACTTTAGAAAATACCGGAGAGGGCGTTTTGGTCATTAACTCATCATCGCTCACCACCGGCACTGTTTTCAGCGTAGTAGCTTTGGATGACACCGTTTTTGTTGGCGGTACCTTAGAGATCCCGGTAACCTACAGCCCTACGGATATTGCTACCGACACGGATGAACTGGTCATATCTACCCAGGCAGGTGATTTCTTTATCAGCCTGGAAGGGATGAGTATTGTAAACGCCGTTATCGACCGGGGTTTACCAACCACAGCTTTCTTCCCGAACCCTACCAGTGACCGCGTAAAGCTCGAGCTGGCGGCACCTTTAAATGAAGGCAACTGGCGGATCATCAGCTCGGCTGGCCGCGTCGTGAGCAGTGGCGTCTGGCCTTCCGGCCAGCGGCAGCATGAGTTTGACCTGGCTCCCCTCCCGACGGGTATTTACCAGGTAGAAGTCGTAAGTGGCAACCGCAAGGTTACTGCAAGAGTGATGAAGCAATAGCCATTGCACTGACCTTATTTTTCTACACTTCCGGGGCATCTTTCGAAGCAGTATCGCTGTTAGGAGAAAGATGCCCCGGATTTATTGAGGGGAGCCCTAAATCTTTTAATTCTGATGTACCCCATCTAGCATGTTTTATCGCCTTAGCCTACTCCTTACGATGCTGTCTGTCGGCCTGCATTCATCGTGTGAACGCAAAGTCATTCCCAGTGCAGCGCCAACCAAGGATGCTTTACGGGTAGCGTATGAACGACCGACCAATCAATGGCCCTCCCCTACCTTGGATTCCGGGGTAGTGCATCATGAATTAGGTATTCTACGGAAGGAAAATTTGGTTCCTCCGCCAGCAGGCGAAGCCAGGGACCAGGTGATTGATGAAAAGGCATTGGTTGCCCTGGGGAAACAGCTCTTTTTCGATCCAGTGTTATCCGCCAGCAACCAGGTGAGTTGTGGTTCTTGCCACGATCCGGACCTGGCGTGGGGAGACGGAAGAAGACGAAGCTTTGGTCATGACCGCGCCCGGGGTCAACGCAATGCCCCCAGCTTGCTGAACGCCGGCCACTGGACGAGTTTGTTCTGGGACGGCCGTGCCCAAAACCTCGAAGAGCAGGTATTGGCCCCCTTACAGGATGTAACTGAAATGAACCAATCGTTGGCAACAATTGGGGACGAATTATCGGCACACAAGGACTACGTAGAAGCATTTAGGAAAGCCTTTGGGGTAGCAACCATAGATGTGGAAAAAGTTACCGTTGCCCTGGCGGCTTTTGAACGAGGGCTACGGAGCCGGCCCAGCCAGTTCGATAAATTCGTTAGTGGCCGTCATGAAGCACTAACGGATCAACAAATCCGGGGGCTACATCTTTTTCGCACGAAAGCCCGGTGCATGAATTGCCACAACGGCCCCCTGCTCTCCGATCAGTTATTCCACAACCAGGGCAGTCATTTATTGGGCCGCTCAGAGGAAGACCTTGGCAGGTACTTGCTAACGGATAACTGGGTCGATGCGGGCAAGTTCAGAACACCAATGTTACGGGACATCACCTTCACCGGCCCTTACTTCCACCATGGCAATATCTCAGAGCTGCGGGAGATACTTAATATGTATAACGCCGGGATGCCGCAGGTAATCCCAAAGAACGTCTTGAAAAAAGTTGATCGTATACCTATCCATGATCCGCTGTTGCAACCGCTGGGGCTAACCGATACGGAGATTGATGACCTGCTGGCCTTCCTGGGTTCCATTTCTACCCGTCCCAGGCCAATCCGAATTCCGGAACCGATTTCAGTTAGGAAATAAATAGCTGGAGGTACAAAGAAACTCACCCGGTAGTATAATTAGGGCGACGGCGCGCAGGTGCATGGAATGGTTGAAGCGCACGGTGGGTATGGAAACATTGCAGGAACCAGAAGCTCCTGATTTTGCGAAGTTCGAGGATGGGGCCAGCCGTAGATTCTAGCGGTATTTCTGCTCTGTCTCGTTTGGCTATTTTACTTGAACCACCCGTGTCTTAATACGTTAGGCTCCCAAATACTGGACCAAGTGCCTGAAAAAACTAAAACCCTCCGCCTTATCCTGGGCGACCAACTCAACGAGAACCACAGTTGGTTCAGCAAGGTCGATAATTCCATCACCTATTGCCTATTCGAAACCTGGTCAGAGACCAATTACACCAAACATCACGTCCAAAAGGTCGCTTCCTTCTTTCTGGCGATGCGCCACTTTTCCGTGCGCTTACGCGAACTGGGGCACACCGTAGTCTATCGTACCCTCGACGAAACCCGGGAGCTACAGTTAGAGACGATATCCGATAACCTCGGACATTTGGCGAAAGTCTTGGAGGTGCAAGAGGTCGCCCATCAGTTGCCCGATGAATGGCGCTTAGACCAGGAGTTAAAACGGTTTGCAGACAGCTTCGGAGGAGTAACTAGTAGCGTAGACAGTGAGCATTTCCTCAGTACCCGGGACGACCTGGCCGCATTGTTTGCCGGTAAGAAGACCTACCTGATGGAAACCTTCTACCGGATGATGCGGCGGCGCCATCAGGTGATGATGGAACCCAACGGTAAAGAACCCGAAACCGGACAGTGGAACTACGACCAGGACAACCGGGGCAGCCTGCCCAAAGACATCGAATTTCCGGAAGCCATTCAATTCTCCCGCGATGCCACAGACGTTATTGAGTTGCTGGAACGCAACAACGTAGCAACGATGGGCCGGGTCAGGGACAATCAGATTCATTTTCCGCTCACCCGTGCGGAGTGCCTGGAAGCACTTGATGATTTCGTGACCAAACGGCTTCCCCTGTTCGGTACCTACCAGGATGCGATGACGGTGAAGCATCCCCTACTCTACCACGCCAACCTCAGCTTCGCTATGAACACGAAGTTGATCTCCCCCAAAGAAGTTATCGATGCCGCGGTTCAAACTTACCGGGACCGGCCGGAGGAGATTGCGATCAACCAGGTAGAAGGGTTCGTCCGCCAGATCCTCGGCTGGCGGGAGTACATGCGGGGTGTTTACTGGGCCAGGATGCCACAGTTTGCCGAAACCAACGATCTTGATCACCAACGAAAACTGCCAGGGTGGTTCTGGACTGGAGATACCAAAATGAACTGCCTAAGCCACAGCATCAACCAAAGCCTGGACCTGGCTTACGCCCACCACATCCAGCGATTGATGGTAACCGGGAATTTTGCCCTTATCCTAGGCGTTCACCCAGACGAAGTAGACCATTGGTATTTAGGTATTTATATTGACGCAATTGAATGGGTAACGATAACCAATACCCGGGGCATGAGCCAACGGGCGGATGGCGGGCTCGTTGCCACCAAACCTTACTGTAGCAGCGCCAACTACATCAATAAAATGAGCGACTACTGCAAGGGGTGTCACTACAACAATAAGTTAAAAACTGGTGAAAAAGCCTGTCCCTTCAACGCCCTGTACTGGGATTTTCTCGATCGGCACCGGGAGAAATTTGGTAATAACTTCCGGATGGCTTTCATGTATAAGACCTGGGATCGGTACTCGGGAGAAGATAAGGCAGCTATATTGGAACGGGCGGCTTGGGTGAAGGAGCACCAGGAGGAATTGTAGGGCGGGGGCGCAGTAGGTGCGCCTCCTGGCGTGATTCCAATAGGAAAGCCCCCATCGAGGCCTTGTACTCCAAGTAATTGTTAGGATTGCATGGCTCTGCTCTACTGCTCCCAAATGCCCCTCTTCTCCGCGCAACTCCTGTTCTCCCTTTTCTCCGCGCGAGAATTGTAAAAATTCTCGCGCGGAGAAAAGGGAGAACAAAAGAAGCGCGGAGTTACTGTTTGTAAAAGTGCTGCTTTCAATTAAAAACTAAAAAGAGGGGCAATTAGGTCCGAGCGCAATTTGCTTGCCAAGAGTCGTACTGGAGGCGCTCACCCCTGTGCAAAATGCACCGATCGAACAAGTCAATCGGTGCATTTGCATAAGGCGGATAAGGCATTGGACTACTGCCCTCCTCCCCCCACCAGAAGAATCTTAGCCTGGTACCCGAGCCCCTGGTGCCCAAGCCGGATCATATACGAGCCGGCGGGCAGGCGCCGGGCCAGGTCAAAGCGGAAGGCCTGGCCGGGAAGGTGGAGGTAAGACTCCGTAAACAGTGCTTTCCCCATAAGGTCAAAGACCTCCAAGGTCATGATCTCCCCTGCTTCCATCCCCTCGGTGCGCACACTGAAGTGTTTGCCCGTATTTGGGTTGGGGAAGAGGTTGAACGACCAATCTGCCGCATCGGAATACTGCACTTCAATGAGGTGTGACAGGCTCACTACGCCATCGAAATCTGTGGTTTTCAGCCGGTAGAACGAGGTACCTTGGTAAGGTTCGTCGTCCCGCATTTCGTAGTAAATGCGTTCCCCCGGCTCGGAGAAGCCGGCGGCATCGGTGTCCCCTACGAAAGCGAAGGCCGATCCGTTAGCCGTTTTCTCAATGGTAAAGAAATCCGTCGCTTCTTCCTTCTCGGTCACCCATTTGAGTAAGACGTAGTCTTGCTCCGGGAAGGCATCGAAACTGATGAGGGTAAGGGGTAAGGGAATACTACCTACGTACAAAGAGACATCGAAACCGTCGCCGTCGCCGCCGCCGAAGAGGGCGGCCAGGTCCTGGCCGCTGATGGTGGTGGAAAACTGTAAGGCATCGAAGCCGTCGCCGTCGCCGCCACCAAACAAAGGTGCGAGTGTGGTGCCGTTCAGGGCCAGGGAAACTGATTCGTGGTCAAAACCGTCGCCATCCCCTCCGCCAAAGAGGGAAGTTAATGACTCGCCGCTGATGGTGGCGTTGATCGTCCGGCCGTCGAAGCCATCACCGTCGCCGCCGCCGTAAAGCCCGCTGAGGGCACCTCCGGAGAGCGTGAGGGAAATGACGTCCTGGTCAAAACCGTCACCGTAGCCACCGCCGAAGAGGGCCGCAAGGTTTTCACCACTAAGGGTGATGCTGATGGTATGCTGATCGAAGCCGTCGCCGGAGCCACCGCTGAACAGGGCCGAAAGGTCTACCCCGGAAAGCGACAGGGTATTGGTAGATTGATCGACACCATCGCCTGGGCCACCACGGTAAAGTGAGGTAATACCGGCGGGAATCCCATCAACGGTGACCTGTACGATGATACTGTTGGTAAAGCCGTCGCCGGGCCCACCAGTATATTGAGCAGAAAGTGGAATGGTTAATAGAATCCCTCCGAGAAGGACCAGTAACCGCCACGTGGAAATTTTATAGTTCATGGCTGAATTGATTGAGACGTTAAGAAAATACGTCTACGCTCAATTGGCCGTACGTCCGCCCCGAAAACCAAGCCGGTTATTCGAACCTGACAATACACTGGAGGCGTCGAACCGGTCGGAAAGGCGAATGAAATTAGGGCCATTGAAGAACGAACCTCCACGGTAGCCGAAGCCTGTATTGTCAGCTGGCCAGCTGGCTACGTTATGGGTGCCACTGAAGGTTATTGTGCCGTTACCATGCATGCCGGTGAACGCCCGGCCTTCGGGGTTACCGACCGAGATGAGGCGCTCGTAAAGGTTACCAGTAAGCTCCATGATGCCGTAATAGCTTCCACCTGTTTCCTCCCGGCTGGCATTCAGGGCGCTCGCTGCGAGGATGCCACAGCGTTTTGGGCCCGTTGGCGAACCGTTCGTTGCGCTATAAATGACGTTGCCAACCCCTTCGCCAGGATTAGAGACACTTTCGTTGGTAGTGCCAAAGCCCTGGTATTCGTAACTTATTGCGTGAATATTGGCCGACCCCCAGGCGAATTCATTGTTGACGGGGGCTGCAGTGCCACGCCCGGCTTTTTCGTACTCCGTTTCGGAAATAGGCCTCAAGCCTGCCCAATCCATGTACGCGAGCATGATTTGGTTGTTGACATAGTTCAGGGGTACATCCGGAAGTGTAGTCGTGGCGTTACCGGCATCCTCCCAGCTCACGCCGTTGCGGTTGAGTTCTGTATCCATGTTTTTACCATCGACACCGGTGACATCTAGGGCAACACGTTGGTTTTGAGTCAGTGTGTTGAAAAAGCCAACGTACTGTGACTGCGACATTTCATACTTCATGCAGTAGAAGGCCGCGAATCCTAAGGGGAAAGCAGCGGGGATCGGGCCCAGGCGGTCGCCCGGCCGGCTTCCTCCAGTAGCGTCGCTGTAGTCGAGTTGTCCCGTACCGGAACCTACGGTGATCGCGGCCTCCGAGTTTACCTGGTAAGAGGAGTAAAAGGTTGGAAAAACGGTGCCTCTGGTCCTGAATTCACCGATTTCGTTCTCAGCGCCGATGCCGCCAAAACCAGTACCTAGGCGGAATGCACCTTCGGGTACATAGACCATTTCGAGTGCGAAGACCTGTACGTCGACTACCGCGTTGGCATCGACGTTGTTGGTTTCGTAATCCCACTCGAGCTGAAGGCCCGAGTAGAAAACGTCTCCGTTGCCGTCGGCAGAACGGTAAACGAAAGCGCCGACGTTGTCTGCTGTTTCAAGCGTAGCTCCGGCGGGAGACGCACCGGCAGCGGAGATGGAGGCATGTCGCCACGCGCCGCCGTTGACGCGGAATTTGGCGAAGACCCAGGCGGCATCGTAGTTCGCCGGGCCAACGCTGATGCGCCAGGAATTTTCCCAGCTCAAGTCGAACTGTATCACCGTCGTACCGTCGGCCACGTTCTGGTCGGTCAAGACGATGTTGGTTACTTCAATGTTGTTGGCGTTCAGCACAAAGCTGCCAAAGACCAGCAGAAGGGAGTAAAGTATTCGTAACATAGGTTGTTGATTGTAATGCGTCAATCGCTTCTTCTTGGGCGCGGACGCAGGTGCGATGGGATGGTTTTCAAAAGGCAAAGTCTGACAGGAGCCGACCTGGTGCTTTATGGCACCGAATCAATATTCGTTACGGAAGACCGGTAAAGAATGGGCGAGCGTAGGCTGTGCCCCGATAATTCTTGGGGTACAGCCCTCTCGCCCTTGCTTCTTAATCCTTTCCTTGCACCTGCGGCCGCGCCAAAAAAAGTCAAGTAGTCTGCTAGTCAAATAGTCAAGCATTGGCTGCCGCGTGTGACTGCCTGGTAATTTGTCTACCTGAATAGCGGACTATTTGGCTATTTGACTTTATGACTACCTGACTTTACCTATCTTCGCCCGAAATCTAAAGAGCCCCCAATATGAACCTCCACGAATATCAAGGCAAAAGCATTCTCGTAAAGTACGGCGTGCCGATTCAGAATGGCTACGCGGCCGATTCCGTTGAAGAAGCGATGGCCAAATACGATCAGCTGGCTGAAGAAACCGGCAGCGGTTTTTCCGTGATCAAAGCACAGATCCATGCAGGTGGCCGCGGTAAAGGCGGCGGGGTGAAGCTGGCAAAGAACCGCGCAGAGGCCCAGGAGCACATCACCAATATTCTTGGGATGCAGCTGAAGACGCCCCAGACACCAGGAGGCATGGAAGGGCCCGGCAAGCAGGTAAATAAGATCCTCGTTGCCGAAGATGCCTACGCACCTGACTTTTCAGCTTGTAAAGAATACTACATTTCCATTCTGATGGACCGTGCCCGCAAGCAAAACGTCATCATCCACTCTACCCAGGGTGGTATGGATATTGAGGCCGTTGCGGAAGAAACACCGCACTTGGTACACAAGACCTACATCGATCCGGAACTCGGCATGCAGGGTTTCAACGCCCGCGAAGTGGCCTTCAACCTGGGCCTCTCCGGCTTAGCGTTCAAGAACATGACCAAGTTCATCTACAAGCTGTACGCCGCCTACCTGGGTGCCGACGCTGCCCTGATCGAGATCAACCCGACGCTGCATAAGCCGGACGATAGCATCATTGCCGTCGACTGTAAGTTTGCCGTAGACGACAACGCCCTGTACCGCCACAAAGACATCGCGGAAATGCGCGACACTACGGAGGAAGACGCTACGGAAGTGGAAGCACAGAGCTACGGCCTCAACTTCGTTAACCTCGACGGCAACGTAGGTTGTATGGTAAATGGTGCTGGCCTGGCCATGGCCACCATGGACATCATCAAGCTCTCCGGTGGCGAACCTGCCAACTTCCTCGACGTAGGTGGTACCGCAGATGCAGAGCGCGTAGAAAAGGCCTTCCGCATGATTCTGCGCGACGACAAAGTCGAAGCCATCCTGATCAACATCTTCGGTGGTATTGTCCGTTGTGACCGTGTTGCCCAGGGGGTAATTGATGCTTACAAAAACATCGGCGACATCAAGGTACCAATCATCGTTCGCCTTCAGGGTACGAACGCAATTGTTGCCAAAGAGATGATCGACAACTCCGGACTGAACGTTCGTTCCGCCATCACGCTGCAGAATGCGGCGGATGCGGTGAAGGAGGTGCTTTCTGCTTAAGCGCTTATCCCCCACAATTAACGGGCCATCGGAAATGCTTCCGATGGCCCGTTTTTTTTTAGTGTTACTCTTTCCGAGAGTTGGTGAGGAACAGCCCTAATTATACCCCTATCCGTCATTACCCCATCTTAGAGCGTGTCTAAATTTAACGCTTCGGGCTACCTGCGCCGAATTTTGTTCTGAGCTTCGTCAGCGGTCGCCACAAAAGCAAAATTTAGACACGCCCTCAGCAAAACCACTTCTCCCCTCCCCCGTTGTTATGGTAAATATTAGCTGTGCGCATTATCCTCTTCTTATCCATCCTCACTTTCGGCCTCGGACAAATCACCGCTGACTGGAACATTTCAGCCGACTACGCCGTGAGGTTCTCCGCTACAAAAGCGGAAGGTACTTTCGATAAGCTACAGGGAAGCATTCAATTCGACCCTTCAACACCATCGGCTGCTAAGTTTGATGTCTGGGTCGAAACCGCCACCATTAGCACTGGCAATAACACCAAGGACAAGCACGCCCGGGGAAGCAGTTGGCTGGATGCAGAGCAGTATCCCAGGATTGGCTTCAAATCCTCCAATTTCCAGAAAACGGATAAGGGTTATCAAGTCAAGGGGAAGCTCAGTATCCACGGTATAACCAAAGAAGTGAGCATCCCTTTCACTTTCAAGGACCAGGTATTTGCCGGAAGCTTGACGGTAAATCGACAGGATTACGGGATCGAAGGTCCTTTTCTTTTTGGAAGCCTTGTCGGCGATGAAATTGCGATAGTGCTGCGGGTTCCGGTTAGCCGGCAGTAGTGCAGTGTAATAGCCGCCCTAATCAACGCTAAGATTCACCAATTTCAATCCCCGTTCTTTCTTTAAAGAAACAGCCATGGCATCGATTTCTCCAATTGGCGCAGCAGTAGCAAACTCGCTATCGTACTCTCCATCCTGGAAGATGGCCACATACTGGGTGGTATTCCCTTCCCGGAATCGATCAAAGTCAATGAGCTGAACCTTACTGGCCTTACGCTCCTCCCGCTCTTTATTAATCTCTTCCAGGGTATCGGCAAAGAAGAGGAAGTTGAAGCGGTCTATCGGAGAGAAGTGGTACAAGACTACGAACGAAGGCTCTCCATTAGGCACGTCAAGTACGTGGACGCGCTTGATTTTGAAGCGGTCTTTCGCCATGTCCCTGGTTTTTTTCACGATGGTTTCCCGGCTGTCCAGCAACCAAACCTTATGGATGGAAGGTTTCGCTTCCTTGACCCACACACCATAGAAGTTGGCGTCGGATTCGTTGAGCGTCACGGTCGCCACATCGATCATGGTGTAGCCGGACTTGACCATCTTCCGCTTTAGCTTGATGAACCGGGACCAGCTTTCGGCCATACCTACAGAATCACGCAGGGGACTTTCTGTATAGATGCCTACATAACTACGCTCGGCACCTCCTTCTTTATACGTCTCGATGTCCGTTAACCGAAAACCGGCGGCTTGTTGGCTCGTATGATCTGCCAGGAAAGCATCCCATCCGAGCTTCGTGACGACACGGACCTCCGCATCGGACGGTTGGTAGATGGCTGAAAATTGTTGTTGGCCGTTCAGGGCAAGGCCGGTAAAGATGGCCACGGTAAGGAAGATAATTCTTTTCATTTGGTCGTTTGATATGCGTAGGGTAAATGTAAGCTAACCTGTGGTTATTGTATAGACCTGCGTCAATCTCATTAGTTGGTTGCCATATTTCAGGACATTATTACAACGCCAGCCGTACCGGAAAGTCACGTTAGCAAAAAGTTATTACTAACCGGCGCAAGCTCAAAACGCTGACCAGGGCCATTGCTTCTTTTACCTTCCCATGCACCTATATCGCGGCAGGCCCAACACAGACGCCAACGCAGTTGGCCGCCTCCAGAAAGCGTTCGCCCACATCTTTTCGAAAAACCGCAGTGCCTTCTTTCCCCCTCCAAGGATAGCACTTCAAAGTAAGCTGGATTTAACTATCTTCGCCGCAACGAAAGAACCATCCCGACCAGCCTAATCACATGTCCAAACAAATCAAACACGTAGCCATTGCCGGTAATATCGGCGCCGGAAAAACCACCCTTTGTACCAAACTGGGTCAGCATTTCGGCTGGGACGTCCACTACGAAAGCACCGATGACAACCCCTATCTGAGCGACTTCTACGATGATATGGAGCGTTGGAGTTTCAACCTTCAGGTTTACTTCCTCCACAATCGCTACAGCCAGATCCTGGGCATCCAGGAAGGTAACCGCACGGTTGTCCAAGATAGAACGATCTACGAGGACGCCCACATCTTTGCCCCCAACCTTCACGACATGGGGCTGATGACCCAACGGGATTTCGACAACTACACCGAGTTGTTCGAGACGATGACCAAGCGCATTTCACCACCTGATCTGCTCATCTACCTTCGCGCCGGTATCGGCACGCTGGTAGCCCACATCGAAAGCCGTGGCAGAGACTATGAAGGGAGCATGAGCCTGGATTACCTGAAGAAGCTTAACCGCCGTTACGAAGACTGGATATCCACCTATAATGACGGCAATATCCTCATCATCGATATCGATACCATCGACTTTGCGAACAAGCCCGAGGACCTGGGGAAGGTGGTTGAGGCTGTACAAGCTAAACTGCACGGCTTGTTTGAGGACCTAGAATAGGCTATCGCCCAATTGCTCCTCCCTCAATAAACATCCTTGCGGATGCCTACCTGTATCATCAAACTCCTGGAATGCTCCGTCATCTCATCACCTGTCGTAAGGCCAGTCGGAAAAAAGGAATAACGGTAAACCGGTTGGGCAAAAACGCTGTAGTTTTCATTGAGCCCATAGGCCGCACCGACCGACAATACCATCCCCAGGCCAAAGCGTTTCCGCTCTTCCAATTGTTGACGTGCCGCTTTGACCACTTCACCCCCTCTTATCTCACGAACAGAATTCCGGACAGTGTAACTACCAGTAAGCCCGGCCTCAATGAAAGGACGAAACCGCAGTTGGTCCAATTCATAACGTACCGTTAGCGGAATCTCCATCTGCTGGCTATTAAACAGGGTTTGTCGGTCCTGGCCTTCTTCATTGCTAACCCGGAAACAGCTATTTCCTGAGGAGGGTGTAATAATCAGGCCAACGTCAGGGCCCCGGCTAAAGACATCTCCCAGATCAGGAATGGAGACCCCACCAAAGACCGAAGTACTGCAAATATTCACCCCGCCGCCACCATCGGTTTGCGTTCGGTAACCTATATTGGTAGGATTCACGCCGAGGCCCATCCAGAAACGATTACTGATCCGCCTGCTGGTCTTTAACCCGACCATCCAGCTCGATCCGGGAACCTCGTTATCGTTACGATAGAGAATTTCCCCTCCGACTAGTTCTCGATAACCCTCTCCCCCACCAGCAACGATTTCGAGGGTTGAAAATACAGCAGGACCGAAGTCCAACTGGGCGAAGAGGTCTCCCTTCAATAGAAAAAACATGGCAGCTAGGGCAAGAAAGATAGTTGGTTTCATATCAACATCAGGTTTTAAGTGTACTGGTATAAGCAACCACCCTGTACATTGTGACCAACCGTACAGAAATAAATTCGAAACACTCCACTAATATGAACCTCAACGCCGATCTCGGAGAATCCTGGTACCAGCAAAAAGTAGGCAACGATGTGGAATTAATGCCCCTGCTGGACAGTTGCAACATCGCCTGTGGCTTTCACGGCGGTGATGCTTATACCTTGCTAAAAACCATAGAATTGGCCCAGGAGCAAGGGGTTTCCATTGGCGCCCACCCAGGGTTTGCCGACCGTAAGAACTTTGGCCGGAAGCGATTGGAATTAGAAGACGAGGTGCTCTATGCCCAGCTCCTTTACCAGGTAAGCGCCCTCAAGGGAATGGTGGAAAGCTATGGAGAGGCGCTGCATCACCTCAAGCCTCATGGGGCATTATATCATTATGCCAACGAGCATCCGGCAGCGGCACAATCGGTGGCCATCGTCGCGGTGCAATTAGGTATACCCATCATCTATGGGCCGCCGCAGGGGTACCTGCGGGTATTTGCCGAAGAAGAGGGGTTGGAGTTCTGGGCCGAAGGCTTTGCCGATCGGGCCTACGAACCGAATTTGAGCTTACGGTCCCGTAAGTTAGCAGGGGCAGTCCTTGAGAATCTTGATCAGGCGCGGACGCAGGTGCAAAGAATGGTGGAACGCAGGGAGGTCGTTGCCACCGACGGAGTCGCCTACCCGCTGGACGTCCAGACCATCTGTATTCATGGCGACCATGAGGGGGCTGTGGAGCGGGCTAAGGCTGTTCGTAGGGTGTTGGATCGGCCGCGGAAGTTGCAGTAGTTCGGGGCTAGGGAGCTAGGAGCTAGCGAACTGGGAACTGGGAGCTTGGGAGTTAGAGGATAAAAAGTAGCTAATTAACTTTTTTTCAGTTAATTAAACGACTTGATTCCCTTCTTTAAGTGTTTGTAAACGTAAGTATCCGTTTAAATGACGGCTTGTATCTAGGCTTTGACTGAGATTTGCAGTCTAACCAATGCGCCTATTATGAACCGTAAAAATTGCTTTTCGGACTGGTTAGCCTACCAGAAGGCGGAGGAGCTTGCCCACGCCATTTTTTTTGCTGACTAGTAAATTCCCTAAAGAAGAGAGGTATAGCCTCACGGATCAGATGCGCCGATCATCCAGATCGGTTTGCAGCAATCTTGCAGAGGGTCACGCTAACCGAGCTTATGCAAAGCATTTTCATTCGAAGCGAACAGACTAATTAGGGGAGAATAACGAGACCCTTTCTTGGTTACGTTTTGCCAGAAGATGCAATTATATTGACAATAGTTGTTACAACGAGTTTGCCACCCTTAATACCGAAGTCGGTAAATTGCTGAATTACATGATTAGCAACCCTAAGAAATTTGGAGTTCTCTAGCTACTAATCAGTCTTCTTCAACAATCTCCGCATCATCAATCAGGCTGTCACCGTCACCGTCAGAATCGAGAAAACCTGCGATGAGGCCGCCTTCTTTCTTAGGCTTAGCGTCCGGATTTTGCTTGATTTGCATATCCTTACCCCCTTCGTTGGCGTAGTCACCATCGGCAAATCGGGCGGCACGGTCAAAGAAGGAGCCGGTTCCGGAAAGGGTGGATTCTCCGGTGTCCCGGTCACCTTCCTTACCATCGAACGCCCGCGCCCGCGCCTCCGCAACTTCGGCGGCACGCTTGGCTTCTTCGATGGTTTCCTCCATTTTCATTTTTTCGGCCTCGACGTTGGCATGATCAATAAAGTCATTGGCTTTATCTTTTAAATCTGCTCCGATTTCCGCAGCGCGGCCAAGAATTTCGTCTCCCTTTTCGATCACTTTTGTGCCCACCACTTCACTGACGTCGCCCACCTTACCGGCGAGGATTTCAGCTTGGTCTTTAAGTCCGGCACCGGCTTTAGCCGCCGCATTCAAGCCAGTATCTGCGGCACCAGCAGCAGCTCCACGAATGCCAGCAGTAGCGTCAGCAGCTTTTTTCAAAGCGCCTGAGGCAGCGTCTTTTAAACCACTTGCCGTTTTAGCGACCTTCCCGCTTACATCATCAACCAGGCCTTCCTCAAAGTCGATAGATTCAGTTTTCGGAGCATTAGCTTCAGGTACTTCCTGCATGCCGAGGTCTTCAAGGTCGAGACCGAAATCAGCCTCGAGGTCAACCTCTTCGGTTTTAGGGTTCAGGTCTTCCAATTTGCTGTTGATAGCATCACTTGCATTGCCTTTCAATTCTTTGCCCTTGTCAACGGCAGCATCTGCTTCCCGCCAGATCTTGTCCGACAGGTCTTCCAGTGCCTCCTTTCCCATTTCCAGGTACTCCGGAGCTTTGTCCATCAACTCCCCCGCAGCCCCTTTGGTGTGCTGGATGAAGTCATCGCTTTGTTCCTTGAGATCGCCTCCTAATTCACGGGCAGCATCACCTGCCTTTCCAGCCTGATGCTTAGCAACAGATTTGGCACCAAAGAAAATTCGCTTGAGATCATTGAAAATAGCCATAAATGGAATAGTTGAATTTAATTCCCAATGTAGGGTTTTCGGGCGAAACTATCGCAAATTTTCGACCAACGTGCTTCTTAGAACGGGCGTCCCTAAGCTGGTACCCTAGGGTGTTCAGTCTGATAAGTTTTCCACTCACCGCTTTCTAGCCCTCAGAATACGCCAAGCCAGTAGTTAAAAC
>JBLHRW010000068.1:0-16868 GCA_047626445.1 Neolewinella sp.
TCCGACGGGAGTCTCACTTCTTGCTTGCTGAAGGCTGCCGAACGATCAGAGGGCAATCGGCGCGCCCAGCAGTTCCTCCGGAATACCGAAGCCGTTAACCAGTGCCCCGACATCAGAACGCAGTTCTGCGCACAGCACATCGACGGCCTTTCGGATGGCTTTAGATTTCTGACCGGCGATGTAATCGCTTTCCAGGTACCAGCCCCGGTGACCTTCAATGGTGTGCAGGGCATAGAGTTGGATGGTCTTAGCCAGCACCTCTTTTGCCGGGTGGTCGGCGGCCAGCGCATCGATCCGCTCCAAACTGTGCTTCACGCAAAGTTCTTCGACGTAAGCTTCTGCCGCTTCGATCATGTGGGTCTGGCACAACAATGCGGCTTCGTGGCCAGATTTACCCCCCTTAATGTAAGCCCGCAGGCGCTGGGCCAACGTACTCGTCAGCCGCCGGCAGCGGAAGCTAAAAGCATGTTGGTAGAAGTCGCGGGAGGTCAGGTGGTCCCGGTCTGTCTGTCGGATGGTAATGGGGTTTTGTTCCGTCACGATGGTTGTTAGCCGGCGGCCCATATATTTCAGCACGGCAAAGTTGCCGTCTTCCTTGAAGGATTTCTGGAAGTCGGAGAGCATCGATTTAGCCACCAGCTGCATCAATACGTTGTTGTCTCCTTCGAAGGTGGTGAAGATATCGGTATCAGCCTTCAGATCTGCGAAGCGATTTTCGGAGAGGTAGCCCTTACCGCCGGTAGCCTCCCGGCATTCCTGAATCGCGGCCGTCGTGAACCAGGTGGCATAAGACTTGAGGCCTGCGGCCATCGCCTCGATCTCCCGCATGTCTTCTTCGCTGCGGTTGACGTAGCGATCGAGCAGGTAATCCAGGCCAAACTGAACGGCGTAGGCCTTGGCCACCAAAGGGATCAACCGCCGTTGCTGGTTCGGGTAATCCATGATGATGGTCTCTGCTTTAAGCGGGTCTGCGGCGAACTGCCGCCGGCGCAGGCCGTAGCGTACCGCAATTGCCAGGGCAGATTTTGCCGCACTCATCCCCGCTCTGGGAACGCAGACGCGGCCACCGACCAAGGTACCCAGCATGGTAAAGAACCGCCGACTGGAATTGGCAATCTCACTTTCGTAAGTTCCTTCGGCAGTGATGCCTCCGAATTTGTCCAGCAGATTGTCTACCGGAACCCGGACGCGGGTAAACCAGAGCCGGCCGTTGTCTACGCCGTTAAGGCCCATTTTATAGCCGTTGTCTGCTACCCTGATGCCCGACAGGGTATGATGTTCTTCATCGCGGATGGGCACCACTACGGCGTGGACGCCCTGGCTTTCGCCGTTCACGATCAGCTGGCAGAAAACTGCCGCCATTTTGCTGTGCATCGCATTACCGATGTATTCCTTACCTGCCCCGATGCTCGGGCTGTGTACGATCAGTTCACGGGTTTCGTGGTCGTATACCGCAGTGGTTTCCAGTCCGCGCACGTTGGAGCCGTGGCCGGTTTCCGTCATCGCAAAACAGCCGGGCAACTCCAGTGTCCCGGTTGCGCGCAGATATTTATCGTGGTGGCGCTTGGTGCCGAGGTTCGCCACGGCACCACCCCACAAACCGAACTGGACGCCAAATTTGATCGTCATACTCAGGTCGTGGTAAGCCATGGTTTCAAAGGCAGCAGCGTAGCCCCCCATGTCATTTTGTCCGCCGTAGGCTTCCGGAAAGGCCATGGCGCCAATGCCTTCTTCCCCAAGTTCTTTGCACCAAGCCAGGACCTGATTGCGGTAATCTTCCTTGATGCGCAGCGTTTTGCGTTCGAAGCTCGGCCGTTGCACGATTTCCTTGACGCGAGCAATGGTATCTGCGTATTTACCATCAAGGACCTCCTGGATAAATTTAGGGTCGACGCTGGCTTTTTCGGTGGCTTCCACCAGTTTGGCCCGTTGGTCATAATTGGGAAACAGCCCCCGGTAAGTATCTTCATTCACCCCACCCAAACCATGTTCTATTTTCAGGAGTGGAACGACCTGACTTTGCCAGAAGGTGGTCCGTTCGGCGTCCTTCCCTTCAGCGGCGTGGCCTAATATTACCCCTAGCTCAGCGAGGCTGGCGGTACGGTCTTTCGGCAGGGTCTCCGCAGCGTTCCGCCCCATCGTTTGCCACTGTTGAAACACTTCCCGTTCGGGCGGGTAGGCGGGGTCTGACCATTTGAGCAGTGTTTGCTTATCGGTATCAGTCAGAAACGGCAAGTCCGCAGCCAGTTTGCGCAGGGCATTGATTTCCTTCAGGTCCAGGTGGCGGTCGGCCCACGCGGCGTAAAGCAGCGGAATCATCACTTGTATTCCTGGAGTAAGTTGGGTATTCATTTGGAAATCTGCGCCCATGGGTCGGATGTTTTTAGGATTCCTAAAGTTAACGTTACCAAACGAATGTTCGTTTTGAGCGGGTGTATTTTTTGGGCGCGGCCGCGGGTGCAGAGTGACGGATTTAAGGAGAAGGCTTCCCGGAGCTACATTGCTTCTACCACGTGTTCTTGCACCGGCGGCCGCGCCTCCTTTTCTTTAATTGCCACAATAGCTGGTTTGGCGGGTGCGATCAGTAAAGGAATACTGATGCTAATGCCCCGCTCATCTTCTTCCCAGTCGTACCTACCGGGCCTAACGGTCATTTTCCCTCCCCCACTAAGTACCTCGGCAAGCTTCGGAGAAAAAACAAACGGCTCCACGACAGTAAATTTATCGGAGGAGAAGTGCTGCATCCGCAGGCTGGCCGTCAAATCCTTTTTCGCCAGTACTATCCGCAACTGACCAAAGAGATTAAGGGAGAAAACTCCGCTAATCAGCGGACAGTCCGTTTGAAAACCTGGACGTGGGGGATCATTGTCGTCAGTGACGTAGCAAATCCCCATGTGATCACAATCTTTCTTAGGGTTTCCAAGAATTATTTTCCTTCGAACTGCCGTTACCGGGCGACCAAAATTAAATCGATTCATGTTGATTGTATTTTGAGCGCTAAGGGATGAGAAATAAATGGTCCCCAAGCACCTTCCCCCCCTTGTGCCCGAGTGTGGTATAATCCTTGTCACCTCGGCGATGAGCGGCAGGTGCTAATTTTCCAGACACCGCCTGGTGGATAAATCCGTGAGTCGCGATACTGGTCAGCGTACACAAGGCCAAGCTTAACGGTGTCGGCATTTACGGGGTGGTCCGCTAGTTTAAAAGAAAGCTGAGTAAAGGCTGCTCAATTGGCTTCATCAGATGTACAAACCCATGAATACTGTCGGAAGCCATTACAGGGATTGCTCCGGTGATGGCTACGTCAATCGTATTTCCGCGTTCTGCTTGCTGGGGCGCTGCCTCCAGATGGATGTATTGAGGGATGCCCTGAGCAAAATACTTAAACGTTAGCTCCTCCATTTCGGTCGGAAGGGGCACGGTGGAATACAGGGTAACATTTCTGCTATCTCCGTGGCCAAAATCTGTGAGGGTGACTCCTGTAGCCTGGGGCACACTCATTCGATAATTTTTCGCGAGCAACCCAAATCCTCCCATGGCTACGAAGTACAAGCAGGTGGCAAAAATCAGTAGAGGTATGGGTAATTGATCAATTCTCATGGTTTCCGATTTGTAGCTGTTGATTAATCAGTTGGTAATACCGACCTTTTTCCTTCAGTAATTCTTCATGGCTACCCTGCTCTGCCACTTCCCCCTGATGCAGCACGATGATGTTATCCGCAAACTGAATCGTGCTGAGGCGATGCGCCACGATAATGACGGTACGCCCCTGGAAGAAATGCTGCAACGCTTCCATGATGAGGGTTTCGTTACCGGCATCAAGGCTATTGGTTGCCTCATCCATGAACACATATTCCGGGTTCTTATAAATTGCGCGGGCCATCAGAATTCTTTGCTTCTGCCCCATACTGAGTCCTTTGCCATCTCGTCCTACCGGCGTCTCATATTGGTGGGGCATTTGCTCCACGAATTCCCCTAGGTTAGTAATTTCTACGGCCATTCGAAAGGTAGCCTCATCGTAGGCGTCTCCCAGAGTGATGTTTCGTTTAATCGATTCATTAAAGATGAAGCTTTCTTGTAGGATTACTCCGCAACGTTTTCTCCATTTATCGAGTGCTAGGGAGCGGAAGGTGTCTTCCCCTATTTTAACCTTCCCTTCATAATTTTGGTAGTACCCCAGTAGTAATTTCAATAAGGTTGTTTTTCCGCTACCGCTTGCGCCAACGATGGCGGTAGACTTACCGGCCGGAATTTGCAGATTAACATTACACAGCGTCGGTTTCCCATGCTGACCGGCATGACTGAAGTTGACGCCCTCCAACGAGATCGGGAGCTGGCCAGGAGGTAAGATCACCCCTTCGCCGTAAGCAGCTTCTTCTTTTGCCGACCAAAATTCGGTGATGCGATCCAGGCTGATTAAAGCTTCCTGCCCCCGGATAATGCCCTGAACGATTTGCTCCATCGGAGAAATAAGCTGCCCGATAATGAATTGAATGGACAAAAGCGTACCCAGGGTAATTTGATTATTGATGATCAGGCTTGCGGACAAAAATAGAATGGAGAGCTGGGCGATCTCGATGATCAGCATGGTTCCTGTATCCTGAATCTGATTTACGCGGAGGGAGTCTGCCGTATTTTTAAAAGAGTCCTCTTTGTTTTCTTTCCACTTCTGATGAAAGAAGCCCTGCCCGTTACTGATCTTAAGATCATGCATCCCATTAATGATTTGCAGAATCAGGGACTGATCAATCGCTGCAAATTCAAATCGTTTGATGTCAATATTCCTCCTCGCCTTCAAAAAATAAATTATCCAAATGGCGTAGATGACCGTGGCTCCCATAAAGAGGCAGAAAAACAGTTGGTGAAAATTCAACAGTACGAAACTGTAGACCACCACCGTCAGCACAGAGATCAATACGGACAAAGCGTTTTTAGTCAAAAAGGACTCGATTCTGTGGTGGTCATTAATCCGTTGCAGAATATCCCCTACCCGACGGCTCTCAAAAAAGGGAATCGGCAGGGCAAACAGCTTATTCAGAAAGCTAGAGATCAGTTGGAAATTTATCCTGAGGCTAAGGTGCAGCACCAGCCAGCCTCTTACAATATTGAACCCTGTTTTACTAAGAATAAAGATCAGCTGTCCGAAGAGGAGAAATTTCACGAAGCTCAGGTCCCCAGCCCCGATGCCCATATCTACAATCATTTTTGTAAAAAATGGCAACAGGTACTGGACGGCGGAGACGGAGACTATACCCAGTAGGATGACCGGCAAAAACGCCTTGAGATGGCCTAGATGAGGTTGTAAAACTTCCCGACGTATCTGGTTTTTATCGCTTCTCTCAGTCGGGACTTTGTCATCCTGATGCTCAGGCATTTCTCCGGGCTCGAACAATAGGGCGTAGCCAACGGGCGGCAACGTTGGCACCTCACGGCTTGTCAGTAGTTTGGCCGCCAGTTGGTCCTTGCTCAATCGGACTACCCTGGAGGCGGGATCTCCCAGCACGTAGCGATTGCCCCGTTTCCCGAAGTATACCACGAAATGATTGTTATTGACCAGCAAAATAGCGGGGCGGTCAGCAGGGATTTTGTCTAAATCCTCCATTGACCGGAGCATTACGCCCTCAGCCTCTAAACCGTAATACGCCCCTGCTTTGATCAATGAAGAAAAAGAGGTGCCGACCCGATCGATACGGGTTAATTCCCGCAAACGACCTACATCAACCTTACGGTTGTGATAGGTGGCAATCATGGAAAGTGCGGCGATTCCACAATCTCGCATATTCTTTTGCCGAACAAATGGATAAGTTACCAGTAGCATAATCAATGAACTTATAAGGCATTTTGAGATATGGCCCGGGCTTTTTTTGCTCCTTGCTGGAGGTAATAGCGTTCCAGGAAGAAGAATAGGACGTGCTCATGTAGTTTGTTTTTTCCCGTGGCGAACCGCAGAATAAACATGTGGATGTAGCTACGCAGCAGTTCCTTGCGAAGCCGCACATCTACCTGCTGAAGGTTCTCCTGGTACCATTCGGAAAGTTCCGTTCGGAACCATTCCATCGTCTGGTATAGTTCTGCTTGGTCGGTAAACGGAGAGCCGATATCATCCATCATCTGCTCCATTACCTGCTGATTATTCAAATAGCGCTGGATCAGGCTTCTTTTCTGCAGCTTATTAGTATTAAAGATGTGGGAGAAAGTGCCACAACGCTCCCGCAGAAAATCAATGCGTTCTTTTCCTTCCAGGCCGAAAACATCCAGATAGATGGTCATCACCTTGAATAGGAGTAACCACTCATTGTCCTTGTTAACTTCAGCGACCAGGATTTTCTTGAGGCGCAACACCAATTCGCTATCAATTCCGAAGAGGCCTTCGCTTGGCAGGGCCAATGGACCGCCGTAACGTTCGACCTCCCGACGGTAGGTATCTATCTGAATTTTCTGGATAAAACCACTTCCCAATTCTGGCGCGAAGAAAGCATTGAAGGATTCCAGGATATCTCCGACAACAGCATATGAGGTAGGCTTTACCCTCAGCCGGAGGTGGTAATCCGGGTCCGTCAGGCGGAGGAAAAAGAAGTTGTTTATTTTACCGGCTGTCTTCCAATTCTCTATTAATACTGGTAATTTTTCGGAGACCATTTTCTCTACAGTAGCAGCCCCTGCATAGATTTTGAAGTATAACCACTCATCCGATGGTGTAACACTACGTGGAACATCGGGTATTGGCAGGTAAAATTTCGGCACTACTGCGGGTGCTTTACCTTTAAACACCTCATTACGGAAGGGCAGTATAATCTCGTGATGGTATCCTTTTTCCCCTGCCTGGAACCACTGTTCTTCTGGAGCGGCTCCAATTGCTTCGGAGATGAATATTTTTTGTCCTCCTACCATATTAGCCAGGAGGAAGGCACCCAGGTGGTTATTAATGTCAATATGAACTGGCGTTCCTTTTTCGTGAAGCGTAAAGGTGGCTGGCCATCCTTCCGCTATGAATAAGGCTTTCAGTTGCTCGTGAAAATCAGCGAACGACTGCTCTTTGAGTTTACGAATTGGATGGGTCGGAATTTTCCAGCTAGCGGGTCGGAAGACAAAATCCTCATACTGAATTCGTGGAATAAAATCTACCATTCCAGCGATGTTCCCCAGGTTTAGCGTGTACTCGTAGTAGCCCTGGTGATACTCCTCCTGCAGACAAGCTAAAAATTTGTACACCGGCAGGCAGTTATAAGCATAATTGTGTGCCGTCGAAACCCTGGGAATAATTTCCTTTCCCGTCTTTGGGTTTACCAGAATCACCCGATTATTTCGGACGCCAACGTAGATATCACTGGCCGGGATAAGCCCTTCTTCCCGTGAGTTCGATTTGGTAATGAAGGCAATTTCGTGCTTCCGGCTACGCGGACGCTCTGTGATATTTCCTATCCGAATATTAGCCAGGTGGTTAACCTCGGCAACGGTACACCCGGGGAAGGATTCTTCTTCAAAGTCGCTCAAGTCATTGACAACATCTTCAAGTTCTTCCGAGAGATGAGCGAAGCGTGAAATCAGGGCAGTACCCGTGTCTTTGCCGAGGTCCTGAAAGACCACCAGGGGCTTTTCGCCGTCTACCTGCGGCACTAACTTCAGCATGGCAGCGGAAGTAGGTGGCAAATGTTTTAGGTCATAAGAGAAACGCTCCAGGTCAGCATCCGAGAGGTCAATTACCTTGCTTCCTGCAGTGGCGGCCTCCACTATTTTTCCCATAAAGAAAGAATGCAGGCCAAAATCCCATTCTACCATTTTTTTCATCGTCGGAGCAAGCCGCCGGGCGACCGGAAGGTTATCCACCAATGGGGCGAAAGAGAACATTTCTGAACCGACGTTTTCAAAGCCTACTCCCAGCTCTGGATCCAATGCCAGCAGCACAGGAACGAACTGATCCTCATACCGCTTTTGAAATTTTACCCGAAAAGCAGCGGTCGCGGAACTTTGACTGACTTTACAAAGTTTAGTGAAAGCTTTTATTCCTTTCTGGATATGGCGAGCCGTATTAAAGTCAAAGTGCGGCACGCCCTGGGTTTCTATAGCCGTATCCAGGCGGATGACGTTGTCGTAAGGCTTACCATGAAAAGCAGTAACGATCTCCAGTACTTCCCGGTAGCTTTTGACTCGTCCCCCTTCGGCAATTTTTTTAAGTGCCTCCAGTAACTGCTGCAAGTGCTGTTGGTACCGGATAATTATTTTTATTTCAGAAGAATCTGGTGCCGCCACCGTTGAGAGCCTCCCGATAATATCCCGCAATTGTTCCTGAAAGGTTTGCCCAACAATAAAAGGCTCCAACTCACTGATAAGAATTCTGGCTGACGCCAGTTGCTCGACGAAAGCCAATCCTTCGGAATAGGAGATGTCATCATCGCTAAAAATATCAGCGATACTACTTCCTGTCGCTCCATTTTTGGTAAATTCAAGGACGCTATCCGTATATTCTGAGTTGGTAAAAATACTGAGGTTGTAGGCGCGGCCTTTCTCCGAGTCAATATATTCTACGTAGCGGGATTTAGCTCCGGCTGGCATAATAGTGTTATTGGGAAAATAGGTTAGTAATCCATTTATTCCTGGTTGTGCGGCGAACTCATTAGCGAAGTACATGAGGTAAGCAGTATCCAGTTTGACCACCCTCTTAAAGTCACGTCCCGTAATATCCGTTTTAGGCGTTTTCGAATCGAGCACCTCTCCGCAACCAACGCCGGCAAAGTAACCATAAGGCGTAGCTCGGTAGCTCATGCGATTGAGGTACTTAAGGGCCGTCACCTGAAACTTATTTATCTTTTTCGGATCTGCTGTTTCGTAAAAATCACCAATAAGAAAGCGTTCCACTTCGGTATAAAAGCTCGGGCTGGAGCCAAAGATAGCTTCCTGAACTTCCCGGTCCTTTAAGGCATCCTTCAGATAAGCATCAATGGATTCAAAATTTTCACCTTCCGCAAAAGCGGCTACAGAACGAAGCGGCGTGCGGTATACGTATTTGTCGTTAAATTTGAGCATGGCAGTATATTTTTATATTGGTTAATTATATTTTTTCAATTGACTAAACTGTTCTCCTCGGTGGTATTTTTAGTCAGATTAAACCCTTGGTGAATTAACCGTAGAGACTCTTTTTGCTGGTCATTCGAATGACCTACCTCCCTAACGACAAAGTCATCCACCCCATATTTTTTGGCGATCTTATGGATGCGTTCCTGGAACTCATCCGGGGTGGCGATCAAGGTGTTAACGATGGTATTACCTTTATTTGCCTCTAGCACCTGTGCTTCCAGGTCCTGCCGGGTAGCCTCGTCCGGTACGCAGGATCCGGAAAAAGCGATGATCGCCCGTGGGACGATTCCATGCGCTTTGTAAAAGGACTCGCGATAGCGGGCAATGACATCGTACTCTTCGTAGTCCATGCAATTCAGGGCGTGGAAAGTAGATTTGACCATATGTGATTTATTGGCGACCGCCTTATCGTAGTTCCGGAAAGAACTACCGAGGGAAAAAAGTTCGGGTGCGTACCCGAAAGCAGGAGGGAGTACGAGGTGTTCCTTCTTAATGGCCTGCTTCTCATTATTAAAAAGGTAGGCGACCCGTGCTACCTTCTCATCAAATTCATCCGGATACTCGGCAAACTGTTCGTAGCGCATCTGCCGGCCAATACTTGGCGAAGGACGACCGTTGGCAAAACCCAGATGGCAACGTCCTGGATACAGGTTATTCAGCAGCTTAAAGTCAAGTGCCACCTGATAAGGGGAATAAAAGTTAATCAGTACGCCGGCCGTACCAATGGCAATATTAGAAGTATACTCCAGCAACATCGGCAGCAGCATCCGGGGGCTGGCCCAGGGAGCGGTTGCACTAAAGGAGTGATGTTCCGTGAGCCAGAAATTTGCAAACCCCAGCTCATCTGCTGTTTGTGCCAGCTCCACCACATCCATAACTGAGTGCATGCTACTTTGAGACTTATGCCGATTACCAAAATCGAGGAGACCGAAAGTAAAAGGAGGCATGATTGAAGAATTGAATGGGTGAGGAATTGGTTATTCACGACGTAGAATGATCGTCGAATAAATGAGGAATTATATCTTCAGCAGAAATGCATCTGCCAGCGGGTAGCCGCCGCCGGGAATCTCCGAAAGCGTGCCGAGTACGGCGCCCGGAATACCGTCCAGAAAGGAAGCGGGGCGATGCAACTTCAGGTCCGTATATTTGGGAAGTTGCCACAGTTCTTTATAATATTCGGCGTAGTTCTTCCTGGCGGTCAGGAATAAGTTCTCCCCAGTTGCCTGGTGCAACAGGCCGAACATGTACACGAGACCGGCAGCTCCGTGGCAGAAGAAAGCATTGGTGCTTATCTGTGCATCGGCAGGGTCCAGGCGAGTGGCTACGTGGCGTGCCAGATTCAGGCCATCGTTCCACCAGTCTTGCCGGCCAAAGACTTTTCCTGCTTTGATTTTAGCGAAAGCAATGTTGATGTCTCCGTAGCACCAGCCCAGACGGCTGTTGTAGGTTTCTTCTTTTATTTCTTTCCAGGCCTCTTCATTGTTTTCAATGACGGATTTCGGGTAGTATTTATGCGACCCTTTGGTTGCAACCGCTCCGGGTTCAACCCGGTAATGGTCGATGTATTGTAATAGGCGAGTAACCAGTTGCTCTGTTTCCTGGGGGCGGAAGCCTCTGGCGTGGGCTTCGGTCCAGAGGGCAATGTGGCCAGACATTCCGTGGGCCAGGCCGAAGTTGTATTCGTCGGCCTCGCGCTGCCCTTCCAGCACACTGTTATAGATGCGGCTTCCCAGATGGTCCGTTACCAGTTGTTCCTGGTAGCGGTCAAATATCTGATCCAGGGCTTCCTTGGTAGGGGCGTGGTGCATGTCCTTTAATAAAACGAAGAATACGCCCAATGGTCCGTGCAAAAAGTCTGTATTCCGCTGGTCGAAATCCTGGAGGCTTTGCTTGAGTAATAGTTCCGTCAGGCTATCCCGGGTGGCACGTTCCAGCGAATGCTCGGAGAAGCCTTCGCGCTTCAGTTCGTCCAGGACATAGATGACTCCCGCCAGGCCGGAGCAAAGGCTGTGCAAAGACGTTATTTTCAGATCTCCACGCTGTAACCGACCCAACAACCGGTCGTGCAACACCTTGCTCATCTGTTTCATCTCTGCACCTGCGACCGCGCCCATATCTGCAGACAATGCCCGCCCCAAATGTGCGCTAACGAGCGTGGCGCCTGCCAACCCATTCATGAAACTGATGTTGTACGCATCGGTATTCTTTGAGAACAGCTGATGGAAATGACGGTGTGGAGCGGAGATCTTATTAACAACGGCGGTCATGACTATTGGAGATAAAAAAGTTGGTAAAGAAAAGAGGGATCAGAAGCGATGGCATAGGCCGCGAGTGGTGGGCCTATGGCCCCTTCAAAAAGACTGAAGGATTTCATGGCACCATAATCGTAGACGGGGTATTGCGGCAATGTGCCCGTCGAAGTAGCGAAGCTGTCCCCGAGCTGCTGTCGCCAGTAAGCCGCAGCTTCGGCAAAGGCCTGGCGACCGCTCAATTCGTGCAGCCGCTGGAAGAAAAGCCAGGCCCCCGAACGGCCGTACAGTAGATTGTCGGAGGTTATTCCGGTGCTGTCTACCGACCGACGGAGCGCAGTTTGTTCCAGGCAATTCAGGAAGTGATCGGCCCGTTGCACCTCCCCTATCACCGTTGCCAACCGGTAACCGGCGAAGAGGATGCCACAATCGCCATAAGCCAGCGAGAGCCTCCCCGGGCCATTTTCACCACCATCCTGATAAAAGCAAGACGGATCCCCCTGCGAGGATTGCCTTAACTCTAATGCCTGCAGGTAATCGAAACCTAAGGCACCGAAAGCCTGATCCTGTGGGTAACGTTGCAGGTACTGTGCGACGAAGTAGGTGTAAAATGCCAGCCCGTGAGAAATACCAGAAGGGATCTGGTATTGCCCTTTCGCATCATGCTGGGCCAGTTCCGTTGCCGTTGGCAAATGCGGCAACCAGCTATCTCGCAGACGATGGGCACCCGGAAGGTTTAGCAGCAGGTATAGCGCCGGATTAAAAGCTCCGGTGTAGGGGTCAAGATTGCCAGCGGCAAAACATTGTTCCATTCGCTGCTCGATCAGGCCATCCAGAATGGGCAACACTTCGTTGACGACGTCCTCCAGTTCCAGCGCCGTAGCATGGGTGCGCAGAAATTGCGCGACTTCACAGTATTCGATCAGGGAAGTTCCGCCGGGCCGATCAGGGTCGATGATCCCTTCCAGGCATTTCCAGGCGACTTGCCGGGCAGCATTCCAATCGGCTTGCTGCTCCAGTACGCGGTATCGGCTCAGCAGCAGCAGCGACAGGCCGCCCAGGCCGAAGCCGGAATCAAACCGGGTAACCTGAGGAATCCGGGCGAGTAGGCCGTCGTGAAGTACTGCGGGCAGCACCTCCACGACGGCGGCATAACGGGTGTGAAGATCAGCACTCATTATACTATTCTTTAAAGCGACCTACGTCACCATTTGGTCCTTGTTGGTAGTTCTTTTTCAGTTTACCTAAGCGGTAATTCACCGCAACGGTGAGCCGGCGGGTATTGAAGTCAGAGCTATAATTGGCGTTGTAATTGGTAAAGAACCGATTCCCTGCACCGTTATCTGTATTAAAGATATCCGATACGCGAGCGCTCACCGTAAAGGCATCTCCTGGTAGCTTGTAACTCGTTCCTGCGTTAACTTCCCAGCGGTTGGCGGTTTCCTGTTGAAAGGTCAGGCGTCCCCGGCTGAAGAAATAATCTGCATCGATGGAGAACCGCTTGGTCACTTTGAATTGGGTGGAGGCGGAAAAACTCACCTTGGTATCAGAACCGGTAAAGGCGGCCTGATCTTCGGCGTCGCCGATGGCATGGTAGGTCAATGGAATCACTAAAGAGGTCAACTGGCCACTCAGGCGGCCGTCTTGGCCAAGGCGGTAATAGATGATGGCCTGGGCGTATGCGGCACGTACATCAAAAGCATTGGCGGTAGTGATCTTGGTCGTCCGACCATCGGGTTCCAGCCTACGAACATTACCTACGTAATTAGCGCCGTGGATGTAGCCAAAATTCAGGTGAAGCATCCGAAACAAGCGCGTATTGAAGGTAACGCGGTGATCAATTTGGGGCAGTAATGTATTGTTACCGGTTGTGAACGTGTAGGCATCCAGATAGCGGACGTACGGATTCAGCTGTAGGTAATTGGGGCGGGTAATTGAGGAGCTGTAGTTGAGGCTGAACTTGTAGTTGCTTCCCGCATTGTAGTTGATCGACAGATTGGGAAATAGGTTCGTATAGGCCTGAGAACTTGTTTCGTCAACTTTAAAGCTGCGGGCGCTGGCGCGGGTAGACTCTAGTCGGGCCCCGCCACTTATCGAGAAGCTACCGATATCTTTGGAAAAAGAAGCGTAAGCGGCATACACCTGTTCCCGGTAGGAGAGGCTGTCACTAAAGCCAAGATTCCGGCGCGGTGGCTGGAAGGAGATGGTGTCGTAGGTGGCGAAATTTCGGATTTCTCCGTCAGACACCTTGATGCCCAATGAAAACTGTGTGGTTTCTGAGAGGTTTTTCTCCAAGTCGGCGCGGAAACTAAACTGGCCCCCGTTCAGAGGAAGATCCGCACGTACAACCCCTGCTTCCGCAGCACTGATGGTGGGCGGGTCGCGCCGCTCGAAGTCCAATTGCTCCTGGCTATATCCGGTGAGGTAACTCAGGCTTGTTTTGAAGGAGCTCTTCAGGGTATCCAGGTCTCGTTCGAAATAAACATCTGCAGAAGAGAGGTTATCGTTCAACCGCTGTGTTTCGTTGAAGAGAAACTCCTGGTCTTCTTGTCCGGTAAAACTGTACTTATTGAGATCCGTGCTTCCTCCTTTTTTATTGGTGAAGTAAGCGTAGCCAGTTGCCCCAACTCGTTGCCGGTCCGACAGGTCGTATTCTACGCTCAGGTTAGCCGAAGGGAGCGTACTCAGGTAGTTGTCGGTAGAGTTGGTCGTACCTGTGCCGATGACTTCATCCGCGGAGGTTGTGTATTTTTCGGCGCGGACGCCGGTGCCATAACTGAAATTACGAGCAAAGGAAGCACCACCGTTGATGCGCAGGCGATTCTGATTCAGGTTAATGTACGCAGAGTGGCTATTGCTCAGGTAACGGTCCACCCTCATCCGATTATTCAGGCTGAGGTTAAAGAACTGGTCCATCGCCTTTTTGGTAACGATGTTGATTTCTCCTCCTGTACCTGAGGCATCTTGAGAAACGGATTTGCCACTAGTCACCTCAATACTCCGGATATTATCTGCCGGGATACTTTCGAGTAAGGTCGCAGCCTGGGCAGCGGTCATGGTTCGTTTACGGCCATTGATGAGGACATTGACGGAACCAAAACCATTCAAGGTGATGCTTTTTCCGCGCACGGAAACACCCGGTATTTTATTGAGGATTTCCAGGGAGTTGCTGGACTCGGCGCTGGGCAGCTGGTCTACCGCTACGACCATTTTACCTCGGGAGAAGGCGATCATCGGCCGTGAGCTGGTGACTTCTACTACGGAAAGATTATTGGCCTGAGACGTTAACTGGGGAGATATTTCGAAGGTTCCTCCAGGGGTAATATTAATAACTTCGGACCGATAGTCTTCGAAACTAAGCCGGGTGACCAGCAGGCGATAAGCACCTTCAGGAACATTGGCAAAGAGGAAGCTTCCCGTTTCGTCGGTGAGCTGAAAATCGATGGTACTACCTCCTTCACGGTTTAACGCTACGGAGGCGTAATCGATAACTGCTCCATCAGCGGAGGAAATCAGTTTGCCCTGGATCGTTCCGGCCTGATCAGACTGTGCCGCCAAGACAAAACTTAGCAACAACAGTGTGGCGGACAGCCAGGATCGCGTATATTTATTGAATGACATTTTATTGAATTTATCGTGATTGAACTAATATTTCAGGCCATCAGCGTTGAGAAGAGGTAAAAGAAGAAGGGCTACTGGAATTTGGTATTTTGACAGTTTCCTATTGAGATGGTATACTATAATTCCGGGTAGAATATTTATTAAGACCTCCCCGGCCTGTCGATATTTTTCTTCACCCATTCTTCCTCTACCTCTTATTAAAAGTTAGCGACTCCTATTCTGCGCCTACTTCGGGCTCGGAGGTTTCACCGTTATTACAGGTCTTGCGGCAGCAGCTGGCGAAAGCCAGGGCTCCCATTCCGGGATCCACCGCAGCGGCCTTAGATTCACCTTGACCAGTACCTGCTTCCAGCGCGGAAAGCTGCTGGCTTTGCAGGCGAACGAGGGTAGATTTATCGAGAATTAATTTCTTGTTTTTCATAATTATTTATATTTATATCAGATTATTTATTAGCAGGATTTTCTGCAGCAGGACTCTCCTTCAGGCTGACCAGGAGTGGCAGTTTCATTCCCAGTCTCAATAGTAATTGTACTTATGGTGCCAGAGCAAGGCCTCTCTCCTCCACCGACCACAGCAGCGAGCTGATCATTCTGAAGGCGGGCGAGAACTGATTTATCGAGCGTGAGTTTATTCTTTTTCATCGTACTTTTTTAAGTATTTATACGTCAGGGTTATTGTTACAAGACTTGCTGCAGCAGGAGTCCGGATTCCCCGCTGCCCGGGCCAGTTCGTTCGTGCCCGCATCTATTGTTTTAGACTCGTAGCCATCAGTACCGCCAACGACGGCATTAAGCTGGCTGGCTTGTAAACGGGAGAGGGTAGATTTATCGAGGATTAGTTTCTTAGACATGGTTAATTATTTTACAACACCGCTATTTACGAGCAATAAGAGTGGCTCCGGTACGCGGTACAGGTTGATGATTATTTAGTGATTTGATTATTTAATTAAAGTGGCGTTACTCTGGAAGCGCTGCTCACAATTGTTTTCGATTATTCTTTAGAAGAAAGTAATTCAATTGCAGTTCTCGCGCTATTTCCCCAGACAATTCTTGTTTTGACAGTCGTAACAGCTTCGCCAAAAGCAGCTAATATGTATTTCCAACATTCAAAATTAAAGAAACAAAAACCTACTGTTTCCCGATGAGCGAGAAGTTTATCGGAGAAGTAGAACCTATTTTTGAAGGGCATTTCCCTGCGTTATTTATTGGAGGTTCCTATTCGCGGCACAAATGGTTGCCGCCGTTCGAAAAACAGTAGGTTAAGCGTAGCAATTCGCTATCGGTCTAGCAGGACTTGTTACAGCAGCTGCCATCGTTAGCAGCAGCTATGGTTCCACCACCACCGCTGCCATCATCGCCTGCGCGAAGAATTGGAACATCAACTACGATCGTAGTGGAACCGTTTCCGTCGGCAGCGCCGCCTGCGGCAGCATCAAGTTGAGCATCCTGGAGGCGTACAAGGCGTTCCTGGTCGAGCGCGAGTTTCTTTTCGTTTTTCATTTCTAATTATTTTCGAATTTCTGGATTTGGTTATGCTTGTGGTGCTTCGTTGCTACAAGACTTGTTACAGCAGCTACCGTCGGCAGAAGCATCTGCAACAGCACGGCCAATTGTTACGGTAATGGTCGTGGAGCCGTTGCCTGCTGCGGCACCGCCGGTAGCTGCGTCAAGCTGGTTGTCCTGGAGGCGAACGAGACGATTTTTGTCGAGAGTTAATTTCTTTTTAGACATTGTAATTGTATTAAGCTATTTGTATTTCCTCTTTGTGAGGGTTATTTATTTGAATTCAGAATTCGACGCTCTGAGGGGCGTTGGCGGCCGGCCACCTGTGGTGACGTTCCGGTTTACTTTACATTTCCCCTATTGGGGTTGGAAAAGTGTACCCCGCCCAGGTAGGGCGTAGACATACCTCCGGCATTCTGT
>JBLHRW010000069.1:0-16813 GCA_047626445.1 Neolewinella sp.
AGGATTCCACTGCGGGTAAGCGGCGAAATCAGTGAGTACGTCCCAAACCCTGGCGGGTGGGGCGGGAAGGTCGATGGTGGTTTGGAGGTGTAGCATGGGACAAAGATGCGTAGCGAAGAAAAGTCTTACTCCACCCTCCCCGAAGCCAACACAATACCAGGCTCGGATACGATTATACCCTAAAGGATGGCAGTAGCTCATCTATTATGTATGCTCAAAAAGTTGGTTCAACCAAGTCAGGTGGCTTTGAAATAGATTGCACCGGTGACTGTGACTGTAGAGAACAGTATCACTTTGATACCAACACGTCCTCTTGTACCTGTAGTCCTTGCAAGATGAAAGTAACTCCAATTGAGGAATAAGAGTAATCAACACTCGTATCTGCGTTCTAAAAATTGAATCTAGAAGGGGTGGCCATTGGCCACCCCTTCTTATTTGAAACTGTTCCTTGTTCCAAAAAACAAAATAGCTCTCAGCACTGTAGATCGACCTCATAATCCTAAAACATCACTTTGCTTTCTTCGCCCACTTGTAGTATCGTCTTCTTCTGATCTTGCTGATCGATAAGCGAGAATCTGAAGCTACCGGAGGTTTCCTGAACCGAATACGGGTATAGAGTCGCTAGTTGCTCCAGGAGTCCTTCGAGGCGGAGGGTCATTCTAGAAATGACCTACAGCAAGTATACAGTCTCTTGCTGATTAAACGCTGATTTTTATGATCCGTTCGGTACTACGCTGTACCTGAACCTGTCCAAAGACCTCAGTAATCTTACTCCACCACCAAAACCCAACGAGTAACTCGAAAAGCACCACCACTAAGCCTCATCAAATAACTGCCAGCAGGGAGCATGGAAGTCTTACAGCTAATTTCTTCCCTTGCCTGAACCGCGAATTTTAGCACCTCCCGGCCGGTAGTGTCGACCAACTGAAGTTGAAGCTGCGCTTGCTGCATTTCGTGTGGTACTTCAATCGTCAGTACCTGGCTCCGTTGAACTGGACTAGGGTAAATCCGCAGCGGAAGCGCTTCCGGCGAGGTCGTGCTCACCGGAAATCCATTATACGCACCGATATTAGACGACTCCGTAGTGGACACCCACCGGCCAAAGAAATCCTGCCCGCCATTATTGCTGTAGCCGTCAAATGGTTGGCTGACGGTTGGGTCATAAATCAATTTCCCTGCGCCTATCGCTGGGCTGCCCGCTAAAAGGCGAACATCCTCCCAGTCATTTGGAGGGGTGTTTTCATAGCCTGGGTGTGCGTGAAAATCGTTGGCGCCCTGGTAGGCGTCCCCATCCGTATCCCGGTTAGCGATATTACCGAACCAGATGTTGTGGCTGAAGTCATTTAAGCTAGGGTCATTCTTAATGAACACATCGCTGAATTCATTCGCTACGTAGACGATGTTATTGTAAATCCGGGTGTTTTTAGTGATGGCCTCAATCCATATCCGAGGGGCAATCGAGTCACGTACGTACACGGAGTTGTTGTAGATGAAAACACTGTCAGACGCTGCCGGCTGGTTTACCGTGCCGGACCAGCCACCGACCCAGAATATTCTTCCCAATTGTGGACCTCGGATTCGCCAACCGTCACCGACACTGATATTGTAGCGATACCCAACGTTTTTGTTTCCGCCCAGGATCTCCACGAATCCCCCCTCATTGTCTTCGCTGTAATTGTACTGGTACACCACATTACGGTTGCCAATATCAATGTGCATACCGAAGGAGTCTTTGATGCCACGGGCGTGCATGAAGCGATTGTTCTGAACCGTCAGGTTGGTCGTGCGGTACGCCCACAAACCGCTTCCGCGTGCGGCCATACGAGGATCGAGATTAGAACCCGTATGGTCCGTTATGTTGTCTTCCACGAGGATGTTACGGCTATGGGCCGCCATGACCATACCGGCCCCCCCAACGTGCTGAAATAGATTATTTCGCAGAGTGAGCTGGTCGGTTGAGCCAATCACCACAGCGTGGCGTCCGGTACGGGTAAAAAAGCAATCTTCGACAAGCATATCCCGAAAGCGGATGGGATGTTCTGGATTCCATCCGGCGCCACTCGTTTTGATCGCGTGGGCATTGACCCCCGTCTGATCATTGTCGTTAATCTGTTGCGTCGAATAAATATTCCGGAAGGTCAGGTTGGTGAAATGGAAATGATCGAAAGTAGTTCCGTCCGTGAAGGTATTGACGAGGTAAAGGCCATAACGGAGTTTTAAGGAAGTACCCGGTTTAGCTGGTCCACCATCGTTTTTTATTTCCAGCTCAGAGAGGTGGATATGGCCGCTGTTTTCCAGATGAATGGTGGCAAGGTGGCCGTCACCATCAATCACTGGCCGCTCCCCTGCCCCGTAGCGACTGACAACAACCGGCAAGCCCGGATCGCCGCTTTCATTAACGAACCGCAATCTGCCAAAAAAGGTCTCTCCAGCGCGGAAAAGAATAGAATCGCCAGGTTCCACAAAACGGTTATTCACTTTCCCGATCGTTTGCCAGGCGGAAGTGGACGTTAGGCCGTCATTATCATCATCTCCCGAAGAAGTGCTGACGTAGAAGGTGTCTGCCGATACAGTGCCGGACAATAAGAACAAGGCCATAATAGCCAGGAGAAAGGATCGATTTGGTAGCAAAAGGTACATAGTTATTGTTTTAGAAAGTTGATTTTGGGCGGGGACGCGGGTGCAGGGGAAGTTCTTTGGGAGCAGTAAAGGTGTACCTCCGGCTTCAGCCGGAAAGGTCATTTTGTCAAAAGATGATTTCCTGTTTCCCAGCCGTCAGCAAAAGGGAACCAGTTTTTAGCTTCTCTTTGGCCAACGGTTTACCGTTCAGCCGAAGAAGGGAGCCCCTACCCTGCCGCAGACTGTTCAGGTAGGGATACGGCGGGTTGTCCAGCATACTGCCCCGGCGAACGAAAGGATAATTGATCGATCGGATGCTAAGCTCATGAAGTTGAACGGCTTCCGTATTCCCACGAACATAGATGGTCAGGTGGCGTACCGGCTTGAAGTAAGTCGCTTCCCATTCATCCGTTTCTCCGGACAGTATGATTTTGTCAGAAAAATCCGAGTCCAGTATTTCGTGGCTAAAAACACCATCACGAACGTATGGGGCCGAAAGAATGTAAACTTCTGTACCCGGTGTTCCACTGATCTTCAAGCGGGGCGTACCACTATGAATTTTACTCAGGTCGAAACGGAGGCCCCAGCTCTTCCCTTCTTTCGCTACGGGAATTTCCAAAGGTATTATCCCTTCCAGAAATCCAGAAAGGCCATCCTTAAACCGTTGGTCAATCCGATCAGAAATAGCAAAGTACTTAGGCAACCTGCTTTGCTTAGTCCATTCCGTAACGGTGATTTCTTCTGCTTGTACGAGTGTTGTTGCTGGAATCATCTCTTCTGTTAGCAGGGGGAGATCACGAGGCACCAAACGGGTCCAGCACCACAAACAACACCAGAATAAGAAGCGCATGAGTTAGTCGATTGGTCGGGTGAAACGGTTCGGATGGAGGGTGTTGTAAAGAGAATCTTGCAGGAGGCCGAGGAATACCGGACCCTGGTTATTTGCATCCCACTTACCCCAAGCGTCTTCCAGCTTTTTAACCTTGGCAGTCTGTTGCTCCACCAGGTTGTTCGCTTCGCCAATATCCTTGCCCAGGTCATACAACTGCGCCCCATCCGAGTAATCGATTAATTTATCCTCGCCTTCCCGGACAGCGTGTCTTTGTTGATCGACTTTCTTCCAGAACATTTGGTCGTGTGGCGGGCCATTTTGCGCTTCTTTCAGGAATGGCAATAGATCGACACCATCCAAGGGGTTCTTAGCGGGGTTGCCACCGGTCTGTTGGCCAGCCATAGTACCCAAAATATCAAGCGAGCTCACCATTTCATCAAACCGAAGACCTGCAGGAATTTGCCCGGGCCATTTCATCGCATAAGGGACCCGAATGCCTCCCTCAAAGAGGTCGCCTTTCTTACCGCGTAAAGGACCATTGTCTGAGCCGTTTCTGTGCTCCGGGCCACCGTTGTCGGAAAGGAAAACTACCAAGGTGTTTTCCTCCAGGTTCAGCGCTTCCAACTGATCAAGGATGCGCCCTACCCCATCGTCGACGGCACTAACCATCGCAGCATAGGTTCGGCGGCGTTTGTTTTCAATGTCGGGGAAACGGTTGAGGTATTTTTCGGTCGCCTGCATGGGAGTATGCGGGGCGTTGTAGGCCAGGTAAATAAAGAAGGGGTCGTTTTGGTACTTTTCTATGTAGTTCACCGCCTCCCGGGAGAGTGCGTCGGTGAGGTATTCCGTTTCCTCAATACGGGTCGTATTGCGCAGCAACTTCGTGCGGTAGGCATCGCTCTGGCGACGAACTTCATATTCGTCGGCCAGGGTATACTCTTCTGGAAAATAACGATGTCCTCCGGTCAGAAAGCCAAAGAAATCATCAAAGCCCTGCACCAATGGACGCTGGCTTTCGTGCGCACCGAGGTGCCACTTACCCAAGGCCGCTGATTTATAGCCAACCTTGTGGAGTACTTCCGCAATGGTCTCTTCCGCTACCGGCAATCCCATGTCGGGGTCATTAGGCGCAAAGAGCGGGTTACGGCAGAAACCGAAACGGTCCTGGTAACGACCGGTGATCAGCCCAGCGCGGCTAGGGCCACATACGGCGTAGCTAACGTAACCGTTGGTGAAAATGACACCTTCTGCTGCTAATCGGTCGATGTGTGGCGTAGGGATATCCTTGCAGCCGTTGAAGCCTACGTCACCGTAGCCCAAGTCATCAACCAGGATAAGGACGAGATTCGGAGGTCGGTCAGGGCTGGTCTGCGGGCTTTTGCAAGCGGGCAGGGCAAGGGCCAGAAATAATAAGAGAAAAGGGAAGCGCATGATTGGAGTAACTTGAAGGGTGGTTGGGTTAATGGAAACTACGGGGAGTTTTCGATTTCATGCTGATCGGGCGGGGGCAATTCCCACCCGTGCCAGGGTCAATTTTAGTGGCGGCGTTAGCCAGTAGGACGGGGCTTACCCCCGCCCATTAATCAAGAAAACGCAGCAGGTTATTCCAGATGAGATCCGCCGCAGGATCTGTACCCAAGTGCAGCAGGAGTTGTAGCTGAGACACAACACAGCGTCCTTTTCCTACTGGGACAATCGCCACGTCAGCGCCCCACCACAAAGCTCCCGGACCGGAGTAATGCAGTTGGTGTCCCCTGGAGAACCACTGGTAGCCGATGGAGGCGACCAGCACTTCCGGGGTTTCGCCCTTAAGTCCCCGTAGGTTTAGCAGCGTTTGCCGTGCCCAGACGTGTTCGTATACATTGCGCATCATGGTGTCTACCGGTAGGCCGGCAAAGACTGGGTGATCCCGAACGAGGTGTGGGATACAGGACCATAAGATAAGCCCATCGCTTTTTCGACCCCGCAGGTGAAGAGATAGCGAGGGTCTCCGGCGGGCGGGCAGCGTTTCCAGATCGTTGATGCCGATGACTTCCAGCTCCATCCCCTCGTCTGCGTAGACATTCCTCGGCAAGGTTCGGATGGACAATATCCTTGGTTGGTTGGCGTCTTTTGTGGCCTCGAAAGCGTAGGTCTTCGGCTGTCGCCATAGGTCAATCAGTCCACCGCCCAGTATCCAGTCGCCGGCGGAGAGCGCGTGGATACAATAGCCATCAACTGCGGGGTTAGCCCGAAACCCTTCAATCATCCGTTTATTGGCCGTGCCGTGGATCTTTTGCATATCGAGGTAGAAGGCTTCCGTATCCGGGTAGAGGTCTGAGGAAGGCTTACGCCACGGACTTATCATGTTGAAGCCAGCGTCCTTGGCCAGGCGGATTTCTTCCCGCACCATCGCTTCATCATCCGGGTAAGCAACCTTATTCGGGTACAGGCCTTCGAAGAAGGTGGCCTTAAGGTAAATCGGTTTTCCGTTGAGGTAAAAGTCGTTATCACGGATAGTAAACTCCCTAAATCCGAAACGCCCGGTATGGGAATCGGAGATCTTTCCCTCGCTGCTTATCTTCACTTCTGCGTGGTAGAGATGAGGATCGCCTGGAGACCAGGAACTGGCATTCGGAACGGTAAGGGACAGGCGTTGCTTGTTCTTTCCTGGGTGTAATTCCCCGGTTTCCGCTGCTGCGATGACGACCATTCCACCATCAGCTTCCGTGATGACAATAGCTATGGTTGCTTCTACATTACTTTGCCCTGCCTGATCCAATGTTAGGTCGAAGCTCACCGACTCATCGGCTAAGGATGGCTGAATATAAACGTCGTCCAGGTAAATGTCGTCAGTTGCTACCAGGCGCACACTTTGCCAAATTCCACCGGTAATCCCTGCCCGCCATTGCGGCGTTTCCATGGGTTTAATCCCATCCACTTCCTTGTCGGAGAGCGTAATTGGCCCAACGACCCTTACGATAAGGACGTTCGTTTCTCCGGCTTTAGCCATTTCGTCTACTCGGAACTCGAAGGGGGTGAAGCCCCCTTCATGAAAACCCACTACTTCGTCGTTCAGCCATACCTCCGCCAGGTAATTTACCGCTTCAAACTGGAGGTGCATCACCTTATTCTCCCACCCTTTTGGTACCCTGAATTCCTGCCGATAGATGGCAACACCCTCATAGTCTTTTTCGATGGTCTCCCACACAGAAGGGACCGCGATTGGTCGACGGCCGGTATTGGCCACGAACCCAGCATCCGTAACCCAATCAGCCTGCTTGCCTTCGTTGTTATTATCGAAGATGATCTCCCAGGTGGCATCAAGCACCAGTTCTTCCTGGGCCGAAATCAAGCCTGATGAAAGCATGATTAAGAATAGATAAATTGAGTGTTTGATCATTTGAGTTACTTATGGATGTACTTCTGTTGGTCACCTGGGATGAAAATAATTGGCCAGTAGGGGCGCCCCTTGCGATCGCCCTGCTGGGCGCTAATTAATCGTATATCCGTTCGCGCAGCGAACGCAATCCTCAACATCAGGGCACTGTAAGGGAAACGGGATGATCAACCTGCTGACCTGCTTCGCCCATGCCCGGGACTCGAATCATTAGCGGGACACGGGTACTTTCTTCCCATAGGGAGTTTTTATAGAGGTAGTCCTTTTCTCCCATGTGGAAGCCGTGATCACTTGCCAGCACCACAATGGTATTGTTCCGCAGCGAACTAGCTTCTAATGCTCCGAGTACCTGCCCGATATTATCGTCAACGGCCGCCACGCAAGCGAGATAGGCCTGCGTCCACTTCTTTAGCCCTAACTCCGTATCGCCGTAAGCCTCGGAGATGGCCTCAAACATCTTACGGTTTCGTTGAAGGGTGAATACTTCTCCCTGGTAGGAAATGCTCAGGAAGGTATCGTCACCGTCACCTTCACGAATGTCGACCAGCTCCAATTCGTCTAGCGGGAAGCGGTCAAAATACTTTTGTGGAGCGACCAGCGGTGTATGGGGCCTTAGGAAGCCTACGGCCATAAAAAAAGGCTGATCTGTAGTCCCATTTTCCAGGGTCTTGATTTGAGTAGTGGCCCACTCCGCATTAATTTCATCGGGCGTAGGGTCGCGATCGTCGTCATTTCCGTAGCGCATGGGCTTGAAACCAATACGGGGATTCCCGGTAGTCCAGTGCAGTGGTTTACCCTCTACTGATGTCTTCCCAGCGAGATCGATGAATCGTTTTAGTAACCAGGGTTCTCGACCAGGTTGGGGTTGTCCGCAATCTGATTCAGGCCCAGTGCGTAGTAGTAGTTCTTCTCAGGGTGCAGGCGTACGCGGCCCAGATCGCCATCGGCAATTTGAATCGTATACATGCCCGTGTCGTAGTTGTAGCGGAAGTGCGTGCGGTGCCGCCGCACGTTGTGCAGTTCCTCCACGGCAATTCGCCATCTTCTGAGGTCCCAGAAAATCTGAGATTCGAAGGCCAGCTCTACCCTTCTTTCCTGCCGAATACGGTCCTCGGTGATTTCTCCTGTGGTTAGGCTTGGCATACCCGCTCGATCACGGATGTCATTGAAGACCGTCGCCAGGTCGCCGTTAGGATCACCCAGGTAGAAGGCGGCTTCTACGTAGTTGAGCAGGGTTTCTCCGTAACGCATGATGATCACGTCCGTACTGGAGCCTGTACCATCCGGGGTCTCGGGGTTGATCATCTTTCGCGTCAACAAGCCAGTCGGGTTACCGCCGCGGTGGCGGGGGTGCCCAGCACCCGGCCACCCGTCAGAACCTGGGACGATGAATCCTGCGCCAGTATTTCGTACCACCATTCCTGTTCCTGGGTCGGTATAGTCGGTACTCCGGTGGGAGTAGAAAGTTCCTCCCTTGAAGGGAGCACCAGGGTAAAAGATGGAGGCGCGAAAACGCGGGTCCCGTTCTCCAAAAAAGCGAGCGGGGTCTATCGGCGTTGCATCATCAAACATAGCGCGGTCCACCATGCCCGAGGTACCATCGGTAAAATCAAACAACTCCATCGTTTCCAGATAAACTGGGTAGTTAGAATTCCAGCCGAAGCCGAAGCCTGCTGGAATTCCTGTATTGTCCCAGCGATGGCTTTTACCGGCTTCGAAGTCGTATTTTTCTACGAAGATCTTCTCCGAGTTTCCACTCTCGTCGAGAAAGAGGTTAATGAAATTATCAACGGGATCGTCACTTTCACGATAAAGCGAAAAGGTGCCGCTGTCCATAATTTCCTTAGAGGCCGCCAACGACTGCTGGTAGTAAGCATTTGCCTCACTGGAGGGGAAGCCAAGGATTCCGCCAAGTTGCTGAGTGCCAAAGTTGGCAACACTAGCAGCGTACAACATCGCCCGGCTCTTTAATGCCAAGGCCACCCACCGGGTGACGCGGCCATCGGTGTCTGCCTGCTCCGGCAAGACGGCGGCAATGGCGTCCATTTCAGCACCAATAAAGTCATAGATTTCCTTTTCGGAATTTCGGTTCACAAAAAGCGATGCCGGATCCGCCGTTGCAGGTAAAGCCTCCGTTACCAAGGGTACACCTCCATAGCGGATAACCATCTGGAAGTATTCCCAGGCACGAATAAACCGGGCTTCAGCTACCCGGGTAGCGATATAGTCCTGGTCTAGAGAAGTGGACAAAGGAAGGTTGCCCACGAGGACATTACACTCGCGAATGGTATTGTAAGGCCAATGCGAGATAACACCAGCACCGTTTTCGTCAAAATCTACATCCATTACCTGACCGAAGGGCGTTTGCCAGGGGGCGAAGTTGCGAGACTCTCCACCGAAAGCATTCACCAAGTTCATTTCATAATTTGACTGACCCGAGTTATAATGAAGGAGAGCCCGACCGTAGAGATCAGCAACAAAAGCATCGGCTAGGCCTTCGTCTTCAAAAACGACGGCTCCGGAAATGATGTCGGTAGGCGTTAACTCGAAAGGGTCTTCACAAGCAGAGAAGGTGAGCAGCATCCCGAGGAGGAGATAGTGTATTATATTTTTCATACCTAAATTAAATTTGATAATTTACAAAGAAGCTCTTAGCCCAAGGGAAAATGACCTTGTAATAGGATACTGTCTGGCAGGGTTGCCAGGTGATACTTCCGGGTCAAAAGCGTCCCTATAGATGCCGAGGTTGTTAGTACTTATGACGTTTTCCCCCGCAACGTATACCTGTAGGGAACTAAACCCAATCTTTGATAAGACCGTGGCAGGAAGGGAATAAGAAAGGTTAATATTCTTTAGGCGGAGATAGGTTACGTCCCTCACCCAGAAGTCGGATGTCCGATTATTATTAACTCCGGGTGCCTGGGTAATACCCGGCAGGCTGGCATTTGGGTTAATGTTAACGCCAGGATTGTCAGGGTCTGGCTGCCAGCGGTGGTCGAATTGGTAAGTCAGCGGAATGGAACCATTGCTGAACGGATTGCGAGCATTGCCCGAAATATTGATGCTGAACTTGGACGCACCCTGAAGCAGACCACTCAGGCGGAAATTTTTATATTCTATTCCAAGATTGAGTCCCCCTACTAATTCTGGCAGGCCTGGTGCGTAGGCAATCTCCTCCTGATCACGGAAAGTGATCTCTCCGTCTCCGTCCAAGTCTCGGTACCGGATGTCACCGGGGCGAATAGTCATGTTGGCATTACCGTCTTGGACAACCTCGTACGCATCAATATCAGACTGGCTCATGAAGATCCCATCGCTGCGATACCCAACGAAGCGGTTGACCAGCGTACCGTCTAGCTCAAAGAGGCGTTGCTGATCGGGATCGGTAAAGTCTTCCTGGCTCTTCACCTCTAGCCACTTAGAGCGGGCAAAGGAGAAGTTCGGGGCGATATCAATTTTAAAATCGCCAACTCTTTGCTCGTAACTCAGGGCAATTTCTATGCCCCGGCTTTCCTGTGAGTTGATGTTTACGACGGGCAGGTTCGCACCGAAGGTAGAAGGGACATCTTCCACATTTACGTCGATGATGCCATCTCGCGTACGGTGAAATACATCTACTTCGACACCGAGCTTACCGTCGAAGAGGGTTGCTTCCAGTCCGATGTTTGTCATAGTGAGGATCTCCCAAGTTAATAGCGGGTTAACCAGACCGCGTGTTTGGATGCGGGGTTGGCCTTCACTATCACCCAAGAGGTAGATGCCATTGAGGTCATAGCCCGTCAGGTAATCGTAACCGTTAAGGCCATTAGCCGTATCGTCTCCCAAGCGGGAGTGGGAGGCACGCAGCTTAAGAAAATCAATTTTCTTAGAAGAATTGAAAAAAGATTCCTCCGAGATCACCCAACCGGCAGAAAAACTGGGAAAATAGCCCCAGCGGGCTGCGGGAGCAAACAGCACGTTACCGTCTGCACGCATCGTAGCTTCGAAAAGGTAGCGGTTTTTGAAGCTGTAATTCAGACGACCAACTACACTTTTGCGGCCAATGTCGGCACCAGAGTTGCCGTCGTTCAATTGCTGATCCGTTGAACCGATGAAAAGCTCCGGAATGGAGGTAGAGAGCAACTCTCTACGGCTCGCACTAATACTACTGAACTTACGCGTCTGCTGTTCGGCAATACCGAGCAGCTTCAGGCTGTGATTACCAAAGGTTTCCTTGTACTCCATGGAAATCAGTGGATAGATCTGAGTCCGACGGAATTGCGCATCCGCAATGCTGCTAACGGGGTTTCTAGTGGCTTCCAGTTGGTAGGTATCCGATTCTGGCAAATACTGATACAGGTCGGTAGGCTTGCTGAACGTTTTCGTAGATCGGTCAAGCTGCTCCGCATTGAGTTCCGCCCGAATGGTGAGGGCGGGCAGGAAGGGCAATTTATAGTCTAGGCCAAGTTTACCCCGGAATACGTTGCTGATCTGGTCATAGGTTCCTACAATGGAACGGGTGGTTGAGTTTACAGGATTACGTTGGGAGAAGCCGGAGTAAGGTGTACCGATACTTGGGTCCGGCAATTCTGTCGGGAGGACAGGCCTTGCGGTACCCAGCTCGTTCCAGATGGCACTAATATTATTCGACGCCCGGTTAATTTCTTCTTCGCGGTAAGACAGGTCCAGGTTGAAACTTAGGTTGTCATTGATTTTTGCGTCGATGTTGGAACGGGCGTTGATCCTGCCGTAGTCATAATCCCGGGATCGGAAGTAGCTCTCCTGTTCGGTAAAGCCAACAGAGGTGTAGTATTTGATCGCGGCGGAACCTCCAGACACGCTTAGGCTGTGCTGCTGCATCGGGGCACCGTTATCGATTAGGGCATCTACCCAGTTACCTCCTTCGAAACCGGGCGCGCCCGTTTCAAAATTTTGTTGTGCCTGGTCGTCATAGGTGAAATCATATCCATTACCATCGTTAAGGTCGCCTTCCCGAAATAATTGGACGTACTGACCTGCGCTTACGTGTTCCTGAAAGGCGATGGCGGATGCCTGGGTGTAGCTGCCATTGTAGGAAATCTTTGGCTTGCCAGAGGAGCCTCGCTTGGTCGTTATCAATAATACACCGTTGCCCGCACGGGCACCGTAGACGGCTGCGGCGGCATCCTTCAGTACGGTGATACTTTCAATGTCGTTGGGGTCAATACGAGTAAAATCCATCTGAACACCATCAACTAATGTCAGAGGAGCCTTGGCGAAACCACGGATACGAATCTGGGTGTTTTCACCACCGGGAAGGCCAGAGTTTTGGCGCGTCATGACGCCTGGTACCCGGCCGCTAAGCAAATTGGCTGCGTTTGCTACCGGTACGGCTGTAAGCTGTTCGCTGTTGATGGTCGCCACCGAACCGGTTAGGGTCGACTTCTTCTCACGACCATAACCAACGACAACCACCTCATCCAGGGTAGCGCCTTCTTGCAGGGTAAGGTTAATCGTACTGCGGTTGCCTACCGCCTCGATAATTGTCGTAAAGCCAGTGTAACTGAAGATGAGAATAGCATCGCTAGGAACCGTTAGCTCATAGGTGCCATCGAGGTCGGTGACCGTGCCACTAGAAGTATTTTGTTGCACGATGTTCACCCCAATAAGTGGTATGCCGTCTGCATCTGTGATGGTGCCCGAAACTTGTTGCGCGAGTAAAATCCCGCAGAAGAGCCACCCGGAAAGCATCAGGGCAACTTTTAGTGGTATGTAGTTTTTCATATACGAGTGTTCGACTTTAGTTAAAAAATGTGTGTGTGTGTCAGCGTCTCCCCAGATGATTCCTCCAGGCAATGTAAAGGTGACTTTTCCGGCACCTCAATCGAGGGGGGTAACCGTTCATCTGACGGGTGTTGATCAGGCAAACCTTGCTAAAGACTAGTGTTTTATTGATTTTGGGTAAAATCAAAGCGACGAAAGCCGTCCACCCGTTAATTCTTCCAAATTCCCACAAAGCATTGTAAAGATGACTTGTCCGGTGCCTCAAGCGAGGGGGGATAACCGGGCATCCAACGGGTGTTGATCGGGCAAATCCATACCAAAGACTAGTGTTTCATTGGTTTCAGGTACACGAATGAGGATTCCTGAGTACATTGAGGTACGAGAAAATTTCACCGTTGAGAAATTTGGCTATAGCTCGTGGTTTGAAAAAGTCAGGACGTCAATCTATGCGAATCACCATTTTACTATCACTTAGCCTATATGTATTGACGGGCTCTTTTGGCCATTTAACTGGCCAAGGGAGTATTCAGGAGTCCTATGCGATCACTTACCTGGACGTAGCGGACGGACTCGCGAGCAATTATGTTTCTTCGATCATCAGCGACTACCGGGGAATCAAGTGGCTGGCTACGGAGGGTGGTCTGAATACCTATGACGGGAAGAGCTTTAAGACTTACACCCCCCGAACCGTAGGCGACGGTTTACTCAGTGAGAACGTAGAGTTGTTGTGTCCTTCTCATGACGGTCAGTTCTGGTTGGCGACGAAAAACGGAGGTATATCAAAATACGACCCAAAGCTTGACCAGTTCACTAACTATAACGATGCCCTGGGCGCACTAATGGACGTCAACTTCTGGGCAGTAGCCTTAGCAGAGGATAAGCATGGCCGACTCTGGATCGGTACAAGAAGGCATGGCCTTCTTGTACTAGATCCGAAAAAGAACGAGGTGGTGATGCGCCGCCACCCACAGACCAACGTGCGAGGAGTGGTTTCAGACCAGTATGGCAACATTTGGTACGGCGATGCGAAGCAGGTGGTGTATTACAACACTGCAGAAGACAACTTCGTCAATTTTCCTACGTCCCGTAACATAAATAGGCTAGTGGAAGATACGCTGGGCAAGCGAATCTGGTTGAGTGTAGGTCGACAGCTCGCTTATCTTGACCTTACGACGCATAAGATGCACGAGTTAGAGTCCATCGAACAAATTCCAGAGAGATTCAATATTGAATCCTTAAATGTTGATCGTTACGGCCGGCTCTGGATCGGAACCTGGGGGGGAGGCTTATTCGTCAGGAAAGTCAGCGGTGCGATAGAGGAAATTCCGATCAGCCGGACCTACGATGGGCCACGCAACACTTCTCTTCGATCGATCATCAATATTCACATCGACAACCAGAACTTGGTTTGGCTTGGCACGGCATATGGCGGTGTGGTGAAGTTGTCACCCCGTGGTGGGTTTTCTTACTTAGGCAATCAACCTAGCCGGGAAAGCGGTTTGCTGGATAATAACGTCCGTTGTATTGCAACAGGGCAGGACGGCACCATCTGGCTGGGGACTAGAGGAGGAGGCCTGCACGAATGGAAGCAGGGAAGCCCGCCGCAAGTACGAGAGGATTTTAAAATGGGCAAAGTCCAAGCCATCGCTATAACCGAAGATAACCGACCGATAATCGGTGGGCTAGAGGGCATCTTTAGCCAGGACGCCAATGGTAGGATCGTCCGTCTTGCCGGCGGAGCCCTCTTCATTGCCGCTTTGCACAGAGAAAAAGGAGGAGGTATGTGGCTGGGGTCCCAAAGGGACGGCGTGGCGTATTTGCCCGATGCGGAAAGTCCGCTACCACCCATCGGGTTTTCTGACCTCCAGGAGAAAATGGCCAACTCACGCATTCGCTCTTTTGCAGAGGACGCGGAAAACCTCTGGATCGGCAGCTATGCCGGGGTGCACCGTATCGACCTTGAGAGCAGAGAATTGTTTCCGCCAGAGATGATCGGAGGTGATCGCTTGTCCAGTCTGATATGCCATGACCTTTTGGTGCGGGAAAAAGAGCTCTGGGTAGCGACCCCTGCGGGGCTGGAACGGATGGAAATTACCGACGAAAGGCAGTTGATTCCGATCAAAACGTACACTGCTGCCGAAGGCTTACCGGATGATTTTGTTACGGCCATCAATATCGATCACAATGGCTTCTTTTGGGGAAGTACCTCCCGTGGGCTCTTTCGTCTTGATCCGCAAACGGAGTACATCCTGTCCTTTGGCGTGTCAGACGGGATAACCGCAGGACAATTTAACATCGATGCCACGGCCATTGACAAACGGGGAATCCTATACTTTGGCGGGACCAACGGCCTGGTCTATTTTGACCCTACCGCCATTAGTACCAATCGCCCTGCCCCCGTTCTGGTGCTCACGAGTCTCGACATTGACAGTAAGCGGATCAAAGTAGGGGAAGAGGTCACGGGGAAAATCCCCCTGCCCAGGGTGATCTGTGGCGTCAAAGAATTAGAGCTCTCTTACCAGCATTCCAGTTTCTCTCTGGCTTATGCCACCACCGATTATCTAGGGACCGAAACCGTAACCAGTCAGTATCGCCTGCGGGGGCTAAGCGAGGAATGGATCGAGGTGCCGGAATTTGGTAGCCTAACGTTTACTGGCCTGCGCTTCGGCACCTATGACCTGGAACTACGCGGCAGCCGAGACCGCATAAACTGGAGTGAACCCGTTGTCCTGGGTTTACGAATCCCGCCTCCACCCTGGCGATCGACCCTCGCTTATCTCCTATACGCGCTATCCGCTGGCCTAATACTTTACCTCGTGCGGCGAAGTGCCATGGGCAGACTGGAACTCACTTCCCGGACGGAACTTGCCGAAATGTCGGAAAAGAAAGAACGAGAACTTACAGAAGCCAAGCTTACCTTTTTTACCAACATCAGCCACGAATTAAGAACGCCGCTGACCTTGATTCTGAGCCCGCTAACTGACTTGTTGGGAGACCGTAGACTGATGCCCCATACCCACGACGTCATCTCCGGAGTGCACCGCAGCGCATCCCGTTTGCTCGATCTTGTTAATCAACTATTGGACTTTCGCAAGTCTGAAAGCGGCCAACTACAACTCAAAACTGCACCGGGAGATTTTGAAGCCTTCGCCCGGGAGATTTACCGGTCTTTTCAACCGCTAGCCGATAGCCGGAAATTAAATTATCACTTTACCAGTAAGGGACAATTCAGTGAATTCTACTACGACCGGGATAAGTTAGAAATTGTGATCTGTAACCTGCTGAGCAATGCCTTTAAATTCTGTGAGAAGGAAGTAGTTTTTACCCTTTCTCCCGTCGGTGAAGGATTATGTTTCTCAGTGGCAGATGATGGTCCGGGAATTCCGGAAAAGGACCGGACGAAAGTATTTGACCGCTTCGTACAATTACATCATGATGATGTTACACTACCGATCAGTAGCGGCATTGGCCTGGCATTTTCCAAACGGATTGTTGAACTGCACCATGGAAAAATTAGACTGGTGGAGGGGCCGAAAGGTGGCGCTGTTTTCCAGGTGCAGTTACCCTCTGGTCGGGAGCACTTGGGCGACGAAGAAATATTAGCTGATTTTAAGGGCCACGATGACCAAAGGCACTATGCCGGGGAGGTTTCACTGGCTGCGGTGATTGACGTTACCGAGGACCTGCCCACCCTCTTACTGGTAGATGATAACACTGAAATCCTGACTTACCTGCAAGGACAGCTCAACGGAATGTACCGGGTGATCACCGCCGGAGACGGCGAAGTCGCCCTGGCCATTGCCCGTCAACAAATACCAGATATTGTAGTGAGCGACGTAATGATGCCGAAGATGGACGGCATTGAGTTATGCAAACACCTGAAAACGGAGGTTGGGACTTCTCATATTCCCGTCTTATTACTAACCGCCCGTACCAGTACCGTTTTTCAGGTAAATGGATTAAAGGAAGGGGCTGATGACTACATTACCAAGCCCTTTAGCTCAGACGTGTTACGCGCTCGCCTCAGCAGCCTATTGAGCAACCGCGAAAAGCTACGCAAGTACTACCGTAATCAACTTCGTTTTGAGCCGGGAGAATTGTCAGACACGGCTGATCCTGAAGAGGAATTCCTACGCAAGTTGACGGCCTTGGTTTTCGAACGGCTGGAAGAGGAAAACCTGAGCGGAGACATTTTGGCTCACGAGCTATTTATGAGTAGGTCAACCCTTTTTCGTAAAATC
>JBLHRW010000070.1:0-16752 GCA_047626445.1 Neolewinella sp.
AACAGGAAAAATGCAGACCGGATGCATAAGGGACGGGAAATCGTTAACGAAAGGCATTATCTTGAATTTTTTAAGGGGTTCCGAAGGAAGAGCTTGCGAATTATTTTACTAAACTGGACCCCATCCCCAAAACGCTGAGGAAGAAAAAAACGGAAGGATAGCCGGTCACCAGCCTTGCTCCTACAACCTATTCTTGCATCCTGCGGCCGCGCCAAAAAAAGCCATCCTGTCTAAATGAATGTCACCATTTAGCCCGACTTGTGTAATTTTGTGCTTTTAAAGGTCAACTACTAGTGGTACTCGCACTGTTATTGATGGCGAGCGGTAAGCTCAATTTTATATACCCCGAATTTCAAGGTCTGTTGCACCAACGGATCAAAGTACCAATAGACTTCCCCAATGGCCATTTTTATCACCGACGACTGTATCAACTGCGGAGCCTGCGAACCAGAGTGCCCCAACACTGCCATCTATGAAGGCGGCGTAGAGTGGAAAATGGGCGAAGGCACCACCATCAGCGAACCCTATAAAATAGAAACTGGCGATGTCATCGAGGCAGATGTCGAGCAGGCGCCCGTCAGCGATGAGTTCTACTACATCGTGCCCGACAAATGCACCGAATGCGTAGGTTTCCACGAGGAGCCACAATGCGCCGCTGTTTGTCCGGTCGACTGCTGCGTACCCGACCCGGAACGGGAAGAAGAGCAGACGGTGCTTGCCGATCGGCAGGAACGGCTGCATGCTTAAGCCGCTGCGCGGCTTCTTATAGACGGGCTTCACCCTTAATAGATTGATAGTGGGTAGATTGATAGGCTACCGCACGGCTAGGCTCACTTCGCTCGTTCAGACAGAAGGCTAAAAAGTATCAAATGAGTACGAACGAAGTGAGCTGATGCTTGCGGTAGCGCTATCAATCTACCAAGCGCGTAGCGCGTCTACCAAGGCGGAAGGCCATCTACCGAGGAAACGAGCGAAGCGAGCTTCCGAGTGCGGTAGCCTATCAATCTACCGAGGGCGAAGCCCGTCTATCAATCTACCAATCGCGTAGCGCGTCTGTAAGCCTTTCAATCTATTTCCCCATTAGAACGTTTCTTAAGCATGGATCTCGAAATCACGCTTGGCGAGGAAGCATCATTGTTGGATACCCCAATCGTCTTTCCAGACGGGCAGACCAGTGAAGGTACTAGCCATCCGTTTGCGATCCCTTACGAAGTTCAACTTTGTTTGGGGCCTTTGCTCGACAAGGTGGAGCAGTTCGTGGAGGCAAAAGACCACGGCCTGCGTTTTCTGGCCCAGGAGGTAATGCGGCGGGTAGAAAAGGCACCGGAATTGCGGGTGCACATTTCTGACTTCAGCCTATTAGAAGCACACAAAGAATTATTTGATATTCTGATGCTGTTCCTCATTCCACCTGCTGACCGAGAGACGAAGCTGTTCAAATTCTGCAATCCTTTCGAGTTCACCCCGGTTTACACCAGTGATGCTATGCGGCGGCTGATGTCAATGCAGGATGCGTGCTATTCTTTCGGATCTGCATTCGAAGAAGTACGTGCCCGCCACCTGGTGATGGTCGGTTGCTTCATTCTCGAGCGAGTGTATGACGTGGACATCAATGTTTCCCCTACGGCCATGCTGACGGTAAAAGATCCCGTCACCAGTCTTGACCGCTATTACAAACCTAGAATGGATGACCGCTTCATCAAGGTCATGGTCGCAGGCGAAGTGCCGAAACTTAGTCGGAAAAAAATTCAGCACCTCCTCAATAACATCAGTGATACGGACCTCTGGCTGGAAACGCTCCCAGCCAAAAAGTTCTCCTTCCAAGGCATCCACCTTTCGATGCTGACGGAGGTAACGGAAGAGGAAGCCCTCAGTCGATTGAAGCACCGCCTCATCAGCCGGGACGCAGTGCTCGACATTGAGCGGGTCCGGGAGCTGGCGAACCTGACGCGCATACATTTCAAGAACAACGACCTCCAGCTGGGGTTAACGGCAGTAGATTACCCATCCAACCGTACCGTCGATCATGAATACCGCATTCGCTTCAATTTCCTGAGTGATGAAGTGTCTAAAATAACCGACGAAGCCTTTCGCGGTAGCGTCTATGACCAGGCCTTCCGCTCCCGGGAAGCCGTCTTGATCAATGACCTGACCGCCTTGCGAAAAACGACAAAGCTGGAGGAACTACTGCTAAAACACGGCATCAAAAGCATTTTGGTGGCCCCCTTGCTCGATCAGCAACGCAACGTCATCGGCATGGTGGAACTGGGCTCTCCCCATGTTTACGGCATCAATGCTTTTATGGAGATAAAGTTTCGGGAGATCCGAGGGTTGTTCCGTACAGCCGTAGAGCGGAGCCGGGAATACATTGATAACCGCATCGAAGCCATCATGCGCGAACAGTACACCAGTTTACATTCGAGCGTGGAGTGGCGATTTACCGAAGCAGCCTTCAATATTCTCGAGCGACAGGATGCTGGTAGTCCGGACACGCCCGAAGTCATCAGCTTTAAGGAAGTATATCCATTGTACGGGCAGGCCGATATCGTGGGCAGCAGCAAATTGCGCAATTCCGCCATTTACCAGGACCTCGTAGACAATATGCGGGCCGGGCGCTTCCTGTTGGTCCAGGCGTTAGAACTGGTCGACTTCCCCCTCATCCAGCAGGTCATCATGCGGGTTGACAACCACCTGCAAACCTCCTTGGATGATTTTGACAACAGTCATGAGATTCAGTTTTCCGAATTTATCCATCGTCAGCTGACGCCATTGATCGAGGAACTGAGTGATCAGCACACCGAATTGGCCGATATCTCTGACAACTATTTTTCCGACCTGGACTCCGACCTTGGCCTCTTCTACCGGGTGCGGCAAGATTATGAGGATAGCGTACAGCGCTTGAACCGAACCCTGAGTGATTTCTTTACCGGCCGGGACCAGGCCGCCCAGAAAACCCTCCCCCACTACTTTGAGAAATACAAGACCGACGGTGTGGAATATGAGATCTACGCCGGCCAGAGCCTGTTGAAAAACAAGCGATTCAGCGAGGTGCACCTGCGTAACCTCCGTTTATCTCAGCTGATCGACATGTGTGAGGCGACCAGGCTCGTCAACCAGGTCAGCGAGGACTTACCAATGCCCCTGCGTACCGCCCAGCTGATTTTTGCCTACACCAGCCCGCTGGACATCAAGTTCCGGATGGACGAGAAACGCTTCGACGTCGACGGTGATTACAACGTTCGCTATGAGATCCTGAAAAAGCGCATCGATAAGGCGACCATTAATCAGGGGAAGGAACGGCTTACGCTGGCCAATATGATCAGCATCGTCTACCTCCATGACCGGGATAAGGAAGAGTACGTCGATTACCTGGATTACCTCCACCAGGCGGGGTACATCGATGGTGAGATTGAGGATTTAGTGCTCGATCCGCTGCAATCGGTGAACGGGTTGCGGGGCTTGCGGTTTCGGGTGAAACTTTAGTTAGTTCATAGTCGGTAGTCCATAGTAGCTGCCGCACGTTATTGCTCACTTCGTTCGTGGGGTAGTTCGTAGGCATGCATGCATGTGTTTGCCGGACCTCCCAGACGACCTACTACCAGACTAATAAGGGCGCGGCCGCAGGATGCAGGAAGAGGTTGAATAACGAGCAAGCTCGCCAAAGACAGACTTAGGAACGCCATATAAATAACTTACGGCGTCCCTAAACGATAATACCCGTTGTGCCTACGGCAAAAACAGCGCCCCCACCTGCAAGCTGCAAGTGGGGGCGCTGAATATTTCAAACGATGAATCGTTTGCTTCAGGAAATCCTAGTTGAGGATCAACTTCTGTGCGGTAGTTCCTTCATCCAGTTGAATCTGGAGGAGGTAGGCACCACGTGGCAGGTTACCACGGTTCACGAAGCGAGTCGTAGTGTTGATGCCAGTCAGGTGAGTCACGATGCGGCCGTTCATGTCTATGATACGGATCGAGCGAATGGCGTGGCCTTCTGCGGTGCGGACGGTGAAGCCTTCGTTGGCAGGGTTGGGGAATACTTCTAAGCCGATTTGCTGATTGGTCAGCAGGTCGTTGGTAGAAGAGATCAAGCCTTCCAGGTCCAGTGCATAATAGGCACGTGGAATGAAGTGCGCCATGACGGTATCGATAAACAACTTGGCGGCAACAGGGTCAGCCCGGTTCGGGTTGGTCTGATCTTCGCCGGCAATGATGTTATCAGCACTCAGGTTGGCAGTTGGCACGGCAATATTAATTGCTGCGACAGTACCCCGCAGCAATGGCTCACTGAACCAGTTCTGGAGGCCACTTGTAGCACCGGAAGCACCGACACCGGAGGTAGTTGCAGGATCTCCTGTCCGTAGAATAGTCCAGAGGTTATCCCGTCCCAGCTGGAAGGTATCAGCGGTAGCCGTTTGAATAGGCGAGGTAAGACGAACCGTCTTGTATGCTGCCGTAATTTGATTCAGGAGACCAGACAGTGGGTCAAATTTAGCATCCAGCGTGAATTCATTAGCAGGAGCCAACAGGTCATTAATGCCAGTGTCATTTGCCCGTTGTATTACCCGGTTAGACCCCAACACATCGACAACCGGCATCGGAGGGATGGTAGGCACAATTACCGTGCCCGCTTGGTAAGGCGCAAATGGATCAGTCAGGGAGTGAACAGATGCTATTGGCGCTTCAATACTCATCCCATCCATCCAAAGTGTGTCACCAAGTGCACCACCAATGTTATAGGTAAACGCTACGTTGGAGTTGTACCCAACGTGGTTAGGTACATTCTGCATAGTAACGGTTGTTCCCTGCGGATTGGAATTGATGGACTCGTTTACGAGAGGAATGCCCGAAGGGGTGTAGAAGTTAATATTCTGGAGGATTTCATCCGTACGGTCCAGGAAGTTGTGCGCCCCTACGATGTAACCACCGGTACCAATACCAAAGTAAACGATACGACTGGTATCAATGCGGTAAGGGTTACCTTCTTCAGCAACACTCTTACGCAAGTAACGGGCCAAAGCATGTGCATCCTGAGAAGCGCGGTAAACTGCTTGCAGCAGGCTACCTGTCCGAACAGAATCAGCGGCAGCAGTTGGCTGCCAACCTTGACGGTAAGTGGCGGTAATACCTACGTAGCCACGTTCTACCATTCGGCTGGTGATCTCGACTACGGCGGAGTCCGTGCGGCTGCCGTAAGGGCCACCATTGAAGTACTGGGGCAGGAAGTTCCCGGTGTGAAAAGTGACCACCACTGGGCGTAGATCCGTAGTATCCCCTTCCGGCTGGTAGACGTTCATGACCTGGTCCGTTGGCCCAGTTGCACCTTGTGAGATCGCCAGAATATCAATGTTGGTAGAGTAGGTAACGTCCACGTCGGGAGCCCCTACTTCAAACATCGCATCGATGTAGCGATTTTGTGCCGTTAAAGCGCCCATTATACAGAGCGATAGCACCAATAAGGAAGTTAATTTCTTAGTCATAACACATAGTTGATTTAGAGCAATTATTGATTCGGATTATTTCCGTTTCCAATTGTAAGTAGCGGAGATGTAGGCAAGGCGACCAATTTGGGGTCCGCCATATACCTGAAAGACTTGGTTGTCGAGAATGTTCGAGGCCCCGATCTTAATGATGGTATTAATTTTTGGTAGCTCGAAGTTCACTTGCGCGTCCAACAAGCCGTAATTATCAATAAAGCCAGTAAACTGAGGAGAGCCTTCGAAGATGAAGCCCTCTACCCACTTATAGGCGATACTGAAGCCAATTTCACTAACGGCATCCCCCAATAAATTGAAGGGTACATCCCGACCACTAAAGCCAAGATTATATTTATGCTCTGGTGTATTAAAAGCCGGAATAATGGGATCATCTGTAGCCGTGTTCAGGATGTTCCAGCTGTAGTTGCCGTTCAGGGCGAAGTAATCGCCGAAGTAGTAGTTCCCGCCGATACTGAAGCCCTGGGTGGTTACCTGATCCGTGGCGTTAGCAGAGACCCGGTAGGCCTGGGCACTGGTAATTTGTGGCCCGACAAAGCCGAGGTCTACGCCCAGGTTGAAGCCGATGAAGTCCTGGTAAAAGCTGTAATAGTAGGTCGCATCCACGTAGAGTTTCTTAAAGAAGGTAGAACGATAGCCTACTTCCAGGGTACGCACTTGTTCCGGTTGGATGGGCGCTACGTCGAAGAAGACGAGGTCATCGGAGTTACCTGAGTTGGAGAAGTCACGGGTACTCTCTACCGTGGTGAGGCCAGAGATACCATCAAGGTTACCCAGTAGGATGGCTCGGCCAACGTTGTAAAAGAGGTACTGGTCATTCAGCGTTGGGTTCCGGATTGCGGAGCTGAAGGAGATCCGGGCCGTCGTACCTGGATTAGGCGTATAGACAAAACTGGCGGCCGGGCTGAAGAGCAGATTAAAGTTCTGGTTCTTATCTGCCCTCAAACTGGCGCTAATCTTGTACTTATTGTTCATGTGAAGCGTACCACCGCCGTAGGCACCAACTTCCCAGGTATCAATATTACGCCCCATCGTATCGAGTAATAATGTTCCACGCGAGTCTGGCGTAAAAAGGCGACCATTCGCGCCGACGGTCATTTCCAGGCGGCTTTCTGCATTTGGCGCCCAGATATTGTCAAATTTCTTTTCCCCGTGGAGGTGAAAGAGGGCGGAACGGTCAAAGAACCGAGTTCCGCCTTCACTGGCCAGGGTACTGGTGATGCTGTCGAAGGCCTGGTTGAATCGGTCCGTTCCTACGACGAATTCATCCTGACTGTTGATACCACGCTCTATGCTGGCAGCCTGGCGAGCATCATCGTGAAAGCCTTGTACGAGGGCAACGTTCGCCGGTATTGCCAGGAACGCCCGTTGCTGATCATCCTGCTCTCTTAGGGAACAATCTGAGGGGAAGCAACTGGGCCAACCTTCCAGTCCGCGAATTTGTGGGGTGATAACCGACTGCCAGTAAGCGGAGTAATCGCCCGCCCAGGCCCCGTCACTTTTAGCCGCTTGCTGAAGCTTGATGGCCGTGAAGTAAGGATCATAACTATTTCCGGCATCTTCGTGGGTTACGTAGGCACGCAGGAAGAAATTGTCCCGCTTGCGCAACTCCACCCGGTGCTGAAAGAACTGGATGTCGCGCAAGCTGAAGCGGTTATCTCCCTGAAAGACGGTGGTCCCCGTGCTGTAATTGGTGGTAAGCAGGAGCTCGGTACTCTCCAGCGTTTTATCCGGCTGCAAGCGGAAATGGAAGGCCGCGCCTACTTTCAGGTTTTCGGAGTCATAATCTACCAGATCGATTTCATCGTAACCACCACGGAAGATGTGCCCCAGGCCGGGCCGTGTCCGGAGGAAGCCAAAATCTGTCGCACTATCAGCTTCATCACCATAACGATTCACGGCATCGTAGCCGCCGGAATTAGTGGCTGGCACGTCCGTATCAAAAACCTGGTCGAAGTTATCAGCAACCCAATCATCTGCCCGGAAGCCAAAAGCATTCAACTTGTAGGCAAACCATTCGTTACCGTCCTTATTTTTCAGGGCATCCGCCCAGCGGAAGCCACCTTCAATCAGGTTACGTTCGGCGTATTTGATCTGGGCGGAAAGCCCTTTTTGCAGGAATGGATCTTTAGTCTCCATCGAAATCACCCCGTTAAAGGCATTCGGGCCATAGAAGGCCGAGGAGGCACCCACCACGAGGTTGACCCGGTTCACGTCCAGTTCGGAAGCGCCGAGGAAGTTACCGAGGGAGAAGTTGAGGCCTGGGCTCTGGTTATCCACTCCATCAATGATCTGAAGGGACCGGACGGGATTCGTAGAGTTAAAGCCACGGGTGTTGATGATCTTGAAACCGAGGCTGGCGGACGTGAGGTCAACGTCCTTAAGGCTGCCCAGGCCGTCGTAAAAGTTGGCGGCAGGTGTTTCCTTAATGGCGATGGCATCGAGGGTTTCCACCGTCAGGGCAGACTGTTGTTGCTTCTCAGAGATGCGACGACCGGTGATCTCGATCACTTCCATGGTCGCTCCGTTACCTTCTTCTAATTGGATGACCAGCTCCTGACCTACCGTTCTTACTTCCACTTCAGTGGTAGCGTAACCCAGGTAGCTGAATTGCAGAATCGTTGGTAGTCCGGTCACCGTAAGTTCCCAGCCGCCGTCAAGATCCGTAACCGTTCCCGTCGTCGTCCCTTTTGCCAAAACGCTTGCCCCAATCAGGCCCTCGCTGGTCTCAGCATCCAGGATACTTCCACGTAAAGTAACCTGACCACATAGAGCAGAACAGAATAATAAGCACACCAAAGTGCTGAAGTTGGTTAATAGCCGCATATACCTTTGCTACATGATCGAAAAAAAAGGAGGAGAGGATTCCTCCGGACTGCAATTTAGTGAAAATTCGCTAGCGGGTGTTAAAAAGGCCATTTTTTACTGATTTCCAATCGCCTATTCGAACCATTTTCCGACTTAACTCATACGTTGTCAGCCCATTTTAAAAGCGCTTAAAACCAGTTCTGAGGAGTGGGCGATATTCCTTGACCCCGCTCCAGCTAAAGTAAAAAGGGTGTATACTGGAGGAAGGGCTTGCGTGTAAACCAAGCTTGGGCAGGTCCCACTAATGGCTTCGGGCAAACAGAAAAATCTTATTTTCGCCAGACCATGTCACAGCCCAACACCCTGCATAAAAGTATGTTCCGCGTGCCGACCTACTCCCTGTGGCCACGGATATTATGGAACTTGATCGGTGCGCTGTGCGTTGAGCAATACCACAACCTCCGTTACATGCTCCGCTACCTCCCCCTGGTTCTTTGTCTTTTCCTTTGCACCTGCGGCCCCGCCCCCGAAAAAGCCGCCCCGTTACCCGTTCTGGGAAACGCGGAACAAACCATAATATACGATGACTTTTCCCAGATAGAAAGTCTCTTCCACCAGCAAAACGACACCACCTACGTCATCAACTTCTGGGCCACCTGGTGTAAACCTTGCCGCGAAGAAATTCCTTTCTTACAGCGACTGGCCAAGGAGACCGCCGGCAAAAAAATGCGCGTCGTTCTCGTCAGCCTGGATACCGAGGAAGGAGCCATACAACGTATCCCGAAGTTTCTCGCCCGTGCCGCCCCCGACCTACCTTCTATTGTACTAACGGACGAAGATTCCGCCTGGGGTAAAACCATCGATCGGGTCTGGTCCGGTAGTTTGCCTACCACGATCCTTTACAAAAAGGATCTCCGCTTCGTTTACCGCCGTAATTTCCCCACCTACATCGATCTGCGCAGCGCACTCGATCCACTAATTGGCCGTTAGGGACGCCGTATAAATAACTTACGGCTTTTGACCGCCTTGTTTTGCCCTCGCCGCGCTTAAAAACTCTTTTCGTAGCTACGGCTAAATTCCGGGTTCAGGGCCTTTGCACAAAGGAAAAATACTGCGACTTAATAAGGAAAAATTTCCGAACTCTGCCACTAGCCGACGAAATAGTATACTTTTCTTAGAACCACTTCGTATTTTTCGTATTTTAACTTTGAAACCCGGTCCAGCTATGCGTCATACATTTACCCTTATTTTTTTTCTCGGCCTCTCTCTGTCATTGAGCGCGGAAGCTTTCCGTGGATTCCTCCTCACCAAGGACAACTACCAACTCACCGGTTATTTCAATGTACTGAGCTACAGTCCGACGGGAAACCTAATCACCTTCACCAACGATTTTGGTGACATTTACTCCATCCACCCCATGCTGGTTAAAGGCTTCGGTTTCAGTAAGGATGGAGATAGCTTCCGCTTCGTTAGCCGGTTTCATCAGGGCCAGTGGTTTTTCCTGCGCGAGGAAGTCGCCGGCCGCTCGCTTTCGCTCTATCGCTTGCCCGACGGCAGCGATCAGTACGTCGACGATAGCATGCTTCGGCTATTCAGCCTACCGCCGGCCACCTATTACTTCCTCTATGGGGAGCGGAAGATTCTCCCAGTTCCACGTAACAGCTTTAAACGTACCCTCCGTGATTTCTTTGCGGATGCAGCACCTCAGCTTGCCGCCGTCATTGGTAAAAAAGGCTACCGCTACCGGGATCTTATCGACATCGTGATTGAGTATAATGATATTCGGGGGAGCCGACGGAAGAGGCTGTAGGCATCACCATTCATAACTCATTCTTAACTCAACATTCCGTCCGGTCGCGTCAGCGAAGTAGCGTTGCCGGTCCAGGTAGTCGCGGTAGCGGGTATTCAGCAGGTTCTGGGCGGCGGCGCGCAGGTACAAAATTTTGTTGGAGGGCAGGGTCCACTCCCGGCTCAGGGATACGTCAAGCAGCGCGTAGGCGGGTGGTGGTGGCAGAAAATCCTGGTCGGCCTCCAACCGTTGCTGGCGGGCGACGAACAAGGCTTCCGTGGAAATTCTCCAGTCTTTCACCGGCAGGTAGCTCAGGCTGAGGCGAAAGTTATCGGCGGGCATAAAGACCAGTGGCCGGTCTTCGGTCAAGTTTTGCCCCCGGACCAGGGCCAGTCGACCGTCGACCTCCCATTTAGTAGAGGGTTGCCAGAAGGCCTGCAGGTTCGTTCCGTACAAGAGTGCATTCCCCGCCCGGTACAGGAACAGCGGGAAGGCCCCACGTACCGTCAATCGGAACTCCGGCTGGGGTTCCAGAAAGATATAATCCTGGATGGGCTGGGCAAACAGATTGGCGCTGAAGCTAAAGTTATTTCGGCTCAACAGTAGTCCTCCGGTAATCTTCAGCGATTGCTCCGGCTTCAGGTTCTGGTCTCCCTCTTCGATACCGCTAACCCCCTGGTGAAGTCCGTTGCTGTACAGCTCGTTGATTTGGGGTGCCCGCTGGCGCAGGGTAAGCCCGCCGCGCAAACTGATACCTGGCTTTGGTAACCAGCGCCCCTCCAGGCTACCGCCGATGGTGGAGAAAACGTGGCGGAAGCGCTCGATCCGTCGGGGCACGTCCCGGGTAATCGTGATCGCCTCATAGAACTGCCGGTCGAACCGCAGCCCCGCGTGGTACTGAAAACGTTCGCCCTCTTGATGGTAGGCGACATAGCCAGATTGCCGGTTGCCGTTATAATCAGGAATCAGGGGCAACACCCCCGTGCCCGGCTGGTTGTCGTTGAGGGTGACGTCGTACTGGAGGTTGGCGTCGAGGTGGCGGTCAGGGCCAAGCTCGTGGTGCCAGGCCGCTTCCAACAGGTGACTCCACTGTTGCAGGCTGAGGGCCGCCTGGTCGCTGCGGCCACCGCGCCGGACGTCAAATTCTTTGCGGTTGTTCAGTTGGCCGCCGTAGCGGAAGGTGAACCGATGGTCTTCGTTGGGCCGGAATTCCGTCTCCGCCTTCAGCAGGTGATGGTTGACCGACTGCCGGGGCGAAGCGATGGTGTAGGTAAATTCGTTTTCGGTGAAGAACGGAGTTTCCCGCTCCAGCGCGAGCTGGAGATCGGTCAGGTTACCGATGTGGCTGCCGCGCAGCACGCCGATATCGGCGGTAAAGAGGGAGTAGTAAAGTCGGCTCGTCCACCGCTCATTGTGGAAACGGGCCAGCTGAAGGGCGGCGTTGGCTTCCCGGCGGCCGGTGTTGCTGAGGTAGTAATCTGGTGCCTGGTGGTCACCGAAGAGCTTTCCCGTCCCGCTGATGCGATAGGCCGTTTTACCGCCTTTACTGATGCGGGTGTTGAGGGTATGCCCCAGGCCATTGCTTTGGAACCCGTAAGCTACTTTCCCGGCGGCAACCTCGTTCTCCCGCAGGGGAGCTGGCTCGATCAGGACGGTAGCGGCTACCGTGGGGCCGGCGTACTTCAGGGCTTCAACGCCTTCTACTACGCGGACGTAGGCCGCGACCCAGGGGTCGATCTCCGGTGCATGGTCGTTGCCCCATTGTTGTCCGCTCTGGGCAATACCGTTGTTCTGCAGGCTCAGCCGGTTGCCGAAGAGTCCATCGTGTACAGGTTTCGAAGCAGAGGTTCCGCTCCGCAGGCTCGATACGCCGGTGATGCGCTCCAGCGCATCCGAAAGTTGGGCGGTGGATTTCCCGTCAAGTTCCCGAGAGTAGCCGGCGCTGGCTTTGGCCGAGACCGTTACTGTTTCGGTGTAGTTGTCGTGGTGGTGCAGGTAGACCGTGATCTGGGTGTCTCGTTGGAGGTCAAAGGTCCGGGTTTCGCCGTCGCAGCCGATGTGGGTGAAGCGGAAGGTTTGCGCTCCGGCGCAAAGGTCGGTGAAGCGGAAGTTACCAGCGCTGTCGGCCTGGATACCGCGGCCGGCGGCTTCGCCATAGATGGTGGCGTAGGCCAAGGGTTCTTTGTCGTGCTCGGAGAGGAGTTGGCCGGATAGGGCTAGGGAACAGGCAGGAGATGTGCTATATGAGGTATGCGATATGGGATATGCGATTGGGCTACCGCATGGCTCTGGCGTTATCGATAAGGGATAAGGGATTGGGCTGCCACAAGCAATGCTCGCTTTGCTCATTCGCTTCTCTCTGCGGCCTAGCTCCTCAGGAAAGAGGAGACGTCTTTGCTCGTATGGCAATGTAGTTGGAGGCTTGTGGACGAACTTGCTCCTCCTTGCTCGTTCAACATCCCGTGCACCCGCGTCCGCGCCCGCTAAAAAAATAGGAAACGCAAACGTAAGTAGGACTAAAAAAACAACATGACGTCGTAAGTAAAACACATGAAACAAATTAAAGCCAGCAATACGCACAGCGCTTTGAATACCCCTATTATATGGAAAAATTTGGGAAAGGACATCGCCAAAGCGCGCCCTCTCCCACTGAAGCTATTCAATAGTTACTTGAAAAGTAACTTCCACATCTGTACTTCCACCAGCAACGGCAGGATTGTCAATAGCAATACCCGCCGCCATTTTATTTGGCTCGTGCCGCAGAATAATCGTTAGTTCTCCGGTACTGATCGCACCAGTGCTCAGTATTGTCGAAAGGCCAATGGGGAGGCCATTTAGGTCAGTGCCAATTGTGCCGTAGGAAAAGTCGAGATTAGCGCCACCTGAGGTCTGGTAAAATACCTGGTGTTCGGTTCCTTCATCGATGATTTCGGCATCGATGGCTCCGTCAGGGCCGCCGAAAGATACTTGTCCCTGATAATTGGCGTCAGCAACTAAGGCCCCGATGATGCTAAAGGAAGGTGCGTTTCCACCATCACCATCAGGATCACTGAATCCTAGAACGACCGTTTCCTGAGGGCCGTTAGGAGAGAGGGTGAGGGTTACCGAGGTGATCAATTCCTCCTCGCCAGCATCGATGATGGGGTCATCATCTTCGCAACCAGCGGCAAACAAGATTAGGGCAAAAGCCAAAAAAAGATAAATATAACGGGTCATAATCAATAGTTTTAGTTTCGCTGGCAAACTTACGGCAAAACTTTTCGTTATTACAAGTAAGTCGCAATAATTAACGCAACAAAGTCGCATTAACCATGAAACGTCGCAATACTCCCTCGAAGGCCGCCGTGCTTTCCGCCCTGGAGCGTGCAAATACAGCCCTGAGCCACGACAAGCTCGTGGAAACGCTCGAAGGCACCATTGACCGGGCGACGATATACCGTATCCTGAACCGTTTTTGCGAAGACGGCCTTACCCACCGCATCGTTGCCGACGACGGCAAACAGTACTTCGCCCTCTGCGAAGATTGTAGCCACGAGGACAAACATTCGCACAACCACTTTCATTTCCGCTGCCTGCAGTGTGACCGGGTCGAGTGTTTGAGCAATGAGGTCTCCGTCAACCTGCCGGCGGGTTACCGGGCGGAGAATTTTAATGGGGTTATTTCTGGGACTTGCAATCGCTGCGCGATTTTATAGTCTGGTAGTTCGGTCGTCTTGTGGTCTGGTAGGCTGCCGCACGGCTCAGGAGGGATAATATTGTAGTTCGGCAGTCTGGTCGTCTGCCGCACGAGCAGCGCGAGCATTACTATGCGGCAGCCTACCAGACGACCAGACCACAAGGCTACAGAACTACAATTCGCTAGTAGAGTGAAACTGAACCTCCGGATGATTGTCCTTAGCCATCTGTAACGTCCAGGCGCTCTCGGCGAGGTAGACCAGGCGGCCTTCCTTATCGTGGCTGATGTGCTGGCGGCGGCGTTCCTGAAAGGCTTTGAGGGCGTCCTCATCTTCGCAGGTGACCCACAATGCTTTGTGCAGGTTGATGGGTTCGTACTGGACGGTCGCGCCGTACTCGTGTTCGAGGCGGTACTGGATGACGTCGAACTGGAGAGCACCGACACAGCCTATGATCTGTGCATTGTCGACCGTACGGGTAAACAGCTGGGCTACGCCTTCGTCCATCAATTGATCGATGCCTTTGGCGAGTTGTTTAGATTTCAGCGGATCTCCGTTGTACACCCGGCGGAACTGCTCGGGGCTGAAGCTCGGGATTCCTTTGAAGTGTAGCTGCTCGCCTTCGGTCAGGGTATCTCCGATCTTGAAGTTGCCGGAGTCGTAGAGGCCGATGACGTCGCCGGCAAAGGCTTCGTCGATCACCTCTTTACGATCGGCCATAAAGCTGGTGGGGTTGGCAAATTTCATCTTGCGGCCTTGCCGCACGTGGAGGTAGTTGGTATTCCGTTCGAAGGTACCGGAGCAGATGCGCAGGAAGGCGATCCGGTCGCGGTGCCGGGGGTCCATGTTGGCGTGGATCTTGAAGACGAAACCGGAGAACTTGTCCTCGTTGGGGAGTACCGACCGTTCTTCAGCGGGGCGGGGGCGTGGTTCGGGAGCGATCTTTACGAAGCAGTCCAACAGCTCCTTCACGCCGAAGTTATTGACGGCAGAGCCGAAAAAGACCGGGCTGGTTGTCTGAGACAGGTATTCCTCGCGGTCGAAGGCAGGATAGACTTCGTTGATCATTTCTACCTCGGAGCGGAGTTCTTCGGCGGCGGCCTCGCCGACGAGGATGTCCAGTTCCGGGTCGTTTAGATCGGTGAATTCGATGGTTTCCTCGGGGCGGCCCTGCTTGTTGTCGGGCCGGAAGAGGACGAGCCTTTTCTCGAAGATATTGTAAACGCCCTTGAAGCGATCCCCCATGCCGATGGGCCAGCTGAGGGGCGTACAGGGCAACTTCAATTTTTGCTCTACTTCGTCGAGCAGGTCGAAGCTTTCCTTACCCGGCCGGTCCATCTTGTTGATGAACACAATGACGGGGGTCTTGCGCATGCGGCAGACTTCGACGAGTTTTTCGGTTTGTTCCTCGACGCCTTTGGCGACGTCGATGACGACGATGACAGAGTCGACGGCGGTCAGGGTCCGGTAAGTATCCTCAGCAAAATCTTTGTGGCCCGGCGTATCGAGGATGTTGATCTTCTTGTCCTGGTAGTCGAAAGCCATCACCGAAGTTGCCACGGAGATGCCCCGCTGGCGTTCGATCTCCATAAAATCGGAGGTCGTACTCTTCTTGATTTTATTGCTCTTTACCGCTCCGGCCACTTGGATGGCTCCGCCGAAAAGCAACAGCTTTTCGGTCAGCGTGGTTTTACCAGCATCCGGGTGGGCGACGATGCCGAAAGTGCGGCGGCGGGCGATTTCTTCTTTTTGGTTATTCATAAGCGAGTGCGAAGATAAGTCGGGGAGTCAGATAGTCACGTAGTCACGTAGTCAAAGCGTCACATAGTCAGGGAGTCAGATAATCAAACAGCCTGACTACCTGACTATGTGACTATTGACTATTAAGGCGCGGCCGCAGGTGCAAAGGGAGGTATATGGAGCAAAGATTTAGCCTCCGAAGCTGGCACCATTATTGCTAAAACAAACTCATGAAACACCTATTTACGCTTCTGGTAATGTTGGTAATGTTCACCTCCTGCAACCAAGAGGAACGACTTCAAAATGCTATTGACGGTATTGGAGAAGCAGATGCCTTTATGAGCGATGCCGTAGGATTTGCGGGAATGAAACCAGACGCCTACAAACATTATGAAACGGTCCGAAAGCTGGCCAGCCCCGATCAATTACAACAATTGATCAACGATGACCGCCCTACTGTAAGAATTTATGGATTCCAAGGTATGGTGGAAACCAACCATTCAGAAACCTTTACTGCTTTCAGAACCCTCGTTGCAGATTCAACCTCTTTATCCACAATGAGGGGTTGTCTCATGGGTTCAGAGCGGTTAAATTTCCTAGCAGCAAATCTCTTGGGTAATGACGGGTTAAAACGGGAGCATTATCAATTTAAAGGTCGGGAAAGAACAGTATTTGACAGCCTACTACTTTTCTCAGGCTATTTTCCAATGCGTGCCTGGACGTCGTCACTTAAAACTGTTGCGCCCGTTGACCAGCATTATGAGCCCATCAAAAAGCTAGCGCATGACAGTGCCTCGATCACCGCTCGGACGGGTCTGGCCAACTTTCAACGGGAAATTGACTTGGATTTTTTTCGTAGCGGTTTTAGTATGAATAAGGAACATCGCTATAATAACACAATGGATATTATTTCGCGGTTCCCACACACTTCCTTCTTACCTTTCCTCAAAAAATTGCAACGCAAATTGCTTGATGCTGGCGTTCTCTCCTACGATTTCGATATTCTGTATCTAGCGATCTTTCAATACCCTACGGAAGACATCAAGCCTTTCCTCGAAGTACTTGATCGTCATTCGGATGAGGTAAGGGACGCCGTATAAATAACTTACTGGTTTTTTAATTTAGGGCGAGTGGGCTGTCTATTTCGGAACTTTCAAGACCACAAAAGATGTTCCCTTTAAAATTAGCCAGACTATTTGACTACGTGACTGCTTGACTATTTGACGACAAGAGCTATCTTTACGTACCG
>JBLHRW010000071.1:0-16434 GCA_047626445.1 Neolewinella sp.
GAAGAAGTAGATGCCTTCATGACCGGAATGCGGCAGTTGGTCCGTTGGCTCGGCGTCAGCGATGGTAACATGCAGGAGGGCAGCCTCCGGTGCGATGTCAACGTCAGCGTGCGCCCCAACGGCCAGGCCGAATACGGCACCCGCTGTGAGGTCAAGAACATGAACTCCATGAAGTTTGCCCGCCAAGCAGTGCACTACGAGGTAAAGCGTCAGATTGGCCTAATCGAAAAGGGCGAAAAAGTCAGACAACAGACCCGCCAGTTCAACCCGGAAACTGGTACGACCAGCGCGCTGCGTGATAAGGAAGATGCGCACGATTACCGCTACTTCCCAGACCCGGACCTTCCGCCTGTTGTATTGACGGAGAGGTTCATCAATGAAGTACAGGCCGAAATAGGCACCCTACCCTGGGAAGCTTACGATCAATTAATCGACGACCACCAAATCAGTGCGGCAGACGCGGCGCTGATCAGTGAAGACCGGGAAAATTACGAGGTCTTCCTTACCTACGCTGAAGCTTCCCCTTCAGTAACCGAATTGGCCAAAATATGGGTCAATCGCCTCATACCCTGGTTGACGGATAAGCGCCTGTCTCCATCAGAACTCCCCCTCTCTCCCGAGCAGCTCGGATTATTCATCGAACTGATCCTTGCTGGAGATGTGGCCGCCTCCGTGGCCACCTCCAAGCTCTTGCCCGATCTCTTAATCAGCCCCGGTAACCCCATGAACCGCGCCGAAGAACTCGGCCTCGTTCAGAATATCGATACCGACTTCCTGAATAGGCTGGTCAACGAAGTTGTTACCGAATTCCCCGACAAAGTAGCAGCCTACCGTAAAGGTAAAAAGGGCCTGATGGGCTTCTTTATGGGGGAAGTGATGAAACGGAGTAAGGGAAGCGCGGGACCTAAGGAGACGCAGACACTGCTTCGAACTGCGCTAGAATAGACGAAGATTCACTTCGTTAATTTCCTGGTAGACGGGCTTCGCCCTTTTAGACACCAGCAAGCTCGTTTGTAGACGCTTCGCTTTTAGGCTAACGCGCGCCTCAGCTCACTACGCTCAAAAGATTCTCAATTCTCGATTGGTGAATCTCGATTTTTGATTGGCTGCCGCAAAACCATGCTCGCTAAACTCGTGAGGCGCTAAGATGAACTTACTTGGCGAAGGCAAGTCACCTCTGTCCTATTTTTTAGATCCAGCCTTCTCTTTGTTTCTACGAACGAAGTGAGCAGATACTTGCGGTAGCACTACCCACTATTTACTACCTACTATTTACTACCTATTACCAAGGCCGAAGGCCGTCTACCAACGCGAAGCGCGTCTACCGAGAAAACGAGCGCAGCGAGTTTTCGTCTAGTACCTCTTCAAGAGGTCTCGGCGGTGCAGCAAGTACTCCTCCTTAGGATTATAGCGCAGCCCTTCGCCCACAAACTCACGGGCTTGCTGGTACTCCTCTATCCGAAAATGATAATTAGAGGCTGCGATGAAGGCCGTAAGGGTCCAGAGGCTACGTTGTTCTCCGATGGGAATATCGATGAGGGCGCGGCGGAAACGGTTAAGGGCATCGGCCCCCCCATGTAGGTCGTCTGCCTCATACCGATCGCGGACTTTCCAGGCCAGTTCGCGCAACAACAGATCAGCAAAGCGACCCTGCTTACGGATGAATGGGTACCGCGAGGCTGCCGTTTCTACTGCGGCGGTAAATTCCGCTCCGGTTAGCCGGGTACGACGTAGGGCATCGATCACCAGCTCGCCAAGCACGAAGCGCATGGCCTCGTCATCAGGGTCCTCGACGAAGAGGCTTTCCGCCAGACGCTGGGCCAGGTCCATCCGTCCATTAGTAAAATGATGGCGGAGGAGTCGGTACTGCTGAAGGTCCGATAGGTTTTTAGCCCAAGCATGGTTCCCAGCGGGAGCACGGGAGAGGTAATCTCCCAGCAAATCTGCCGCAGCACCTAGATTATTTTCTGCCAACAACAGCCGTTGCTGCTCGTCGAAATGCTGCAAGATTGCGGCCGGCAGGTAACGATTGTCTGGTCGTTCCGCCCATTGTTTGAAAAGGGTGTTGATGTCCCCTTCTACTTCGGGCTGGGTAATGGCCTTGAGCTGTAGTTCCGAAGCCTTGCGCAACACCAGAAAGGCAGGGCGTTCTTCTTTCTGTAATGCCAGCTCTAACAAGTCAATAGCCTCCTGGAATTTTTTACCCCGGTAGGCACTCTGGGCCCTCCGGTAAAGCAATAAGGCAGAGAGCTGGCCAAATGACAGTTTTTTACTCGGTTGGTAGTAATAGCGGTCAAACAGCTCATTGACCTCCTTTTCTCCGATATTCGGCAAGTCATCGATGATGGTAGCGCGGAGTAAATCCAGGTAATCCTGGCGGAAGGAAGCTTCCATTTCATCCTTATGCTTTTCGTGGCGGGGCTGGTAGACAACGGTGGCCAGCCCAGTTGGATCCGCGACCAGGTGGGCTTCCCAGTGATCAAGGTAAACTTCGTAGTCTATCCCAAAATGCTCGTAAGCAAGGGCAGTAAGCACTGCGGCAGTTGCATCGTTGTACTTGCCATTGCGAAAAGCATCGGCCAGCACGGCGTTCGTTGCATAGCTCCGGAGGTAAGTCCGGTGTAACCGGTTCTCAATCCCACTGATCTGCTTTTTAGTATTCTTCTTCGCTACCTTATCGCCCCCCAGTTCCCTGAACAGTTGACTGACGCGTTGGTAGAGAAATTGCCGCTCATTGACGGTTGGTGCATCTTCGCCCGGCAGGATCAACCGGAGCCGGCTGGAGAGCTCATCGGCTTTCAAGAACGGAGATAGCACAAAGAAAAGAATAGTAATAAAAGGGATGCGCATTTTGCGTTTGGGATTGACTGGGACGCACGAAGATACGGGCCGTAATGGTGGAAAGGGAAAAGCGTAATGGTGAATTTCCTCCTTTTCCCTTTCTTCCTTTTATCTCTTGACTCCCCTACTCCGCCTTACCGTACTTCTCCTGGTAAAGCTTGGCGTGGTGGTACACATGCCCACTGATGATAAAGCCCAGGGCCCTGACGGAGGCAGGACCACCGCTCATCCTGCCGAGTCGGACAACGTCCTCTTTCGTAAAGCTTTTGAACAGGGCCTTGGTGGAAGCTCTGACGGTGCGGAATTCATCGATCATATCTAAGAACCGGCGGTCGGACACGTCCGCCACCGCTGCGTAATCGTCTTGTTCGTACCCGGGCAATGGCGTAACGTCACCTCTCCCAATGCGCAGCGCACGATAGGAAAATATCCGTTCCGTGTCGATAATGTGTTGAAGACTCTGGGCAATGGTCCATTTGCCCGGAGCATAGGCAAAATTACTGCGCTCCTCCGTCACATAGGTTAGGTATTCGAGTAATTGGGCCTCACTCTCATCCAGCGCGGAGCGCAGGCTAAGGTCACCCACATACCCGATGTAGTTGGCATAATATTGGTGGTATTCGGTCGGTTGAAGGTCGGTAATACGCATAACTCGTTAGATTTTCAACGAAGGTATCACCTGAGGAACTGTTAGAGGGAACCGGGGTGGGGTTTTATGGGGGACCGGGAAGGGGAACCACTAAGGCACTAAGGCCCGTAAGTTATTTATGCGGCCTCCCTAAAGTTAAGGAATTACCTTTAAAAACAAGGAACACCTCCCCCGCATCGCCCCAGATTTATTATCTTCCGGCCGTTAACCCACAACCTTCTAACAGAAGAACCGACAAGCATGACCAATATCAAAGGCCCCGCAATATTCCTGGCACAATTTATGGGCGACGAAGCCCCCTTCAACACCCTCGACGGCATTTGTAAGTACATGGCCGACCTGGGCTATAAAGGTGTTCAGATTCCGACCTGGGACAGTCGTTTGATCGACCTGGAGAAAGCCGCAACGTCCAAGACTTACTGCGACGAACTCAAAGGCAAGGTCGCCGATCATGGCCTGGAAATTACCGAATTGGCCAGCCACCTGCAAGGACAATTGGTCGCCACCCACCCTGCTTACCAGAAGATGTACGAAGGCTTTGCACCCAAAGAAGTAGCCGGCAACGCCCAGGCGACCCAGGATTGGGCCGTACAGCAACTGAAATGGAATGCTAAGGCCAGCCAAAACATGGGCATCACCGCCCACCCAACCTTCTCCGGTGCTTTACTCTGGCCATACCTCTACCCGTGGCCACAGCGCCCCGCCGGTCTGGTGGAAGAAGCCTTCGGCGAACTCGCCAAGCGCTGGAAACCGATCCTCGATGTGTTCGACGAGTGCGGCGTGGACGTAGGCTACGAACTCCACCCCGGTGAAGACCTCTTCGACGGTACCAGTTTCGAACGCTTCGTGGAAGCCGTAGACGGTCACCCCCGGGCACAGATCAACTACGACCCGAGCCACTTTGTACTGCAGTGCCTGGATTACCTCGAATTCATCGACATCTACCACGAGCGCATCTGTGCCTACCACGTCAAGGACGCAGAGTTTAACCCTACCGGTCGCCAGGGTGTCTACTCCGGCTACGCTGGCTGGGCCGACCGCGCCGGCCGCTTCCGCAGCCTCGGCGATGGGCAGGTGGATTTCAAAAGCATCTTCTCCAAACTCAGCCAGTATGGCTACGACGGCTGGGCCGTTCTGGAATGGGAATGCGCCATCAAGAGCAGCGCCCAGGGCGCGGCCGAAGGCGCGCCTTTCATCACCGACCACCTCATTGAGGTCACCGAACGTGCCTTCGATGATTTTGCAGATACGGGGACGGACGCGGCTACTAACCGGAAGATTTTGGGGTTGAGCTAGGGGGCGGACCTCCTGACCCTAATTCTATATTTCTCACAACGGTCCCGGATGTTTTTTCCCGCTAAAGCCGGTGCTGTGTTCCAAAGCTCTTCGAGCTGGTAAGTGGGAAACCTCACTACCAGTCCGGAGAGCTTTTATCTTTGTGCTATGATTAAATATATCTGTACCCTCCTTGTGGGGTTGTTCTTCCTGGGATGCAACGTCAATGAACAGGCTAGCCTGCAGGAATGCTTTCAACTGCCGGCGGGCACGCATTTGCCACGATTTGCTCAACAAGACAGCACCTTCATCCTATCCTTCGTACGGTCAACAGAGCAGCAATCGGAACTTCATTATGCCCTGCATACCTTTGATAATAAATGGGGTATTCTTCTTGATCGTCCCATCCACGTTGATAGCAACATGTTTATTAACTGGGCTGATTTTCCTTCGATTACGGTGTACACGCCAGACATTCCAAACCCGCCACCGATGTATAAATATTATTGGGCTCACTGGCTGCAGTATTCGGGAAAAGGCACTTACGATTATGACGTAATGGGTATGAACTTTGGTGATCGTGTATTTTTCGACCCTGTCAAGTTACATCAAGACACTGTCTCAGCAGAACATGGTTTCGTTTCTACTGCCAATCTTGGCCAAAGTGACATCCAGGTAAGTTGGCTAGACGGCCGCTACACGAAGGAGGTGGGCGCGGCCGCAGGTGCAGCGGACGGTGAAACGCAGGAAGAGGACCACGGCCACGGTCACGGCGGAGCGATGACGCTGCGGACCAAAGCCCTGTCTGATTCCGTAAGCGTAGAGTTGGATCACCGGGTCTGCGACTGCTGCAACACGGCTACCACAGCCACCAAAGACTTGGTCATGGTCGCCTACCGCGACCGTTCCGAGCAGGAGATCCGGGACATCGGCTACGTCATCAAACCTACCGGCGGGGAATGGTCTACGCCAAAACTGGTACACGCCGACAACTGGGAGATCAGTGGCTGCCCGGTTAACGGTCCTGCCCTGGCAGCGAACGATGCTGGAAACATTGCCGTAATCTGGTACACTGCACCTGCGGACCGCGCCCAAATCCGCTTCAGCCGCTACGATGCTGCCAACGATGCTTTCTCCCCTCCCCTGCTGCTCGACGACAATACGCCCCTCGGCCGCGTCGACCTCCAACTGGCAGAAGACGGTACGGCCTACGCCACCGCCCTCACCACCAAAGAAGACACCGACGACGCCTTCCTGACGCTGTGGACCATCAGCCCGTCAGGAGAAGTCAGCCGGGAAGACCTTGCTACGACCTCGGCCGCCCGCTCCGCCGGCTTCCCCAAAATTGCCTTATTCCAAAACAAGCTCTACTGGACCAGAACCGTACTTGGCGATAAAAAGGGCGATCAGTACGCGGAGGTTTGCTGGCGGTAAAACCGGCGTTTAGCCGTAGCTAAATGAGGATTTAATCAACGAAGTCAACGCGAAAAAGAGCACGTTTTGTGTAACGATACTTGCTGGGTGGGCCACTAGTACAGTGTAAACTAAGTTTTTGAATATCTCGGTTTGTCGCGTAGCGACTGCACTTGAGTTGCCTGGGACAAGGAGGAACGACGCAGTCCCAGGTAACGGAGAGGACCCTTATTTTTTAACGACGCGGAGCGTCGTCAAGTTAATCCTTGGGTTCGTTACCCCGGACTTCGTCCAGGGTAACTATTGTGTATTCGCTGCGCGAAATCAAGGCAACCTGAATGCATATAAACTTAGTTTACACTGTACTAGTGTTAGCGTTCTTAAGTCTTCGAACATTTAACGCATGCAGCGTGGTGCTGGACGACTAACTGAAAGCCGATCATAGCCATAGCTACGTGAGGTTTTAAGTTGGGAAGTACAGCGCCGCGATGGCAAGTTAAATGGATGAATATTTAAGAACTCAATCACTAGAGCTTCAGATGGACACTCCTCCTTTGCGGCGCTGCGCGCCACGCTGCTGACTAAACCGCCATTACCCCGAATTTCGGCGTACCGCCTACACCCGGGGTAATTATCGTTTGACGCCTACAGCGTCTAGATCACAGACGCTGTTATTATCCAACATCAACACCACCGGCTGAACCGTGAATACTTAGCATAAGAACCGCCACTTGCCCGAACCGCTTTGTACCTTGCCCCGGCAACTCAATACCATGCCCTTCACCCTAAATTGTAACGGCCGCCTCCTGGTCGCCGATCGCCCGCTAATCATGGGCATCCTGAACGCAACGCCAGACAGCTTCCACGCCGCAAGTAGGATTGCTTCCGTTCAGGAAGCAGTAGACCGAGCGGGGAAGATGCTGGAGGAAGGCGCCACCTTCATCGACGTGGGTGGCATGAGTAGTCGGCCCGGAGCAGCCCTGATCACTGCCGAGGAAGAAATCGGCCGCGTCATCCCGGTCATTACCGGCATCATGACCTCCTTTCCGGAGGCCTACGTTAGCTGTGATACCGTTTACGCCCTTACCGCACGTGCTGCGGTGGCGGCTGGCGCAGCCATGATTAACGACATCAGTGCGGGAAAATTTGACCCCGATCTATTCGATGTCCTCCCTGAGCTGAAGGTACCCTACGTACTAATGCACATGCCCGGAAAACCCGCTGACATGCAGCGCTTTACGGACAGTTACGGGGAAGACGTAGTAACCGCAGTCTTCGATTTTCTTGCGGAAAGACTGATCCAATTGCGGGAGGCAGGCGTTATGGATGTACTGGTGGACCCAGGTTGGGGCTTCGGTAAATCCGTAGCGCAGAACTACGAATTATTAAAAAACCTGAACGCCTTCAGTAACCTTGGCGTACCGCTGCTGGTCGGCATCAGCCGCAAATCCTCCATCTGGCGACCACTGGGCATCACCGCTGCGGAAAGCCTGAGTGCAACTACCGCCTTACACCTTTTTGCCTTACAGCAGGGTGCGGAAGTACTCAGGGTTCACGACGTAAAGGAAGCGGTACAGGCCGTACATTTGTGGGAGTTGTTGGGAAAGTAGGTTGCAGGTACCAAGTTTCAGGTTGCAGGTTGCTCCTTAATTACTTTTACTTCTGAGATTTACGAAATACCAATAATCATCATGGCAGAGCATAATCAAGGCAATTCCAACGAACGCAGAGGCGGCGGTGGTGGCGTCAATAAGACCCAAATGGTGATCGTCCTCCTGATCGCTGGTATTCTCGGTACGCTGGCTTACAAATCATACTCCGGCGGGGCGGGAGGCTTTCTTTCAGGCCCGGCCGAGTACCAGTTGCAGTACATGCCGGCTGATTTCAAGATTAACCTGGATGCGGAAACGGCCCTGCGGATATTACAAAACCCCCGCCGGTACAAGCGAGAATTCGACGAGTTGGTGTACGACATCAATACGGATATTCTGCAACACGTTAGCCGGCGGATGGGCCTGAACGACAGTTTGCGCACGGAAGTCATCAGGGAATACGATACCCAACACCCGGAGTTCGCCATCTTATATTACAATGATTTCATGCGAATGCGCGACTCCTCCGCAGCAGTCTACGAAGCCTGGTATGAAGAAGGCGGAGCGAAATTGATCCAGATTTTTGAGGAGGTTGCCTCGAATTACACCTGCTTCATCGTCAACAAGATACTAGCGGTAGTCATCCGAACCCGCAATGGGAATATCCTGGCTAAGGGAGCTGACGTGGATAATCCTTGTAAAGTAGCCACGGGGGAAGCATTAAGGCCGCTGATGGCGCGTATGGAGGAGCGAGCCGCCATCGACGACTTCAGTAAGAGTAAGGGGATGTTTCAGGAGAAAGTCGAGAATGTAATCGGAGAATTGGCCACCCGGGAGATCAGAGATAAGAAAGGGATCAGCAAACAATTACAGACCTCCATTTGGGGGGTAAATGTTTCGGAAACGGACGTGGAGATTACGGCCATCTCCATCCTGAAAGTCGGTTTTCGGCTGGACAGCTACTTCGAGATTGGGCTCGATGAAGGTACCAAAACGGTTACGATTACCCTCCCGGAACCGACAATTCTGAGCCATGAGGTGCTCCCCAAAGTTGAGAAATTAGACATTGGTTGGATGCGGGAACTCGAGAGTGTCAACATTAACGAAGGCGTAAACAGCCTACGGGAAGCCTTTCGGCAGGACGCCCTCGATTCTGACGTAATGAGTAAAGCAAAAATTCAGGCACAAGACCTGATGAATACGATGTTCCTCCCTCTGGTTCGGAACATCGGTAAGGGTTATAAGATTGAGGTACGGTTTCAACGAGCGCCGCAGCGGGAAACGCAGGGAGAGTTAGAGTAACCGTTGGTCAGGGAGTCAAGCAGTCCGCGCGCCCAGGCAATCTCAAGCCCCATTATCGGAGGGACGAGTGTGTAATTACCCTGTCCTATATCCCGAGAATCGACTAGATGTCACCAGCTATTTCTACCTTCGCGCCGAAATAACAACGTATGCAACCTCAGCCTCTCAACGTATTCAAATTTGGTGGTGCCTCCACCAAAGACGCCGCCGCCATTCGTAACGTAGCTGCTATCCTGAAAAATTTTGTTGGGAAGCCACTGGTCATCGTAATCTCAGCCATGGGAAAGACTACGAACGCGCTGGAGGTTGTCTCCCGGGCATATGCCGATGGCGACATAGACACCGCCAAGCAGAAGCTGACCGAATTACACAACGCGACGCTGACCACCGTGGGAGAACTGTTTGGGGAAACCCCACCTACCCTGGAGGCTTCGCTCAATGACCTTTTTGTCAGCGTTGATTGGGTTTTTGACGATCCGCCCAACGAAAGCTATGACTACGATTACGATCAGATCGTTCCGCTGGGAGAGCTCATCAGCAGCCACATAGTGGCCGCCTTTCTAAATCATGAGGGAATGGCCACGCACTGGCTCGACGCCAGAGACTGCATCATCACCGACAACACCTACCGGGAAGGCTGGGTCCAGTGGCCAGAAACACAAGAAAGGATCACCAAGCAGGTGCCGCCTATCCTGGATACCGGAAAATTTGTACTGACACAAGGCTTCATCGGTTCCACTACCGAAAATTTCACGACTACGCTTGGCCGCGAAGGTTCGGATTACTCTGCAGCTATTTTCAGCTATTGCCTCGACGCTGAATCCATGTCCATCTGGAAAGACGTCCCTGGCGTTCTGACGGCTGACCCCCGGCTTTTTGACAACGTGAGCAAGGTGGATCGCCTCAGCTATAAAGAGGCCATCGAGATGACCTATTACGGGGCCAGTATTATCCACCCCAAGACCATTAAGCCCCTGCAGAATAAAAGCATCCCGCTCCATGTCCGTAGCTTCCTGGAGCCAACGGCGAATGGCACAGAAATATCTGCTGAAGCTGGCGACAACTATCCACCGATGGTGGCCGTAGAAAAAAACCAGGCGCTGGTCAACATCAGTACGCGGGATTTCAGCTTTGTAGCAGAGCACCACATCAAGCAGTTATTTGAGCACATCACCACCACCCGCCTGCAGGTAAACATGATGCAGAATACGGCCATCAGTTTCAACATCGTCGTCAATGACATCGATGACCGCATTGAGCGGTTTTGTAAGCTGGTGAATGCCGAATTCAAAACCACCGTTGATCGGGACCTCGAACTAATCACCATCCGCCACTACACGACGGAAGTGGCCAATAGTATGCGGCGGGGCAAGGTCCTCTTGCTCGAAGGGCGGATGCCATTGACGCTGCAGATGGTTGTGAAAGAGGTGCCGGTGATGAGTCGTAAGCGGAATTAGCCCCTGGGCGGGGCCGCAGGTGCAATAAAAAGAATAAAGAAGCAGGCTGGACACCGTGCATAATGCGATCATCTCATCGTTACGCCTACCCTATCCTCTGGTTGTTCCTGAACCATTCCTATAAACCGGACGAGTTCAGGTCACCTAACCGCCCTTACGGTATACTTTTCTTGTAGCGCTAGTAAAATTAGTAGGGGCGCTTGCACCGTAGTACAAGCGCCCCTGCAAATATTGCAACTGCGACAAACACGCTCCGAGAGCCTTACAGCCCCGTTCGCGTCCGGGCTAAAAAGCCCTCGGCCGGAGCCTTCTACTTACGTACGAACCGCACCGAAGTCATCTCTTTTCCTTCGAGGTAACGCAGCAGGTAAACACCCGTAGGCAGCGCTGCAACGGAGAACGGCATACCATCAGTTACTGCTTCGCGACGCAGTACTTCGCGGCCGTTGAGGTCCATGACGCGCACGGTAAAAGGTTCATCAGAGAAAGCAACCCGACGCAGGCTCAGCAGGCCATTAGTTGGGTTTGGCGCAAGTGCAGCCACTGTTGAACTACCGCCAAAGGCAATGGTGATGATGTCAGAATAGCTGAAACTTCCGTCAACGTCAACCTGACGAACCCGGTAAGTATTACGTCCAGTAATGGGGGATTCGTCGATAAAGTTGTAAGACCGTGCATCGATGGATTCACCGGCAGCCGCTACGCGGCCGATGGCGGAGAAAGTACGGCCTTCATTAGTCGAGCGCTCCACCTCGTAGTAGTCATTACCGCTTTCGGAGGCTGTCGCCCAATCAAGAGCAACCTCTTTGTCGGTTGGCGTGGCATCGAAAGACAGCCATTCTACGGGTAGTTCGAAGGGGGGCAGCTGGTAGCCACGGTTCGTTAGAATAGTATGTATCGACATCAGCTCGGCTGCCGTACATGCCGGGATGGCCCGGGCGGCTTCGTAAACGGCGTTGGCCGCGTCGTTCTGGTTGGAATTACCATTGGTCAAGGCAAGACCTTCCCAGAAGATGATGTCAGTTTTACGTTTGCCAATGGCGTCATACACCAGCATCATGGAGGTAGACCATACCTGGCCCTGTGTGTGGATACCACCGCCCAAACTTGGCTGCCATGTGGTCGAAACGCCACAGCTGCGGCCGTTCCAGAAGGGGTTGTGACCGTCCCAGTTAAATATCCAGAAATACTGCTCGTCTGCTGGTGTCCAGTCGCCGAGGGAACGGTTGTAGGAGGCTGCCCAGTAATCACCGCTGCCTTCACTCAGCCCCTGATTCTGGGAGAGGCCGCCCATGGTGATCCAGTCGTGAAGGCCGTGGCCGAGTTCGTGGTGCACCACGTCAGAATCTTCCGCATCATCGACACCACCATCGCCCCAGGAAAGACGCTGGGAACCGCCCACGTAGTGAGAGTTATCGGCATCGTTCAAGCCAGAAGGATCACATTTTACGCCTCCCGGGTAAAGGCTCGGGCGGACATCAATGCCCAGCTCTTCGTTAAGGTACCGCATGGACTCATCGATGTGATAGTAGACGTTTACTGCTTCGAACGCATTGTCCGTCCGGTCAAAATCCCAAACGTTGGTCGCCTGTTCGAAGACGCCACGGTTGGGCGCCTCTTCATCGGTGATCTCCGCCCATGGGCCCTTGAGGAAGTACATGCCCCCCTCAAGCGTGATGTCCAACAGCGCAACGGAGACCTGTTGGGCCAGCAGTTCTGGTGAATTCGCATCGTTGTTGTCGCTAAAACCAGTATCGCCATAATCTGCACCAGCAGAAGAAAGGGGATCTGGCACCCAGATGTTACCGGTGCCTTGTACCATAATGGCAGGGAAAGGAACGTATGCTGGTTCCGGTTCCGTCCGATGCTTGTGGTAGGCCGCAATGTCAGTAACGCGGAGGATTTCTCCATTTTTAGCATCGACGAAGACTTCCCATTCCCCCAGTGGCTCCATGGCGACGAGGCTAATGCGGTAAGCCAGTTTGGCACCGTTGTTAGTAGCGACGATCTTCAGGTCGTTGAATTCATCGGTAATACGTCCCTCTGTGTTGAGGTAATCGAGGGCAATCGTACGGGCCTGACCGGCAGAAAGTGATGGCGTTACGTCGCGCAGGTCAAGGTTATTCACAAAGGAGTTATTCACCATTACTACGGAGCGATTGGGCTTAATAGTCATGGATACTTCGGCGCCGTGTACCGGAATGCCTTTCCACTGTTGGTGGAAGCGGACGGTGGTGCCTACCCTGCGTGAGCGGGTACCGTGCATTTCGAGATTGCCCAGATCCGCAGGGGTCAAGGCCAGCTCATCCTTAGAGAAATTCAGGAAATCACGCGCCATAACCTCGGGCGTGCCAGCGATGGGCCGGTAAAAGTTTTTGTACATCACCTGAACGGCACCGGTGGTAGCATCGACCCGATTCCAGCCCTCGATATCGTAGGCTTTTTGGGTGAGTTCGCCGAAAGCGATCGGGCGGTCGGGCATTGGTTTTTGGGCCAACAGTGCAAAAGAGGAGAACAGGAAGACCACTATGCTGGCTATCCGAAAAAAATAAAAATGCATACTATGAGAGTTCTGATAAGATGAAAACGTGTGACTATTACTAATCGCCAAATTAAAGTCGGCTTGGCCCACCAATGATTCAGACGCTAAAGTGAGGAATAAATCTGATATAACGCTGTGTTTAAATACGTATTCGTTCCACATCGTCTGCCCGTATACATACAATACTTCCTGAAAGGCACGCTACGCATGGTGAGGAGTAGTAAGCGCGGTGCTTGCCGTGCGTCATTGTAATTCATCAGGCGGGGACGCCGGTGCAAAACGAAGGTGGAAAAGCAGGGTTAGAAACACCGTTGAAGCGTTACCTTTGCGCCATGACTTTTGCCGACTTTAACCTCAACAACCAACTCCAGCAAGCGCTGGCCGAAATGGGCATTACCAAGCCTACGGCCATTCAGGAGAAGACCTTCGCACCGATCATGGCCGGAAGGGATGTAATCGGTATTGCTCAGACGGGTACGGGTAAGACCTTTGCTTATCTTTTGCCGAGCCTCCGCCTCTGGCGGTTCACCAAATCGCCTTTCCCCCAGGTGCTGATCATCGTTCCTACGCGAGAACTCGTAATGCAGGTGGTACATGAGGTAGAAAAGCTGACTGAATACATGAGTGTTGAGGTGGTTGGCGTATACGGCGGCACGAACATCAAGAAGCATAAGGCGGAAGTGGAAGTTGGCGTCGACGTAGTGGTCGGGACCCCCGGCCGGCTGGGTGACCTGCTGAAAGATGGCGTCCTGAAGTTGAAAAACGTCAAGCAACTCATTCTTGATGAGGTAGATGAAATGCTGGACCTCGGTTTCCGGCACCAACTCAAGGACATCGCCGATTTCCTGCCGAAGAAGCGCCAGCACCTCTTCTTTTCCGCCACCATGATCGACGACGTGATGGCGACCATCAGCGAATTCACCGATTACTACGAAGTGATCGAAGCCGCGCCTTCTGGCGCGCCCCTGGAGAACATCGACCAGTACGCCTACGAAGTCCCCAACTTCAACTCCAAGGCCAACCTCCTCGAACTGCTGCTGCACGAAGATGCTGAGATAAAAAAGGTGTTGGTCTTCACCGCTACCCGTCGCCTGGCGGATGCGCTGTACGAACGCATGGAGCCCATCTTCGGCGAATCCGTCGGGGTGATTCATTCCAATAAATCACAGAACCACCGTTTTAATTCTGTGGCTTCCTTCGAAGACGGGAGCTACCGGATGCTGATTGCTACCGACATTGTTGCCCGTGGGCTCGACGTTTCCTCCGTCACCCACGTCATCAACTTCGACGTATCGGACAACGCCGAAAAGCACATCCACCGGGTCGGCCGTACCGGCCGCGCCAAGGAAAAAGGGGTGGGTATTATGTTTGCCGCCGAGCAGGAACAGGCATCCAAGCAGGAGATCGAGACCTTGATGGGTCAGGAGATCCCGGTACGTCCGCTTCCGGAAGGCCTGGGCTTGTCGGATGTGCTGATTCCACTCGAGATGGAACCCGAATTTGTCGCCGAAAACACCGAGTTCATCGCCATTATTCCCGAACGGGCCGCCTTCCACGAGAGGAGCGAAAAGAACAGCAAAGTAGTCGTCCGGGAAGGCCGACGGGATAAGATGATGAAGAAGTACAGCAAGCCGATTACTCGAGGGCAGAAGCCCCGGAAGAAGAAGGGACGGAAGTAGTTTAGTCAGGGAGTCAAGCAGTCAGAGAGTGGAAAAAACGGGATCTCTGACTGCTTGACTCTCTGACTACTAAACCGACCAAACAATTCCCGGCTCCGGATGCAGTTCATACCTTGCCTTGAAAATAAGGTCGGTATCCTTACAGTCGTCCAGGCTTAGAATGTGATCCGGGATGGTCAGTCCGCTTTTATCAAAGCGGAGGTGTTGAGTGCCGAAGACATGGATCTCGGTAGTCAGGGCGAGGGTAGATTTTCCTTCCAGCGCCTCGCTTGTTATTTCGAGCATAACTTCTGGGAACATCATTTTTGATCCGCTACTTTTTAATTGTTCCGCCAGTGCCTCCCGGCTTGACTCCATAAGAATACCCAGGGGGATGGGTTTCTGTATCCAGATTCCCTCCCAGTACTTGACGTCCATTGCCGCGAGCTTTACTACGATCCGTTGCGGAACGAGCAGTGCGTCCGACCGGATTTGCCGCAGCAGGTTCACCGTTATGGGTACCTGTGGCTCCCGCTTCAGGGTATTCTGCATCGTCTCACTTAGCAGGATGTCGTAGGTCTTGGGCTGTGCTAGCTGAAGGATACTTGCGTCGCCTTGCAGGATTTCCCGTGCGTAAGGAGCGAAGGCAGGCTGATTAAAAATATGCAGGATGGACTGGTAGCTTTGATCGTTGATTTCGATCAGCGTCAACTGTAATTGGTCTGGGGTAAAAACGGATAATAAGGGCAGGACCAGGGTTGCGAAAGGGCCGGTACCAGCGTAGAGCAGGTGAACGGGGCCAGCCCGCCGATGGAGGACATCCTCTATGGCTTGAGCCGTTCCCTTGATGAAAGTCTTGGTCCGTTCCAGGTCATCTACGCAGCGCACTGCCCATTCGGTGGCAATGGCCAATCCTGCCTCCAGGTGAATGTCTGTGCGGTAGACATCATTGGCAAGATCCAGGGGAGTGAGCTCCTGTAAATAGCGTTTGAAGGCCAAGGTGGCCGTTTTTAGTTCGCTGAAATTCAGCTCGTCGTCGAGGTAGACCTCGGCAATCTGTCGTAGTTCTCTCACATTGGTAAAACTACATAAATAACCTAATCCAAGATCTCATAATCGATGTCCAATTTACGCAGGGAGCGGAAAGCGGAGCTTTCGTTGAAGGAGACTTCAATTTCCACGGCGGAACCTTCGATCAGAATATCGGTCAGTTCGTTGGCGAGGTTATAATCGGCGCCATCGGCGATCTCTTCGATGGTACGGGCGATGGCACGGCGATCGGGGCGGTCTTGGCCACAGGATAATAGTTTGAGCTGCATTTTGTTTTATTTGTGGTAAAAATACGACTAGTTCAACAAAATTGCAAAATGGCGTAGATTCCCTTCTCCAGATGATTGACATCGTAGATTGTTTTTGGATTTCAGGATGGTCTTCATCTGTTTGAGCGCAAACCAATTTGCACCAACGAAAACGCAGGGGCAAGCCCCCTACGCTACGCCAGACGGACCTCCGGCCCTAAGGGATGGGGAATAAATAAGCCCTGATTTTTGACCGCCTTATTTTGGCCGCTGGCTTCGTTCCACCGCTACCGCCTCAGCCGCAAAGCGACCTGGGGTATGAGTAAGGGGATATATCTTGCGGCGCTGCGCGCCGCCAGGTTCTCCCTCCTCGTCCATTACCCCGGGTTACGGCATACCGCCTTCAC
>JBLHRW010000072.1:0-16378 GCA_047626445.1 Neolewinella sp.
ATCGTTCGCTGAGCGAACGCGTTAAAGCGTTTCGGGGGATTTCGCAAGGACGGGGGCGAGCCCCGTCCGTACCGAAGAAGATGTCAGAACTTAGTTTACATTGTACTAGTACAGTGTAAACTAAATTTCAATGCACCTAAGCCTCTTCTTTACTCATTGTGGTACTTCTCCCCCCGCAAAATTGACATAGCCCGGTACAACTGCTCCGAAATAAATAAGCGAATCATCTGGTGGCTAAAGGTCATTTTACTGAGGGACAGTTTCCCGTTGGCACGTTCATAAATTGCCGGCGGGAAACCAAAGGCTCCACCCACCAAGAAAATTAGTCGACGATACGGTTGTTGAAGTTGTCGGTCCAGCCAATGCGCAAAATCCACACTACCGTACTGTTTTCCACCTTCATCAAGTAGGATGAGGCCATCGTCGTTCTTTAGGCGGGAGAGCACCAGCTCGCCTTCCTTTTCCTTGAGCTTATCCGCAGACATCTTTCCTGCGCCCTTGATGTCGGGTAGTACCTCAAAAGTGATGGGGAGGTAATGCTTTAGGCGCTTGGCGTAAATGGCTTCTCCCTCTCGCAGGTAGGGCTCGGTGGTTTTTCCGATGAAGTAGACGATTACTTTCATGAGGAGTGAGGTTTGCTGCTTTCGATATCGGGAATTCCAGTTAAGTATATGCATCCTGAAGTATAGTTCACATATCCATCCATTATGTAATCATGCCAGTATTTCAAGTCTGGATGTTGTTTCATCAAGGCATGATACTCTTCATTGAAACCCTTTTTTTTAGTATGAATTCCTCGCCTTTGAAAGAATTCTATCCAGTGCTTTTCGGTGTAATTAAGAATTACGTAGGGTGTTGTTAGGACTAAGTAATAGTTCAGCGTGTTGTCCAGGGTTGAAACAATTCTAGCATACCATATTTCATGTTCCTGGCCTTTGTGTCCGGATATGCAGATACAAGAATATGTTTCTCCTGTCAATATGTCTTTGAGGACAATCATGTCGTTCTTGAACCCAAGATGTTTGTAAAACCTCATGCAGGATGAGTTGAGATTTGTTAGTGCTCTCATCACTGTTTTATCAAAAAGGTAAGCTAAGCCTACGTCCGCAAGTATTGTATTTATTGTTTCTTTTTGTTTTCCAAATTGCATGTCACAGTAAGCCCAATAAGTGAAGTATGAATTAGTTATTGGGCTCATGGGTGGAAACGAAGGCAAGTATTCTTCCTGCATTATTTCGGCTTTGTCATTAAAATCAGAAAATTCTTCCCACAATGACAGTTCTTCAGCAAAATAGGACATTACGTTTTGAACCAATGAGTAGACTTCGAAACTGGGGTCTGACTCCATGAGGCCGAGTTCCCCCCCTGAGCCAGAATTAATCTTTTCCAGCATTTCAAGAATAGGGGCTAGCGTTGAAAAATCAATGGATTCATTTACTTTTGAACTGTAGTAGCTATTAATGACAGTTTCTGATATTTTCACCATTTTACCTTTTAAATCACAATTTTGCAAACAAAAGTGTTGCGCTGAGAATGCAAAGTTAAATTTTTCAATCGCATAATTTGCATTATTTAGTCCTATCTCTTTTTATGAAAATTTATGTAGCAGGCACCCGGGACACAAAGAGGCTGGCTCTCAGGTATTCTTCTGAGGGGTAGAAGCGTGATGGCTTGCCAATGAAAATCGTAATTACCCGACGATTAGGGTACGACGCCGCAACTTCCCCTGCGCTTAACCGTCTTATCTTTGCACCTGCGGCCGCGCCCTGTTAGTCAAGCACTCAGATAGTCTTGTAGTCAGGGGTAGGTTGCATAGTTTTAACCCCAATAAACGAAACCCATGGAACTTTCCCAAGGTCGCTACCAGATTGGTGGCGTGGATGCCCTCCAGATCTCGGAACGCTTCGGCGCACCTGTTTACGTATACGATGCTGCGACGATGAAACGCCAGTATGCTCGTATGACCAAGGCATTTGGGAAGGTTAAACGCCTGCGGATCAACTACGCCTGTAAAGCACTCACCAACGTGAATGTGCTGCGCATTTTCCGCGAGCTGGGCAGCGGCCTCGATGCCGTTTCCATCCAGGAAGTAGAACTCGGGCTTTTGGCCGGTTTTGCCCCCCACGATATCCTCTATACCCCCAATTGCGTAAGCCTCGAAGAAGTGTCGGAGGCCGTAGAAAAGGGGGTCCGGATCAACATCGATAACATCGAAATCCTGGAGCAGTTCGGTGCAAAGCACCAGGACGTTCCCGTTTGCATTCGAATCAACCCGCACATTATGGCTGGGGGGAATTCTAAGATCAGCGTCGGTCACATCGACTCCAAGTTCGGTATCAGCATTCACCAGGTACCACACGTTCTCAAGATCGTTGCAGCACTGGGCCTGAAGATCGAAGGACTACATATGCACACTGGTTCGGACATCTACGATGCGGAAGTCTTCCTGCGAGCTGTCGAAATTCTGCTGAATGCAGCAGGTGATTTCCCAGACCTGGATTACCTCGATTTTGGTTCTGGCTTCAAGGTGTCCTACAAAGAAGGTGGCATCGCTACCGACATCGAAGATTTGGGCGATCGCCTTGGTGATCGATTCAACGAATTTTGCGGAGCATACGGCCGTAACCTTGAACTTATGTTCGAACCGGGGAAGTTCCTCGTCAGTGAGGCCGGGGTTTTCCTGGTAAAGACTAACGTGGTGAAGACTACAACCGCCTCCGTATTTGCCGGTGTCGATAGCGGTCTGAATCACCTCATTCGCCCGATGTTTTACGATGCGTATCACCACATCACCAACATTACCAACCCCACAGGTAAACCACGTATTTACAACGTCGTCGGTTACATCTGTGAAACAGATACCTTCGGCGTAAACCGCCGCTTGAGCGAAGTGCGGGAAGGCGATATTCTGGCAATGGCCAATGCGGGCGCCTACAGCTTCATGATGGCCAGCAATTACAACAGCCGCTTCCGGCCAGCGGAAGTGCTGGTGCTTGATGGTGAGGCACACCTTATCCGCCGCCGGGAAACGATGGAAGATTTGTTGGGGACGCAGGTGCAACTGGATGCGCTAAGACGGGAAGCTGTTATTTAGAAACAGAAGTTAAAAGGCAGCGAAGTTATTGGCTCTTGCCTTAACAAAATAGAACCCTGATACATGAAATTCCTACTAACGCTACTTTCTTTTAATTTTCTGTGCGTCTGGTGCTTCGGTTTACAGGACTGTTCCGGTGACGACCTGATCTGCGAGGAATTCTTACCGGTCCTACCGCAGCTTGCTACCGCAATACCTTATGAAAACGGTCAAGTTTTACAGTTCCGCTTTGAGGACGATCCTGAGGTCATTAGTATCAATGTATTTAGGAACGAAGGTTTAATTGGCAGTCAGCAATGCCAGGACAAGATCCTCACAGTTTTGGAAACGGGCGACGCCGATCGGCGGTTTCGGCTGTCTCTATCAACAGATACGAACAGCGAAAGCCAGCTGTGGTTTGAATTTTCGTTTGCCGCTCTGGAGCGTGAGGATCGGGAATTTTTTAACCTCGAGTATGACGAACTGGAGATTGCCGGAGTGAGGCCTCCACTTGAACTTCGTATGGTCTCCGATACAACCTTGGCTGGTTTTGATTACCAAGACGTGGCGATTGTTAGAATTTCCGAGGTAGTGGAGCCGGGAAAAATAAGCTCCTTCATTTATAACCGCGCAGACGGTTTGTTGCGGGTGGAAAGAATGAATGCTCCCGCCGTCTTCCGTGTTAATTGATTCAACCGACAAGATCACGCTATCATGCATGTACATAAACTCTACCGTTACCCAGTCAAGTCTCTTGGCGGCCAGTCCGTGACTTCTCTAATGCCCGAAATCCGTGGCTTTCAGGACGACCGCCGTTGGATGTTCGTGGAGGAAAGCGGTCAGTTCATTTCCCGCCGTGCCGTGCCAGCCATGTGCGAACATGCCGCAGAAGTACATGGTGACGAACTGAGGTTTGTACGGATAGCCGACGGCAGCATTTTGGGCGCTGTCGCAGGTGCAAGGGAAGGTGGCAGGCGCATTGACGTCACGGTTTGGGGTGATGCCCTCACCGCTACCTTGATCGAAGATGACGGTATCCCTGCCATCGCAGAGGCATTAGGTATCCCCGGCGCACGCTTGGTTTACATGGGGCTGGGTAACCACCGACCCGTAGATCCACGCTTTGCAAAACCCGGAGAGGAAGTCTCTTTTGCCGATGGCTTCCCGTACCTGGTCACCGGCACGGCTAGCCTGATAGACCTGAACAGTCGGGTAGGGGAAAAGCTCGATGAACGCAGGTTCAGGCCCAACATCATCGTTGCTACTAAACCCCCTTTTGTCGAAGATACCTGGGAAGCGCTTTCCATCGGTAAGCACCAATTTCGCATCACCAAACCCTGTGCTCGTTGCATCATGATCACCCAGGAACCGGAAACAGGAGATCGTAACCTACGCGTACTGGCCGAACTCTCCGCTTATCGAAAAGTGGGCAATAAGGTCATGTTCGGGATGAATGCCTGCTGGGAAGGGGGAGATGGTGAGGTCTCCGTTGGAGACCGTGTAGTCTTGTAGGGGCCTGGTACCACTAGTACAGTGTACACTGGATGACAAGACTAATACCTATAGCCTTTAACCGTATCTACAAACGCCCGAACGCCTTCCAACGGCGTATCCGGGTAAACACCGTGGCCAAGGTTGACGATGTGCTTACCGCCGAAGTTCTTGATCATAGCGTTTGTGGCGGAGATGATCTCATTGCGCGGTGCGTAGAGCTGGACGGGGTCAAGGTTGCCCTGTAGCACCTGGCCTTGCACCTGTGCTCGCGCCTGCACCGGATCGGCGATCCAGTCTAACTGTATTACGTCGCAGGCAAGCTTACCGATTTGAGGCAGCGCATGGCGGGCATCCTTAGCGAAAACGGTGATGGGTACTTTACCGCCCAACTCCTCGATAATAAGGTTTAGGTAAGGGAGGCTAAATTCTTGATAGTGAGCGGGCGGCAATACGCCAGCCCAACTATCAAACAACTGAATAAGGTCAGCACCGTGGTGGACCTTACCCTTCAGGTAAGCTGCCGTAGCCAGGGCGATCCGCTCCAGCAGCGCGTGGCTGAGGGCTGGGTCTTGGTACAGCATCGCTCGTGCTTTACTAAAGGTTTTACTGCCTCCGCCTTCAACCATGTAGGCGAAGATCGTCCACGGCGCACCGGCGAAGCCGATGAGGGGAACGCGGTTGTTCAGGGCTTTTTTCGTGGCGTCGAGCGCATCGTACACGTAACCTAGGTGGCCGGGGGCATCGGCTGCAGGACGTAGCTTCTCCACGTCAGCCATAGACTTGATCACCTCCGGAAAGCGAGGACCGACCTTTTCTACCATGGTGTAGTCGAGGCCAAGCGCTTCGGGGATCACGAGGATGTCGCTGAAAATGATGGCGGCGTCTACGCCGAGTTCATCCACTGGCTGTATGGTGACCTCTGCGGCGAGATCAGGTGTGGAAACCAACTCCTTGAAACCACTAAGCTGCGCCCGCAGCGCACGGTACTGGGGCAGGATGCGGCCGGCTTGGCGCATCAGCCATACTGGGGGGCGTTCGGTGGTTTCGCCGCGCGCAGCGCGTAGGAAGAGGTCGTTGTCGTAACTCATGTTGCGAAGGTAGTAGATAGTGGGTAGTAGGTAGCAAATAGTAGGTCGTAGGTAGTGAGTAGTGGGCAAAGTTGACATTTACGAGACATGTGGGCCACTTTGTCCGATTTAGGCCTGGAGGGAAGAAGGCAAAAGAGAGAGTAGTATAACAGCACTCAGCGTTCTCTCATCAACCTTCTTCAGTTACCTTACGAATTCTTAGCGTTAAAGAATTGTAAGTATTTACTACCTTAACTCCCCACATTCAGAATTTTCACTAAGTACACCTCGATCATGTTCATAATCGGAACCTACGGCCTGGCCGTAATTTTTTGCGTCGTCACCATGCTCTGCTGGGGCAGCTGGGCCAACACCCAGAAACTAGCCTCTGCCACTTGGCGCTTCGAATTGTTTTACTGGGACTACGTCTTCGGTATCCTACTGATGACCCTACTTCTGGGCTTCACCATGGGGAGTGTGGGAGAAGGTGGCAGACCTTTCCTGGAGGACCTGGCCCAGGCCGATCAGGCGAACATCGGTTCAGCCTTACTTGGCGGGGTACTCTTCAATGCGGCCAATATTTTGCTCGTAGCTTCCATCTCCATTGCGGGGATGTCGGTGGCTTTCCCGACTGGAATTGGACTGGCCCTCGTGGTCGGTGTTATCGTCAATTACCTCGACCGGCCGGAAGGCGATGCTTCGCTGCTCTTTGGTGGCGTTGCGCTGGTAGCCGCGGCCATTTTGTTGAACGCCTATGCCTATCGTAGGGCTAGTAAGGAGAAGAAGGGTGTGTCCACCAAAGGCTTACTATTGGCTATTGTAGCGGGCCTTCTGATGGGGTTCTTTTACAAGTACGTGGCCAGCACCATGTTTACCGACTTCACGGTACCGGAAGTAGGGAAGATGAGTCCGTACTCCGCTGTTTTCGTATTCGGAATTGGTATTCTACTCAGTAACCTAATCTTCAATACCCTGTTGATGCGCTTTCCTTTTGTGGGAGAATCCGTCAGTTTTGGCGATTATTTCAAAGGCGGTTCCCGCAACCACCTGATCGGTATTCTGGGGGGAGGCATCTGGTGCATTGGCATGTCGTTCAGCATTCTGGCGAGCGACCAGGCAGGACCGGCCATCAGCTACGGGCTGGGCCAGGGCGCCACGATTGTGGCTGCGCTTTGGGGCATCTACGTCTGGAAGGAATTCGCTGGGGCGCCCAAGGGGACCAGCACCATCCTTAACATCATGCTGCTGTTTTACTTGGTTGGACTGGGGTTGATTGTTGCTGCGGGGTAAAGGGGAGAAGGGCTATACATTTTTCACTTTGCATATTGTGCTATAATTGGTAATAAGGTAGCCATTCTCTCCTTCCATTATTCTCCCATTCCCCTTTCAGGCGCGGACGCAGGTGCAAAGAAGACAGCATCGTTGGAATGTACATTTATATTACTCATTTAATATTTTCTCAAAATGAAATCCATAATTGTAATCGGTTCTTCAAATACCGATATGGTAGTGAAGACGGAGCGGTTTCCAAAACCAGGTGAAACCATTGTAGGTGGAGAGTTCTTTCTCTTTGCCGGCGGCAAAGGGGCGAACCAGGCCGTGGCTGCCGCCCGGCTGGGCGGCAAGGTACAGTTCGTCGCTAGGGTAGGGGATGACCTTTTTGGCCGGCAGGCCGTGGACGGTTTCCTTGCGGAAGGAATTGACTGTTCTGCGGTAAAGACGGATCCTGACCACGCTTCCGGTACGGCCTTGATCACCGTTGATGCTTCCGGGGAAAACAGCATCGTCGTAGCACCAGGGGCCAATAATGCCCTCGTGCCTGAGGACCTGGACGGCATTGATTTCGCTGCTGCGGGCCTGGTCCTGATGCAACTAGAAACACCATTACCTACCATTGCTGCTGCCGTCAAAGCCGCGCCCGGAAAATGTGTCCTCAATCCAGCTCCTGCCCAAACCTTGCCCCCTGACATCCTCAACGGCCTCTACCTCATCACGCCAAACGAAACCGAGGCCGAGCTGCTTACCGGTGTCTTACCAACGGACCCTGCATCCTGCGTCCGCGCCGCAAAAATATTACACGACGCCGGTGTCCAACACGTCATCATTACTCTCGGCGCCGCCGGTGCATTTTACTCAGGCGGAACTTCCTCGTTTAGTGTTTCCGCACCCGTAGTGAAAACCATCGACACGACTGCTGCCGGAGACTGCTTCAACGGAGCGGTGGTCGTTGCCCTTGCCGAAGGAAAAGGCTGGCGGGAGGCCATCGAATTTGCCGTTAAGGCCGCTAGTATTTCGGTGACGCGGATGGGCGCGCAGGTTTCGGTGCCCAAGAGAAGCGAATTATAATCTATTACCTCCGTGTTCTTCCCCTCCCCGCGAGAATGGTGTGCGTTCTCGCGCGGAGAAGAGGAGCGGAGGAGTTGCGCGGAGACAGAAGGGGGCGAATAAATGAGGGCCTACTTCACTTGTCAGTACCGATCTTATTGATTTTTCGCAATAAAGCGTAGTATTAAGAATTGAGCTCTCGCCAGACGCCTACGCAAAAATATTTTCCTGTCCCGAGTCCAGCACAAATAGACAGGTAGTACCCACCTTTGCCGCTGTATCGTGGTAATAACTCGTGTCATTACCAGCGAGCGCAATCACCTGCTGGAGATAATTCCTTGCTTTGGCCTGGTCCTCAAAATCATCGACTACGGTAACGATGCGGACTTTGGCCTTCCAATTGAGTTTCATTTTGTAGGCCAATAAAAGCGCCAGGTCCTGATTATGGTGGTCAGGGGTCACTTCCGGTCAGGCGCTTGCCTTGTTGCTACAGGTTACGTCTGAAAGGACCATGATTCCTCCGGAATCACCCTGACGGAGCGTCCCTACTTAGGTCTGCAGCACCCCCATCTTCCACTCCTCCGTAGGCGCAAACTGCGCCGCCTCAATGCCCGCTGAGATCCAGCTGCGGGTCGCCCGTGGGTCAATGATTTCATCCACCCATAAACGAGCGGCCGCGTAATACGGACTGGTCTGCGCATCATAGCGATCGGTGATCTTCTTGAGGAGTTCTTTTTCCTCTGTAGCGGTAACGATTTCGCCTTTGGCCTTGCGGCTACCGACCTGAATTTGAAGCAGCACCTTAGCAGCCTGCGCACCGCCCATTACTGCCAGCCGGGAGCTTGGCCAGGACAGCATCAGTCTGGGGTCGTAGGCACGTCCGCACATGGCGTAATTGCCGGCGCCATAGCTATTGCCAGCCACAATACTGAATTTCGGCACCACGCTGTTGCTCATAGCATTGACCATCTTAGCGCCGTCTTTGATGATGCCGCCTTGCTCCGACCGACTACCAACCATGAAGCCAGACACGTCGTGCAGGAAGACCAGCGGTATACCCTTCTGGTTACAGATCATGATGAAGCGCGCGGCCTTATCTGCCGAATCGGAGTAAATAACGCCACCAAACTGCATTTCGCCTTTACCTGACTTAACAACCTTTCGGTTATTGGCGACGATGCCAACACTCCAGCCGTCAATACGGGCGTAGCCGCAGAGCAGGGTTTGTCCGTAGTCTTCTTTGAATTCGGTGAACTTGCCTTCATCCACCAGGGCCGCGATCAGATCATGGCCGTCGTAGGGTTTAGCCCGGTCTTCGGGCAGGACTTTCAGGATAGCCTTATCGTCGTCACTCGGGGCTTTTGCTTCCGTCCGGTTGAAATTGGTGAGAATCGTTTGCGGCATCCGGCCAACGAGGTCGCGGATGGTGGCAAGGCACTCCTGGTCGTCTTTGCATTTGTAATCGATGACGCCGCTGACCGAAGCGTGCATTTCTGCTCCGCCCAGGTCTTCGGCATCCACCTTTTCTCCAATGGCAGCCCGTACGAGGTAAGGCCCTGCAAGGAAAATACTACCGGTACCTTCGACGATCAGGGATTCATCAGACATGATCGGGAGGTAAGCGCCACCCGCTACACAACTGCCCATTACGGCGGCTATTTGCGGTACGCCCATGGCACTCATCTTAGCGTTGTTCCGGAAGATCCGGCCAAAGTGTTCTTTGTCGGGGAAGATCTCATCCTGCATGGGCAGAAATACGCCAGCACTGTCGACCAGGTAAATGATCGGTACCCGGTTTTCCATGGCTATTTCCTGCGCACGAAGGTTCTTCTTTGCCGCAATGGGGAACCATGCGCCGGCTTTTACGGTCGCATCGTTTGCCACAATGACGCATAAGCGTCCATGTACCCGGCCGTAACCGGTTACGACGCCACCGGCGGGGCACCCACCGTATTCTTCATACATTTCAAACCCGGCGAAGGCGCCGAATTCAAGAAATTTGGCGCCTTCATCACAGAGTTGTGCCACACGCTCGCGGGCGGTTAGCTTGCCTTTGGCGTGCTGTTTGGCAATGCGTTTTTTGCCGCCGCCTTCCCGAATATTTTCCAGTCGGTGGTTCAGGCGAGAGAGCGAAAGTTGCATCGCATCTTCGTGTTCGAGGGCAGCTTGTTCCTTTTTGGTCATGTGGTGGTGGTGTGGTGGTAGTGGTTGGTTGGGCAAAATTCTGTGGCAAGATACTGCGAGTAGTAGGAGAAAACATTGCCCAAACCAAATTGTAGCTGAACCTAATTAGGCTGGATGGGTTGGTGACCTTACCTACATTAAAGTGCAGGCCTGTGATACAAAGCTCTTCGAGCTGTAACATTGCTCTCTACCGTTTATGGCGACTGCCGCCCTTAGCTTGAAGTTTGTTGGCCTCTAATTTCATTTCCCCTCGTATTTTTACACCATGACAGCTTCCACCATCGGCTTTATCGTCGAAATCCTACTCTTTGCGCTCGGGCTTTACCTGTACCTCTTTGCCCGGGGCATGATCAGCTTCGGCAAGGCCGAATCAAAGGCGCGTGCAGAAGCCTTCCGCCAGGACAATTCTACCTGGATGCGGTTGATGGGGCTGGCCCTGGCTGCGGTTATGGCTATGAATGTGTTTTTCCACGTTAAGGAAATGATGGGGTAGGGCTGGTTACCCGGCCTTTAGGCCGTATTGGTTCCCTCGACCTTTAGCTTGGTTTTTCTAACCGTGAAGGTTAGAAGACCCCCACGGCCTAAAGGCCGGGCAAACAAAAAGAAACGGTCTCCAACTTGCGTTGAAGACCGTTCTAATTGTACTTGTACCCGGAACGGGAATCGAACCCGTACTTCCTCAATGGAAACTGGATTTTAAGTCCAGCGCGTCTACCAGTTCCGCCATCCGGGCGGCACAGTCGCAAAGGTAATTCTTTGGCGCACATTCGCAAGCCCAAAGTGATTTTAACCGCAACCTTGCCTATATTAAATGCTGTTATTCTAATGGAAAGTTGCTGGTGCTGCCTTGTCCACGCCTTTCTCCCTTCCCTTTTCCCCTTTTCTCTTTCTTTCTTCCCTTCCCTTCCCTATGAGACAATATGCCATTTCAGACATCCACGGCCACCTAACCACTTTTAAAGCACTCCTTCAGCGCCTGGAATTCAGCAGAGAAGACGAACTTTTCCTATTGGGAGATTTTATTGACCGAGGGCCAGACAGTAAAGGCGGTCAAGAAGCATGGTTTATTTATTTCGCGTCCCTTAGTGGGCATCGGGTTCATTGCCTTCGGGGCAACCACGAACAAATGTGCCTCGAAGCACCGAAAAATCGAGACTACTGGCGCATGTGGCTGCAGCACGGAGGCAAAGAAACTTGCCTCAGCTTCGGTAGCCAGGATTTCTCGCTTCCTGAGAAATACCTGGCCTGGATGGAAAACTTGCCGCTGTACCTGGAAACGGATGGGTACCTTTTTGTCCATGCAGGGATCGAAACCTACAAAGCCAATCCGTTGGCCGATAAGGAGTCACTTCTCTGGGCAAGGAATTGGAGCAATAATCTTGACCGGGAATGGCTCGGCGACCGCATCATAGTTCATAGTCGCGCCAACTATGAACTATTGAACTAAATCCGGCAACCCAAAAGCAACATAACTATCCCCCGCCCGGGTGCCCAGCTTCCCTCCGCCACAAGCGATCACAACCAACTGTTTTCCGTCAATCTCATAAACGGCAGGCGTAGCAAAGCCGGCAGCCGGCAGGTCCGTTTCCCATAAAAGGGCACCATTCCGCTTATTGAAGGCGCGGAATTTACCATCAGAAGTGGCAGCGATAAAGAGTACGCCGCCGGCAGTGACGACGGGCCCACCGTAATTCTCGGTACCGGTAGCGGGGATGCCCCTCGCCTTATAATCCGGGTATTCTCCCAAGGGGATTTGCCACCGGTGCGCACCGGTATTCAGGTCGATGGCCGTGAGGCTACCCCAGGGCGGTGCAATGGCAGGTTTACCGTCTGGCGCCAGGAATTTTCGGTAGCCGTTCATCTTCCAGGGAAGGAAATATGGATCTTCTTCGGGCGATAACGGTTTGATGGTAAAGACATTATTCCCGGTCTCTTCTTGTACTAAAACGTAGCTGGCAATGGCCGAAATTTCCTCGTCTTGAAGCTGAGCGAAAGGCGGCATCATTCGGCGGCCAGTACGGATTAACTCAGCAAAACTGGCTGTTTCATACCGCTCCCCAATATTGACCAACGTTGGGTTGTTTCCAGTTCCCTGCTGGTCTGCGCCATGGCAGGTCTGGCAGTACTTTACGTACAAACGTTCTCCGGCAACCGCCCAGGTCTCCTCTCCCGTAGCTTCCCATTTGACTTCCCGCATGTCGATCAGCCAAGCCATGTTGCTACTGTTCACGTACAGCATATTGTCGGTAGGGTCAAAGGCCGGGCCTCCCCATTCAGCACCGCCGTCAAAGCCGGGAAGCAGAATGAAAGGTTTTTCACCTGGCGGGAGATAAGGGTTGCCGTAGCGTGAGGTCCGGAAGGTTTCGGCGACGACAGCACGGTCTGCCTCGCTGAGGTACGGGTTGATGTCATCCGGCCCCACTGATTGTCGGGCAAACGGAGCGGGGATATCCGGAATCGGCTGGGTCGGGTGTAACTGTTCTCCCGGCAAGGCACCATCTTGAGGAACAGGTGTTTCGGTAACGGGGAACAGCGGTACTCCAGTGTCACGATCAAGCACAAAGAGGTAACCGTTTTTGGTAGGTTGTGCTACCGCCTCAATTTCTTTACCGTCGTGGTTTACGGTCACTAATACCGGCGGGGTGGGGTGGTCTTTGTCCCAGAGGTCATGGTGGATGGTTTGGTAATGCCACCGCCGTTCGCCGGTAGCGGCATCAAGCGCCAGGACGCAATTGGCGTAGAGGTTTTCTCCGGGTCGGTTCCCGCCGTAGAAGTCGTAGGACGCAGAGCCGGTTCCACAAAAAATGAGCCCTCTGGCTTTGTCCATACTGAAGCCGGACCAGGCATTCGCGCCGCCGGTGTACTCCCAGGCGTCTTTATTGTCCCAGGTGTCATAGCCTTCATCGGTTGGGCCGGGAATAGTGCGGAAGATCCACTTTTGCTCCCCGGTGCGGACGTCGTAGGCGCGAATGTGACCCGGAGCTGCTGGCAGGGACTCGTCAACCCGGGTGCCCATGACGAGCAAGTCTTCATACACCATGCCAGGGGAGGTCGAGAGAACTACGTTGTCGTCTACGTTACGTCCCAAGCCCTTGTGTAGGTCGATGCGCCCTCCGTCTCCGAAAGATTTGATCACGTTCCCAGTGGTGGCATCAATGGCATAAGTCAGCGAACCGGCCGTAAAGAATAAGCGGGTTGCCCCGTCGCCTTTCCAGTGTGCCATTCCGCGGGCGTTGATCATATTGTGTTTGTACCTCCCTCCTTTCTCATCCATTGCGGCATCCTTTGGGTCGAAGACCCATTTTTCGACGCCGGTGGCAGCGTCTGCTGCGAAAAGGCGCATTTGTGGCGTTACGCCGTATAAGGTGCCGTCGATGATGATTGGGTTGCACTGTATTTGGCTGAAGTTGGCCGTGTCTGCATCACCGCTGCGATACGTCCAGATTGGGACCAGCTGACCGACGTTGTTTGTGTCGATCTGGGTTGCGGTGCTGAAATGATTTAGCCCGGGGTCACCGCCATAATGTGACCAGCTTGCTGGTAAGGGCTGGTCCGGCGTGCAGGCAAAAAGCGCAAGAAGTAACAGGAGGGAGAATAAACGCATAGCGGGTGTGTTGATGTGCTTTAAAGGTAATGCGTTCTTATTTTTGGGGCGCGGCCGCAGGTGCAGGGTGAAAAACCACTAAGGTAGGAAGGTAGGAAGGCACTAAGTAGCTACACTAAGGATACTTTGACCATAACCATAGCTACGGAAAGAATTTTTAAGTGCGGTGAGGGCAAAATAAGGCGGTCAAAAATCGTGGTTTATTTATTTCTCATTCCTTAGTGTAGCGCTTAGTGCCTAAGTGCCTTAGTGGTTATTCCGCCCCACTTAGAAACGCCGCCGCCGACCTAACTTGCAACTCTTTAACCAACCCCTCGTCTTTCCAATCGTGGCAGCAAGCAACCCGAACATTTACCTCCTCCTCCTGGCAGCTCTTGGCTGGGTAGTTAGCCTGTACTTCGGCTTCTTTCGGTACCGGCAGTACGTCTGGAGCCGGAATAAGGTGCGCTACGACCTTTTGCAGAAAATTGATCAACGCAGGGCAGACCTGGCCACAAAGCTGTTGATGTTTCTAGAGATTAGCACTTCGGCTAAGCCTAGAAAAGCAAGGGTTAAGGCCCTCTTTCGTAGGTACTTCGCCCTCCTTCAACAGGTTAATTTTTACCAAAAGGAAGGCGTCTTTGATGAAGCCATCCTTCGTCACCTTCGCGAAACCATCTCAACGGACCTCAAGACCATCATCAGCCACGACAAGAAGTTGAATGTCTTATTGGATGAATGGTTGGTAACAACGGCCGTTCCTGGCGATTTCCTCAGTAGTCTGACTTTTGAAAAGCATTTTTAATGAGCGTAATCTTCCTTAATTCCCATCGGGCAAAATCCGGTGTTCTCAACGGACAACCTTTACCAGAAGGTTACATCCTTGCCTGCAAATTCTTTGATTGTGGGATTATCGACCGTACTGCTACCCTCGATCAAGGCTTTGATTATACAGTGCTTGATGCCATTCCCGAAAACAAGGGAAGGACTGCTTCCTTCTCGGAAATCTGCGATGAAGTAGCCGCAGACATCGTAGCCAGAGCCAGGGCAGAAGATCGGCAAATTCGTGTGTTATGGTCTGGTGGAATTGATTCTACCGTCGCGCTCATTGCCTTGCTTAAGGCGTTGCCGGCGGAAGAGCACCATCGCCTGGTACCGTTGCTCAACATGATCTCGATCAATGAATATCCGCTTTTTTTTAGGCGGTTTATCCTTCATAAACTGCCCTTTCAGCATTGTCTGCCCCCCATTACCCAACATTTTGGTGATCATGATTTACTGGTGACCGGAGAACACGGCGATCAGCTTTTCGGCAGTGATAAATTATTGCCCCTAATCACCAACGGCCTGAGCGAAGAGCCTTGGGAAAACGTTTTGCCCCTCCATCTCTTTGAGAAATTTGGTAAAGCGAGAAAGGTCGATCAACTGATCGATTACCTGAAGCCCCAGGTAGCGGCGGCTCCGCAGCCGATCAACAGCACCTTCGAACTCTTTTGGTGGCTAAATTATTCCATTAAGTGGCAGCAGGTTTCCTTACGGCTGCCGGTTTTTTCCTTCCGCCCGGACGTGCAGGAAATCTTTGACCGGGCCCACCATTTCTTCCGCGATGTGCGCTTTCAGCAATGGAGTATTGCCAATCATTCTAACCGAGCCTGTACCCGACTCATCGATTACAAGATGATTGCCAAAGAATACATTTACGCCTTTACCGGAGATGGTGATTACCTGAATACGAAAACCAAGGAGCCTTCCCTCAAGCACGTCATTCTTGACCGTGCCGCCCAGGGAGACGATCGCTATCGCATCGTGATGGGCACTGACTACCACCCCGTTATTGAAATTTTCCACAAAAACCTGAAAAACCAACGCATCGTATGACGCCTGCATACTCAGAATTCGAATTTGCTAACGGACTCTTGTTCGATTACACCAACGATGAATACCCAACCCGCCTCCACGCCTGGACGGAAGATTCCGCTTTCGCCTCACCCGGCTCTACTTACTATGGCTACATCTTTGAAGGCCCCGCAAAAATTACCGGTGGGGGCAATGAATATCAGCTGAAGGCCCGACAGTATTTCTGTTTCAATGAGGAAGTCTCCATTGCCGGTGGCCGGGGAATTATAATCGAACGTGTCGGTTACCGAGGCATGAACTCCATCGGTGGCCCAGTGGAAAATTGGGGACGCCTTAAGTACATCGATGGTTGTACGGACTCCCTGCTGGTTCCCCCCGTCAAACTCGGGGATCCCTGCCTGAATGCCTTGTTCTTTCCCGAAAATATTGATCAGACTGCCCATACACACCCCTCCATGCGCGTTGGTATGGTGATTGATGGCGCCGGCCGATGTGTCACCCCCGATGAAGTCTACGATCTGGTACCAGGTAAGATCTTCATCATCCACCCCGAAGGAACGCATCGTTTTCAGACGCTTGACGGAGGAAAATTAACGGTTGTGGCTTACCACCCCGACTCTGATTTTGGCCCTCAGGATGAGAACCATCCGATGATTAACCGGACCATTGTAGACGGGGTTTCGGCGGCTAAAATTGCTGAAATTCGGACGGTTTAAAACCCCTCTCTTCTCTTTCTCTCCGCCCGAGAACTGTTCAAGTTCTCGCGCCCCCCCCCCCGGACAAAGCGACCTCCGG
>JBLHRW010000073.1:0-16037 GCA_047626445.1 Neolewinella sp.
CGCTCCCGTTGCAGGTTGCACGGTCGCTTACGCTCCCGTTGCAGGTTGCAGGTTGCAGGGTCGCTTACGCTCCCGTTGCAGGTTGCAGCTACCGCACTAGGCAGCTCGCTCCGCTCGTTCAGGCGATTCTTTTAAAAATGGTCTCGAAGAAACTTGGCTGAATTGCCTGTGGCATTTTTTTTTGTGCAACCCCTGCAACCCCTGCAACCCCTGCAACCCCTGCAACCCCTGCAACCCCTGCAACCCCTGCAACGTGAGCGCAGCGAACCCTACTTAAACACCACCTTAAAATAAACCCGCACCGGCTCATCTCCCTCTACGACTTCCCATACGGAGGAGCTAACTAAGGTCCGGCCGATATAGTCCATTGTAGCCCGGTCAGGCTTTCCCCGGAACTGGATGTCCGTCAGGGTGCCGTCCGGATTGACGAGAAAGCTCAGTTTGACTTTACCTTTCGAAACGTCAGGCGGTTTGTTTTCTTCGATGCGTAGACGTAGGGCGTTGTAGCCTTCAAGCGGGCTGGCGTAGCCGGGTTTTTCGTCGAAAACGATGAGGGTACTGGCCCCGTTTTGTTGCCAGCGCGGTCGGTTATCTTCATCGATAAATTCTTTGCGTTCCAGACTGATCTGGAGTTTTTCAGCAAGGTCGGTCAGGTCTACCCGTTCTGATTCATAGTCGGGGTGAGAGATGACCAGCGAGGTCGCCGCAGCGTCTGCGGGCAGTTGAAATACGCCGTTGGTATCGGTTCGTTCACCCAATGGTAAACCCGGTAAGCGGACGAGGGCATTGAGAATGGGGTAACCATTTTCGTTGGTGATCCGACCGTTGAGGTAGGCACCGGCGGGGCTGTCCGTTCGGGTGTATCCGGTAGGTGCGTCTTCAATCGCTTCGGGCTGGTTCTCTTTTAGCTTTGCGCGGACTCCGCTATTGGCAATAGAGGCGGGCGCTGCGGCGGGGGCGATGGCTACACTGGGGCTAGGAGGCGGTGGAGGCGTTCGTTGAGCGCCAAGTACTTCTAGCTCATCGGCCATTTCTTCCGCTACTACTACTTCTGCTTCATCATCAAAAGCGGGAGGGGGAAGGGACGGTGTCCGTTGTTCTTCTTTTTGAACGACTTCTTTCCTCTTTTTTTTTGCGGCCTGGTTCCGGGCAGTCGTCTGTTGTTCTTCAGCTCCGGAGGTCGTACCGGTCTTGGGCTTGTTCTTCAGGTTGTTTTCCGGGCGCGACCGCAGGTCCTGAGTGGAGGAGGAAGGAGCAGGGGAGGTGCCGGCCTCGGTGTCGCCTTCCGGAGCAAGGGCAAGCGCTTCCGTGGGGGGTAATTCCAGGGGAGGTTTAGCTACGGGCGAGGGGGCTTCACTTTGTGGTGCCGACGTCATAGCGAGGTCTCCTACATTATTGTCAAGCAAAGAAGGCAAGAAAAACAGAGAGCTGGCGACCAACAACAGTACGACAGCGGCGGCGGCCCAGCGGAAGCGATTGGGGCGGGCACGGATCACCTTGGTGCTAGTTTTCCCTTGCTGGCGCGCAGCATCAAGCATTCGGCTAACCCGGGCGGTGTGGTCTTCTTCGGGTGCAGATTGTAGCCCGCGCATGGCCTCTGCCAGCGGCTCGTCGGTTTGGGCACGACGCTCCAACTCCGCCTCCTCGGGGGCGGTAATGGCGCCGTTCAGGTAGCGGCGCAGTAGGTTAGTGGTGGAGCGATTGGTGGAGGACACTATTCTTCTGATTTGTTTTCTTCCTGCCCTTCCAGGCAGATTTTTAAATTCCGCCGGCCATTCTGTAAGTGAGAACGTACCCGGCCTACGGATAGATTAAGTTGTTTGGCAATACTCTGATAACTCTCGCTTTCCTGTAGGTAAAACATGGAGACGCAGCGCCGTTGTTCCTCTTTAAGCTGCTTCAGGCAATGGTACAGGGGGCGGGTATCGGGAGCTTGTTGAGGCTTCGATTCAGTACTTAGATGTAGCAACCGATCCGACTGCATAAACACATCGTCATTATTTGTTTGCTGCAACGGGTCACGCTTTTCACGGCGGAGTTGCATCAGGCAATGATTCCGAATGGTGGTCTGTAGCCAGGACCTGAAGTTACCGATGTCATGTTTTGGAAGCTTGTCGAGCAATACGGCCCAAATCTCCATGCCGGCGTCTTCCGCTCGCTGTGGCGTGCCGAGGTACCGCAGCGCCAACGCGTAGATCAGCTCGGCGTGGCGCTCGTATAGCGGTAATAGGTCGTTGGGGGAGCTGTTGCGTTTGAATTGTACCAGCAGGTCGGCATCGGAAATTTCCGATGCCGCTGATTCAGGAGCAGGTTTGTTGCGCAGCAGACGTAGCATTGGGGCTAAGGTACGATAGGGTTTAGCGAACAGAACCCTGCGGTTAGGATAAGGCAATAACCACAACGGCAACGTGCAACTTGAAAACCTGCAACCTGCAACCTGCAACCTGTAACCTGCAACCTGCAACCTGCAACCTGCAACCTGTAACCTGCAACCTGCAACCTGCAACCTGCAACCTGTAACCTGCAACCTGCAACCTGCAACCTGCAACCTGCAACCTGATTAATACATCGGGCACCCGCATCCAGCAGCCTTGCAACCGCTGATGAAAAGGAGAACGACGGCAAAAAGGAGAATGATCAATCGGTTCATTTGGCTAAGGTAGGAAAGCAGTAGTATTTTTAACGATAATTCCACCAAACAAAACAGACCATGTACCCATCCCTCTTCGGCCAGTCAAGCCTGAGTGAAATGCTTGCACGGGTAGACAAACTCACACCCGATTTCGCTCCGCAATGGGGCAAGATGAATTTTGCCCAAATGCTGGCCCAGAATAATGTGGGATTTGACATTGCCAACGGCAAAATTCCGGTCAGCTACAACTTCCTAATGCGCTTTATGCTCAAAATGATGGTGAAGAGTAAGGTGATCGGAAACAAGCCCTACGAGAAGAATAGCCGGGCGGCCCCTGCTTTTGTCATCACTGACGAGTGGGACTTTGCTAAGGGGAAAGCTGCATTAATGGCTAATTTCAAGGCTTTTCATTCAGAAGGTGCCGGAGTCTAGGAAGGCCGGGAAAGCGAAGCTTTCGGCCCAGGAGTGGAGCAATACATACTGGAAGCATATGGATCATCATTTGACGCAGTTTGGCGTGTAGCCCCGGCTCCGCCGAAAGTTAGGATGTCGGAATATCACGTTGTCAGGTTGTCCCGATAACTCGACCTTACTCCCCAATCAACGAGGGAATCATCCCCCGAGCCACCTTCATCCCTTCGCCACCACCCATCTCGATGGTGTGGATGTTGCCCCGCCGCTTCAACTCATGGTTGATGGTCGGTTTGGGGTCGATGTAAATAACGGGGACGGAATCATCCGCGTAGCCCACCAGGCCAGCTGCGGGATAAACCTGCATGGACGTACCAACGATGATGATCAGATCAGCTTGGAGGACCACCCGGGCGGCGTTCTCGATTTCCGGAACGTGTTCTCCGAACCAAACGATGTGTGGCCGCATTTGTACGCCCTTGTCATCAGTGTCTCCGAGCTTAATGTCTCCAGGCCAGTCAACGATGAAGCCGTCACCTGCCGCCGGTCGCGCCTTCAATAATTCTCCGTGTAGGTGAATAATGTTGGTGCTGCCCGCCCGCTCGTGTAGATCATCGATGTTTTGGGTGACGACGGTTACTGCGTAGTCAGCTTCAAGGGCTGCGATGAGCCGATGCCCCTCGTTAGGTTGAACGGTATGTAGTTGGGCCCGCCGCAGATTATAGAAACTAAGAACAAGCTCGGGGGCATGGGCAAAACCTTCCGGGCTGGCCACGTCTTCTACCCGGTGGTTTTCCCACAGGCCGTTGCTGTCGCGGAAGGTGGCGATGCCGGATTCGGCGGATACGCCGGCACCGGTAAGGATGGTGATTTTTTTCATGGTCGAGTCGAGTCGCTCCGGTTCCAGGGTCGCTTCGCTCCTGTTGCAGGTGTTGCAAAACAGCTGCGATCACTGAATCGAAAATTATTGGTTTTTCACTAGCATCAAAACCTGAAGTGGGGCAAAAGTTGCAATTTTTACTCGTTCACTCCAGCTTAAACCGTTACTTCCCATTGCTCTTTAATTACTGTTTTGGCACCTGCGCCCGCGCAAAAAAAATTGAAAAAAGCAGGCAAATTAATAGCCTGGAAGCCTGAATTTTGCGCTGCAACCCCTGCAGCAGGAGCAAAGCGAGTCACTACGAGAAAAGCCCTTCCCCGCAAAGCAGGAAAGGGCTAATATCTCTTAAACGACCTTCCGGGCTTAACCGGTAGGGCGTTTACTTGCTGTAAGTCTGGTCGCTTACACTCAGCTTCGCACGGCCTTTGGCGCGGCGGCGAGCCAGTAGTTTACGGCCGTTCTTCGTGCTCATGCGGCTACGAAAACCATGCTTGTTAACACGACGGCGCTTGGAGGGTTGAAACGTTCTTTTCATGGTACTTTATTTTGGGATCGGACGGGGGGCCGGCCGGAAGATTCGTTAAGGGGCGCAAAGATAAGGGTTTGTAGTTTATCCTACAAAGCGTCACTTGAATTATTTATTGATGTTGCCGGAGCTTACCTTGCAATTGCTTTTCGTTCCTGGCGACCTGAACCGATCAATTTGCCGCATTGTCTTACATCAAAACTGAAATTACATGTATTCTTCTTTACGCAAAGGGCTCATTGCACTGGCCTTTTTCTGCTGCTCTGGCTTACTTTTTGCCCAATACGCCTTGACTACCGAGCAGTTGGATAAGGTCCCCGTTGAGCGGCTTCCGCTTCAAAACAACAACGACTTATTGACCGCTGAAATGGAAGCCCGTGCCCCTGGCCGTGCCAACCGCTTCGCGGTACCGATTTCAACTAAGATTCGGCCTACTACCCACGGTAGCTGGTCAGAAGAAGGGACGAATTCCATTTGGCGGATGCGCATCAGTAGCCCTGGCGCAAAAACGTTGAACCTCGGGTTCTCCGAGTATAACTTGCCCGCTGGCGCCGAATTGTCTCTGGTAACGGAGGCGGAACACCTCGGTCCTTTTACGGTAGCCGATAATGAAGAACACAACCAACTCTGGACCCCCCTGATAGACGGAGATGCGTTAATGCTGGAATTGCGGGTGCCTACCGCCAGCAAAAAGCGCGTACAGCTTTACCTAACTTTCGTGAACCATGATTTTATTGACGCCCGTAAAGCCTTTTCCGGGGCCTGTAACCTCGACGTAATTTGTTCGCAGGCTGATGGCTGGGGCATTGTTGACGGCTACCGGGACATCATCCGGAGTGTTGCCGCCTTTACCATCAGCGGTACGGATGTTTGTACCGGCTTTCTTGTCAACAACGTAAATGGAGACGGAAAGCCGCTCTTCATGACCGCGAACCATTGTGGTGTTACTAGCGGCCGTGCTCCGGCACTGGTCGCCTACTGGAACTTTGAAAGCCCGACCTGCCGCCAACCCAATAGTGGAGCCAGTGGTGGAAACGGCGGTGGCCAAAGGAGCACTTTCAACTCCGGCGCCACTTGGCTGGCCAGCTACGCGCCGTCTGACGTCACGATCATAGAGCTTGACGATCCGATTAATCCATCCTCCAATGCTTTTTTCGCAGGTTGGTCGGCCGAGGCCGAAGTACCCAGCGATACAATGATCGCCATTCATCACCCCGGTGTGGATGAAAAGCGCATTTCTTTTTCTTTCCAGGATCCCTACAGAGCAGCCTATTTTGGTGCCCCCAACCCCAATGCCGACCACCTGGAAATTCCGGATTGGGACATTGGTACCACGGAAGGAGGTTCTTCCGGGTCCCCCGTTTTTGACCGCTTCAAGCGGGTCCGGGGCCAGCTGCACGGCGGCCGGGCCGGATGTGGTAACGACGACTTCGACAGCTACGGCTACTTCCACACCAGCTGGGAAGGCGGCGGCACCCCCACCTCCCGCATCCGGGATTACCTCGATCCCTGTGGCACGGGTACCCTGACGATCGATGGGTTCGAGTCTTCGAAGCTATCTACCACCCTGGTGGCTGAAAGTAATTGCGCCGGTGGCTGTACCACCCTGGAAACCCGTCTGCCCTTCGTGCTTGGCAACGGATTCCCCGCAGGAACCGCCCTCAGTATCGCAAGCAATACCGCCGGCATCAGCCCTATCCTCTCAGCAGCTACCGCCAACGGGAGAGAAACCGTTGAACTAATCATTCCTGCCGATGCAGGAACAGCCACGGGCATTTACACCATCGTGGTAAACGCCACCGGAGGCACTGCTACCGATGACATCACGTTCACCGTCGAATTTAGTGCCGCCCTGGCCGAAGCGCCAACGCTGGTCAGCCCCGCCGAAGGTGCCGTAAGTGTCATTCCCGGTACCCGTTTCAACTGGGATGCAGTACCCCTGGCGCTGAGCTACGACTTCGAGGTGTCTACCAGCAGTAACTTCTCCACCATTCTCCAGGCCATCAGTACGACTATGGAAACGGAAGCTATCCTGGTCGGCCCACTCGCCGGTAATACGCAGCACTTCTGGCGGGTCCGTTCCATCAATGACTGCGGTGCTGGCGACTGGGCGGTCGTTTCTTTTACGACTGCAGACATCACCTGTAGTGGCATTGACGGGAGTAACTTACCTGCTGAAATTATCCCCGTCGGTACGCCCGAAGTCAGGGTTGATCTTGAAGTCAATAATGCCTTTCAGGTGCAGTCCTTTGAACTCAGCTTAGACATCGAGCATTCGTACATTGGCGATTTTCAGGCCCGTTTGCGTTCGCCTGAAGGGACTGAAATTCAGTTGTTTAACGCAATTGAGGAGGGGGGCTGCAGTGGAGAAAATATGTACGTATTATTTGCCGACGAGGCCACGCAAACGGCCAATGACTTTGAGAATGATTGCCGGAATGGGAACAGTTCCAACCGGTTGACCTTCCAGCCGGCCGAAGCTTTTGCTGCCTTTGCTGGCGAAGAGGCCGGAGGAACCTGGACCCTCATACTAAATGATGATGCTGATCGTGACGGAGGAGCAATCACCGCATTCAGTATGTTGTTCTGCAACGATGGAGGGATTTCCGATACGCATGACTTCGGCGCAGGACGGGTGCTCAATGTGTTCCCGAATCCGGTGAAAGGGTTGCTTACCGTAGACGCAACCGGCAACTGGCCCGGAGGACTGAAGGCTGTCTTGTTTGATGCCACCGGACGCCAACTGGCCAACTACCGCATGGACAATGCCGGCTGGGCCCAGTGGGACCTTGGTAAGGTCCCCGCCGGCATCTACTACCTGCGCTTCAATAGCCAGGGCAGAGAGCAGACGGAACGGTTGGTCGTTATGCCATAAGCTGCCTTTACGATCAAATTATTAGAAATAGTGTCCGTCCCAATTTTGGGGTGGGCACTGTTTTTTTGCGCGGCGGACGTCTGCTGATCTTGCCGAAGTACAGGTGCAGAGGAGTGTTGAATGGAGTAATGTGTGAATGGGAGAATAGCTACCGGAAATACCATTCGCTGCCCTTCGGGTACTCATCTGGCGAGCAAGCGAAGCACCGCGAGTGGTAACAGCGGTAGCCATTCCATCATTCGATGATTCATTCATTCACTTGGCGCGTAACCATCAATCCCGCTATTCATTATCTTCGTGCTTTCCTTCAAATCCTTCCTCTTGCGCCATTTACTAACGTTTTTCCTTTTGTTGTTTTGCCTGCCCGTGCTGGCGCAAACAACCATCCAGGACCATATCCGGGCCTTTGCCCGCGATCCGGAGTTGGCCGGGGCACAGCTTTCCATCAACGTGGTAGAGGTGGCCACGGGGCGGCTGGTTGGTGCTCACCAGGCGCAAACGGCCTGCATTCCTGCTTCCATCCAAAAGCTGTTGACCACGGCGGTGGCGATGGATATGCTCGGGCCAGACCATCATTTTCGGACGCAGTTGATCATTACCGGGGAGGTGACTAAAGCAGGTTTGCTGGAGGGCGACGTCTACATCGTTGGCGGCGGAGACCCTAGCCTGGGCAGCCCGTACCTCGAGGGTGTTCTCGGCCTCAATGCGGTATTGGATCGCTGGCGGGATCGCCTGCGGAGCGCCGGCATAACAAAGATTAACGGTCGGATTATTGGGGATGGCAGCTATTTTGGCTCCGACGGGCCTGCGGCAGGCTGGCCCTGGAGTGATCTCGGCAATTATTATGGCGCGGGCGCCTTTGGGCTCAACCTCCACGAGAACTTCTACTTCTTAGATTTCCTGCAGCGGGGTAGGGAAGGAGCTATTCCTCCCATTCAGCGTACGCGCCCCGAGGTACCCAACCTGAAACTGACCAACGAACTACGCAGTGGGCCACGGGGAAGCGGAGATCAGGCCTACATCTACGGCGCGCCCTTCGGCTACGACAATTATGTGCGGGGCACTATCCCCATCGGTTCTGGCCGTTTTACGATCAAAGGAGCCTTGCCGGATCCACCCTTATTTGCGGCGCAGGCACTGTGTCGCCACCTGGAGGCCAGCGGTATAACTGTCTCCCAACCCGCCGCCTCAGACCGGGACCTGGGAAGTGGGAGAACGGTTCCTGGTAGGGTAATCGATACCTACGAATCACCAGCGCTCAGCGTTTTGATTGATCGGACCAACCTCCGAAGCTTGAACCTGTACGCTGAAGCACTGCTGCGAGAGATCAACAAAACCCGGGGGAGTGAACGCTATGCCTTGGCGGAGACAGCCTCTCTAATCGATTGGATGGCGGCGGCTGGATTGCCAACCGGCGCTATCCGGTTGGAAGACGGCAGTGGCCTGGCTACCCGCAATTTCTTCTCCGCCTCGTTTATGACCGATTTTCTGCGGAACCAAGCCGGTGCCGCACGCTGGCGGAAAAGTATCCCGCTTGCCGGAAGAACCGGAAGTATGCGAGGGTTTTTAAAAGGTACTGCTGCGGAAGGGAAATTATGGGCCAAAAGCGGCTCCCTGGGCGCGGTAAGATCTTACGCTGGCTATGCCACCCAACCCGACGGTACGGAACTGGCGTTTACCATCATGGCCAACAACTTTACCATCGAAAGTAAAGACCTGCGTAAAAAGATGCACGCCCTGATGCTTCAGTTCTGCGAAACTAACCGGTAACTTTGGCCGTTGTCCCCCGGAAGACTCTTATCAAGAGCGGTGAGAACAAAAGCGGCAGGTCAAAGAATCACGTTTTATTTAATCCCCATCCCTTAGACCGGAAAAACCTAACCTTCATGCGCCTTTTCTTTTCAGCTATCCTGCTCCTTACCCTTCTTGCAGCCTGTACCGACCCGCCCAAACCGGTAGTGGAGGACGACATTTACCTGCCCGAAGACGAGGCGCGGCAGGATAACCGCTCCCGGATGATCTGGCAGCAGCCCGGGTTGGTAATGGATGCCATGGGAGATATTCGGGAGAAGGTGATTGCCGATATCGGCGCGGGCGAGGGCTTCTTTGCCGAACGCCTCGCACCGATTGCCGATCGGGTCATCGCCGTGGAAATCGATGAGAAGTACATCAGTTACCTCGACACCCTACGCCGGTTTGGACTACAGAAAGAGTTTCGTCCCCGCCTGGAACCTCGCCTGGCCACGGCGGATGATCCTCACCTGGAGAAATCTGAGGTGGACATCATCCTGATCGTTAATACGTTTATGCTCATCGAAAATAAGGTCGAATATCTAAAAAAATTGTATCCGGCACTGCGCTCTGACGGGCGCATCGTTATTGTAGACTGGAAGCGTAAGGACACGACCATCGGCCCACCCAAAAAGGATCGTTTGGCACTTGGTAGCCTGGAGGATATGCTGAGGGGGGCTGGGTTCCGGGTTACGTCGGCTGACGACGCGACGCTGGCATACCAGTACATTGTGGTGGCCGAGAAGGAATAGCGAATACTCGGGTTAAGGACCTCCATGTCCGAACTGGGCAAGGGAGCGTAGTGACTTTGCACGGTGTTACTTCGTAAGGCTCCGCCGTTACCCGCTCCGGGAGCCTTTGGCCCCGTTCGCGCTCGGACCTGGAGGTTCTCGACCTAAGTTTAAGCCCTGCTCTTTAATCCTTTTTCTTGCACCTGCGGCCGCGCCCTGAATAGTCTTGTAATTCAGTAGCCGGTAGTCTAGTAATGCTGCCGCATTTGGATGCTCGCTGCGCTCGTGTGCTTATTTGTCCAACCAGCGTAACAGCAAAGGGATCAACAACAGGTCGCTGATCACCGCGCTGGCCAGGGTGAGGCTGATGAGTAAGCCGATGGTGACACTAGGCGGGTGGATGCTGAATAACATGACCATGAAGCCGAAAAATAGCACGACGGACGTGAGGACGATGGCTTTACCAGCCTCGCGGAAAGTGAGGTGAATGGCCTCTTCCAGCTCCAGCCCTTTGTCCCGGGCCAGCTTGTATTTAGCAAGGAAGTGAATGGTGTCATCTACCGCAATACCGAAAATGATGGCGAAGACAATGCTGACGCCGGCCTCCAACTCGATGCCGGTAAAACCCAGTACCGCCCCTGCGAATAATAGGGGGAGAATGTTCGGGACCAGGCTCACAAAAAGCATCTTCCAACTCTTGAAGAGCAACCCCATCAACACGCAAACGATCAGGATGGCCAGCCCGAGCCCTTGCAAAAGATTCTCCCGGATATATTGCGAATTCTTATCGATGATGACACCGGTGCCGGTGCTGCGCACCTCGACCAAAGAGGTGTCGATATTGGCGTTGACCCAAAGGTCCGTGCGGGCAAGGAAGGCCTGGGTGCTGTCGGCCCCGAGGTCGTTGAGGCGACTGGTAATCCGAGCTCGTTTTTCGTCCTTGCTCATGAGTACGTTCAGGTTCAGCGGCGGAATTTGTTTGGACAAGCGCTGGTATTTGGCATAGGTCCGCTCGTCTGTTGGCAACTCATAGGCATCCGGACGGTTGTTGTTGAACATCTGGTTGATACTCCGGTAAATGGCCGTAATACTGGCGGTGCTTCGCACCACGTCGAACTGCTTGACGTAATCCTCGATTTTACCAATCTCCTGCATCACTTTGAAGTCGGTAATCTTAGCAGTGTCCCTGGCCGTGACGGCCATCTCGAAGGGGCGGAAACCGGCGAGTTCCCGTTCGAAAAACAGAAAGTCTGCAGTAATTTTCTTACCTCGGGGTAGGGAAGAGGTAATCCGATTATTGGTGGTGATCATGCTGATCCCTATGGCACAAAGGACGGCGGCTACGGCCATGCCAATCTTGATCCTGCCCGGGCGGAGGCGGGTAAACTTGTAGGCGCGTTCCATTAACCGGTCCCAGAAAGCCTGTTGCTTGCCGATCTTCACGATCTGGTCAACACTGAGGTAAGAGAGGAGGGAGGTGGTAAAGAAAATCACCGTTACGTAGGCGACCATTACCCCCAGTGCGGCGTTGATGCCGAAGTCGCGGATCGGATCGATCCGGCTAGTGAGCAGCGTCGCAAAACCGATGGCGGTGGTCAGGGAGGTGAGTAGGGTCGCCATACCGATCTCCTTAATGGTGATTCGGATGGCCGTTTCCTTGTCCTTGCCGGCCCGCAGCTCATCGATGTATTTGGACATGATGTGGATCACGTCTGAAGTGCCAACAATGATCATCAGGACCGGGTAGAGCGCGGCAATGGCACTCAACTCCCGACCCATGAGGCCGAGGGTGCCCAGGAAGAGCAACAGCCCCAACCCGATGCTCACGAGCGAAACGATGATGCCCAGCGGTCGGCGGAAAAGCAGGAACATGATGAAAAAGACCAGGAAGCCGGAGACGACAGCGGATACGGTAACTTCCCGAACCTGCATGTCGACCATCTCTTGTTGGAAGTAGGCGGAGCCAAGGTAATGGTAGTCCTCAAAATCGTAATCATTAATCAGGCCTTCCACCCCAGCCATTAGAATTCTGCTTTTCTCAATGCTGCTGAGGCCTTCTCCCTCCCCCGTCATATTGATGAGGGTTTCGGTTTTGAGCAGGATCACCAGGGCCGTCCCCTTTTCGTTGATCAGGTTATTAACGAAGCGCTCGTCCTGCATAATCCGCAGACTATCGGCCTTGTAGCGGCTGGGATCGTTGCGATGAATAGCCGGGATCATGGTAACGGCAAAAGGGGTTTTCAGCGGGTAGCTGAACATGGTCAGAGACTGTGCACCTTCGATGTAGTCAAGGTCCCGGGAATTGAGGGCGAAGTCGTGGGCATCGGCGAGGAAGGTCGAGTCAAAAACCCCCTGTTCTCTTTCGAGGGCAACAAGTAGGAAATTGTCATCGCCTTCGAACTCTTCGATGAATTCGAGAAAGAAGGCGAGGTCATCATCTCCCCGAGGGAAGAACTGAGAGAAGTCGAAACTGAACTTCAAATTGAAACAGCCATAGACGGCGGCTGCGGCAAAGACGGAGAAGGCGATGATGACGGGTAGGCGGTACTTGCGCATCGGGGATAGTCTGGTAGTCCGGTCGTCTTGTCGTCTGGTAGCGGGTAGCCAGAGCGTGTACTTTTAATACTAAAGTACAGGACGACTCACGGAATTGGTGTAATCTTCTTAAGCGTTGTTAACCAAAATGGTTGTCAAAAAAATCTTTATCTGACTTACTTTTTACGTGGGCCGTCGCCTTTTCGCGCACCTGGCTTCCCACCGGGGTTTCCGTCACTGCCTTTTGGCTTGCGTTTGTACACGAGGTGCATCCGGCTGGTGAGTGGGTTGGCGGTGTCTTCGGCGTAGCGCTCGCGGTTGAAGAAGACCTCGCGGGCCAGGAACAGGGCGCTGATGAAGGACTCCGGAGCGGCCTCGTTTTTGCCGACGATGTCGTAGGCCGTGCCATGATCGGGGCTGGTACGGATGGCCGGGAGGCCAGCGGTGAAGTTGACACCTTTGCCGAAGCTCAGGGCTTTGAAGGGGATCAAGCCCTGGTCGTGGTACATCGCCAAAACAGCGTCATAGGTGTTTTGCTTGCCACTGCCGAAGAAGCCATCGGCGGGGAATGGGCCCATTGCCAGTATGCCCTTCGCCTTGGCTGCTTCTACAGCTGGGCGGACGACCTTGATGTCTTCCTCGCCGATGCGTCCCTGATCTCCACCGTGGGGGTTGAGGGAGAGTACGGCGATGACTGGTCGGGCCAGGCCGAAGTCGGCCCGCAGGCTTTTGTCCATGATCTCCAGCTTCTTCATGATGGCGGCTTTGGTCACCGCTTTGGCGACTTCTGCGACCGGGATGTGGTTGGTCACCACGCCCACCCGCAGGTCGTTGGAAACGAGGAACATCAGGCTTTCTTCTGCGCCGAGTTGCTCGGTGAGCATTTCGGTATGGCCGGGGTAGGGGAAGCTATCTTGGGGCATCACCGATTTGTTGATCGGGGCGGTGACGAGGGCGTCGAGCTGGCCATCTTTGAGTTCAGCAACGGCGCGTTCGAGGGAGGCGGCGGCGGCGCGGCCGCCGCTTTCGGTGGCTTCGCCGGGGTTGAAGACGGTGTCTTCAGGCAGGCATTCGATCAGGCTGATCCGGCCGTCTTCGGCCTCATCGGCTTTGTTGATGATGTCGTACCGGAAGGCAGGGGCGTCATCTTCTGGGGTGTACTGGCCCAACGCGGCCGCTGAGGCATAAATGACCGGCGTAACCAACTCCAGGATACCCTGGCGGGAAAGGGCTTTGACGACCACTTCGGGGCCGACGCCGTTTACATCTCCGATTGAAATACCGATGCGTAGGGGATCCATAGGGGGCTATATTTGGGACAAATATAGTTAGACGAAAACTCGCTCTGCTCGTTTTCTTGGTAGACGGGCTTCGCCCTTGGTAGATTGATGGAGCTGCCGCAAGCAGAGGCGTGCGGGAGCCTATCAATCTACCAAGCGCACAGCGCGTCTATCAATCTACTAAGGCCGCAGGCCGTCTATTAACCGCCGGAGGCGTTTATCTTTGCGGCATGCGAAACCTACTTCTTCTCATCTTCCTGGTGCTTTTCGTTGCCTGCGGCTCCGACGAAGAGCCCATAAACATCCGCCTGACGATGGATGAGCGGGAGCGCATTGATGACTTGGTAAAAATACACATGGACAGCACCCGCAGGCTGGTGGACAGTGTTTGCCAAGCGACCTTTGCGGACCGGGTGGCGGTAGCCACCGACAGCGTCCTTCAGCGGCGGCTGGAGGAAGAAGCGCGCCTCCGTGCCAGAATCCCTCAAAACTTCCGCCAATGATCGCGCGCATCCGACCTGCTACCCTGCTATTTATTTTAGCGGTAATGGCCACGGCCTGCACGCCGGAGGTCGTTGACTCCACCGCGTTGGTGTATGAACGGTACCTGGAGCGTGCCACCGTACTGACCCAAAACTTATGGAACGATTGCCAGGAGGATGTGATCAACGAAGCCCTGGAACGAGCCGATTCCCTGCTCATCGACCGCGCCCAACGGATGCGACGCGTTGAGGGGCGGCCACCACGGCCGAATCGGCCTGGCGAACCACCGGTGCAGGAGTTGACGCAGCCTTTGCCGCTGCGGCCTTTATTCCCCTTCGAGATCCGGTTTGATACGCTGCTGCGGGACAGTTTGTTCCTGGATAGTTTGCGGTGGGATAGTATTGATCGGGGGTTGTTGCCTATGCTGGATTTGGGGCGGGATAGTATTTAGGGCGGGGGCGCTGGTGCTGAGAAAGGGATGAAGGAGCAGGGGCCGGGCGAGAACCTCCTGGTCCGATGGTTCCCGAAATAAACCACTACCGAAGCCGTGTATCATCTTACACCGTCATCGCAATAAAGTAAATACACCCTGAAGCTGCTCCGTACTGCCATCCGGGAAGGTGAGTTCTGCCAGGTAAGTGTACACGCCAGTTGGTGCCGGTTGGCCATTTACCTGTCCATCCCAGCCAGTGGCACAGCTGCCTTCGCCGCCCGGCCCGCTGAAAACCTGTCCTCCCCAGCGGTCGTAGACTTCCAGCCGGTGGCTACTGATGCGCCCTCCGGCGAAGATTTGAAAACAATCGTTGACGCCGTCGCCATTGGGGCTGAAGCCCGTCGGCTGGTAAAGTGGGCGTTCCAGCGTGATGGTGAGGGAATCGGTGGCCTGACAGCCGAAGATGGTGGTTGCCTCCAGCCGTATAGTGGTGATTTCTCCCGTTGGCGTTATCAGTGGATCGGAACAATCGGTACAACTCAGGATGGTGGTGTCGGTCGCGTAGTAGCGTAAAGATTGTAAGTCGGCCGTGGTTAAGATGTCGGGCGTGAGGGGAAAGACGGTGCCGTAGGTCCCGAAAAGGTCCGGCCCAAGGTCAACCTCAACGCTGTCGTCGGTGACCATGAAGCGGAAGGTGTCTTGTCTCCCGCAGAGGTCGGTCGCGATAAGCACGTATTCCCCACCGGCCGCTACCGTGATCGCAGTAGCAGCTTCTCCCGTCGACCAGTCGAAACTAAGGTTGGCGTCAAGCTCTGGCGAGAAGGGGTCGAGGACGACCACGTCTCCCGCACAGCGTTGAAAGTCGGTCTCCGGGGTTTCTCCTGCCAGTGGCTCCCGGATTACAATGGGGCTGGCGTCGCGCACCGCGATGGAGGGCAGATAGTCTGACTGGATGGTATTGGCCGGGAACACGGAAGTGCTTTGGGCCACGTCGTTGAGGGTAGCCTGGAAGGTGTAAGGACCGGAGGCGACCGCAGCCCCTGTCCTTACTCGCAGCAGGATAGTATCCACCCCATTCTCCGCCGTGAAACCGGTGAGGGTGAATGTGTTCGTCCCCAGGCCACTGACCGTGCCACCGTAGGGATTGCGGAGCACTTCTTCCACCACGAAGCCAGCCGGAAAGGTATCTCGTAACGCTAACAGGTTATTACCGTCAGAAATCACCCCAAGCGTAAGCTCCGCCGTGAAGGAGCCACATGCCGGAATAGTGTCTTCCCGCGCGCGTTGACGTAAGCCGATGGTGAAGGGGCAGTAGAAGCCGTCGCCGAAGGCCCCCCGAATATTGATGGTTTGGCCTCTTGGGGTAGGGTGTTCAGTCTGATAAGTTTTCCACTCACCGCTTTCTAGCCCTCAGAATACGCCAAGCCAGTAGTTAAAACGATGCATTTACGTACCCTCCC
>JBLHRW010000074.1:0-15896 GCA_047626445.1 Neolewinella sp.
ACACCCAACAAGCCCGGCAGGTCCTCCTAAACAAATATCCCCATGCCCTACAGTGGGACGTCACAGCAGGCGAGCTCACCTGGACCAGTGCCGACCCCTGGCACCCCGGCCCCGACAACCCGGTGTTGCTGACCAGAGCTTACGACGTGACGGAACCTGCCGGCTTCCGCGCCGAACGCGTTTACCTGCAGGTAAACACGGGCAGGCTGGTGCTGCAACATCAATTGCATTGCGACCTTAACCGCCGGCTTTACCACCGCAACACAGCCGGCTTCAACTCCGTCTGGCGCGAGGGTGACGCCTTCCCCGGCGACCTGGCAGCCGACGACCAGGAATTACTCATCGCCACCAAAGAGTACTACAACCTTTTCCACCGAACGTTCGACCGCATCAGTTACGACGATAACAACGGAGAAATGCGTGGCGTCACCAATGCCTTTCTCAACAGCTGCCCCAACGCCAACGCTGGCGGCAACGTCGTCCGCCATTGTACCGGAGTTGTAGCCGATGACATCGTCGCCCACGAGTGGACCCACAACTACATCCGCTCGATGAACGGCCTCATCTACGCCTTCGAAAGTGGAGCCATCAACGAAGGGTACGCTGACATTTTCGGCGAGTGCCTCGACCTGCTAAATGACCGTGGCAACGACACCAACGATCAACTGCCCAGGACTGGTTGTGAGGACGACAACATGCGTTGGCTACTCGCCGAAGACGCCACCGCCATTGACACCGTCCTCCGGGACTTATGGAACCCGGAATGCAAATTCGATGCTTCTAGCCGGGAAAGTCCGTATTTCGTTTGTGCCACGGAGCAAAGCGACGCCGGCGGCGTACATACCAATTCCGGCCTGGTGAATCGAACGTTCGCCTTACTTGTAGACGGTGGCACCGTCAACGGTATCTCCTTCCCTGGTATTGGCCTGACCAAGGCCATGCATATTTTCCATCACGCCAATAATAATTACATCACTCAGGTCACCGACTTCTTTGCCTTGGGAGACATGCTGGTAGTCTCTGCCAATGACCTCCTCGGCGTGAACCTTCCTGCCCCTACCCTACTCCCGCTGCCCGCCATGCTGTCTGATTCGATCATCCGGCCAGGAGATATACAGCAATTGGAATTGGTCCTCACAGAAACGCAGCTACGGGGGATCGGCCCCTGCCTACCCAGCCCCACCCTGGCGCAGAACGCTCCCGACAATTGCGCCGCCGCCACGGTAAATTCCTTTGGCATCATCCTGGCGCAAACCTGGGAAGACAGCTTACAAAACTGGTCCGTCGTCGAGATCCCGGGGGTAGATTCCACCTGGGACGCCAAACCTTGGTCCATCACCGGAACCCTTCCGGACGGCCGCCCGGGGCTCGGAATTTTCGCGCCCAACCCGCGGTTGGGAAATTGCTCCGAGGACCTGGAGAAAGGGCTGGTGAACCTGACCAGTCCGCCCATCCAGCTGCCCCTCGAAGAAACGGAATTTATCTTATCTTTTGACCACTATTACGCAACCCAACGGGGGTTTGACGGGGGCATACTTTATCTATCCCGCAACGGTGGAAATTTTATCGTTGTCCCTGAAAATGCGTTTCTCTTTAATGGTTACGACGGTCAATTGCTCGGTGTAGGAAACAACGATAATCCGCTAGCTGGCTTAAGGGCTTTTCATGGCGGTGATCAGAACAGTACCTCCGGTTCCTGGGGCACGAGTATTGTGGACCTAAACGCCGTTGGCGCTCGGCCTGGCGACGATCTCCGCCTCAGATGGGTGATGAGCCACGATGGCTGCGACGGCAGATTAGGCTGGTACTTGGATGACATCAAGGTCGGTTATTGCGGAACATCAGCGCTACCGGTCTCCTTCCTGAAGTTTACCGCAAGACCGGCCAAAACCCATATTGCTTTGGCATGGAAAACCGCCAACGAAGCCCAAAATGAGGGCTTTTATATAGAACGACGTGACCCAAACGTCACCGCCTTTCGAGAGCTTGGTTTCGTTGCGGCGGGAGGTAATGATTATACTTTCAAGGACCACTCTGCACAGCCTGGAGCAAATTATTACCGCCTGCGCCAGGTGGACCTCGATGGTTCGGAACAGTATTCTTACCTGGTCAGTGCCAGCATTAGAACAACGGGACTGCAGGTATTCCCAAACCCCGTTTCCGGACGGTTAACCGTACGCACAGACCATCAGGAAGGCAACGTAATTCTTTACAACGCAGCGGGCAAAAAAGTACTGGAAACGAACCTGAACGAGGGGGTAGCCAACTTAATGACCGAAAATCTTCCCAGCGGTATTTACTTACTTCGGGTGGTGGACTCGGTAGTGCGGGTGGTAGTTCAGTAACTCGAATCAAGGGCTAAATTCCAGACCAGACGCTCGCAGGTCAACTTGCAGCTTAGCTGCTTCGCATCAAAGCTACAAAGCTACAAATCGACGCTACAAGGTCCTTACCTCTCAAGATAAAGCAAAAATTCTGCGGTTTAGTGTATCGATACTTACACTGTACTAGGGTCCTGCGGGCGTCCGTTTCCGAGCCCCTTTAGCCCTTGATTCACATTATATAGACTACACCTGCGGTGATGAAAGGATATTTTCTTCGATGGTCGCTCATAAAACCTGACTAAAAATCGTACGAGAACGTAAAAACAACCTACCGGTTCACGCATCGCCCCACCTTTCCCCTGACTTATTCCCCCTTTCCCTAAACGCTTCCCCCTTTTCACAATAAAATGCTCTATAATTTACTACATTCGTGTCATTACTCTCTTTTTATTCGGATTTTATTTACACACATTTATAATGACGACCTCTCTCACCGGCGATGAGAAGGATGATCTTATACGAAGCCTTACCAGGCAACTAAAGGTCTCCCACGCCGAAACAAACCTGCACCTGGCGGAAGTCCGCCGCTTTAACTTCATTATTTCAGAAATAACTGAAGCAGCCGAAGGTGGCATCTTTGTCCGACAAAACGTCGGAGGAGATTACATGTATATTTCTGAACAGTTGGCCGAGATACTGGGCTACGGCGACGTAGGCATGCCTCCTTCTTACCGACAATTTCTGGAGCAAATCCACCCAGAGGACCTCAACCGGGCACTGGAGTTCGCAGCGATGCGCAAACCGGTGAAAGCGGATACTCCAACAACTGATTTCACCCCCGCGGCCGTTCCTGAAGATGTTGCTCAAACTGTGCTTTCACTTCCAGATAAGAAGCCGGTTCCGCTCAATATTTTCACCACCGGTACGGGTGCCCACCTCGAATTCAGGTACCTCAATCAAGGCGGTGAATACCGTTGGTTCCGGGCAAGTGCTAAGCGCTACCAGCCGGAAGCGGGACCAGAACAGATCATCGGACTAATTATTGACATCAACGACATCAAAGTATTGGAGGCACAGCGACAGGCCGTCAACGAAGAATTAAAAGCTTTCATGTACAGTGTGGCACATGACCTACGGGCTCCAGTACGGCACATTGCCAGCTTTGCCGAAGTGATTCGGGAAGAGCCCGACGCGCCGGCTGCCGAACGGGAGCTTTACCTCAGCTACGTGGAACAATCCGCCGACAAGCTGGGTAAGATGATCGACGGCCTGCTGATGCTGAGCCGCAATCAACGCTACGTCCCCCAGATCGTGCCGGTCAACGTTGAATCCTTATTGGAAACACTGATCCGGAAGACCCGCCAGTCTGAGCAGCAGGCCCCTGAGCTGATCATCGAACACGATGCCTTTCCCATCATCCATACTGACTCCGGCCTGATTGAGCAAGTAATCCAGAACCTACTATCTAACGCCATCAAATACTCAAGTACCCGGGAACGGGCGGTAGTCCGGATCAATTATTACCTGCAGGAATCTCAGCATATTATCAGTTTTTCCGATAACGGTATAGGTTTCGACCCTATGTATGCGGATAAGCTGTTCAAGTTGTTCAGCCGACTTTACGTTGATGACGACATCCCCGGAACGGGTGTAGGCTTGGCCTCTGTTCATCGGATCATGCGCAACTTGAATGGGGTCATTGAGGCCGATGGCAAGCCGGGATTTGGCGCCACCTTTACCGTCCGCTTACCGGTTAAAGTCGGTGCGACCTCGGCCTTTTAGTGCTTGTTTGAACCACCTGAAGCCTAGCATCTCAGCCTTCGCTTTTTTTCTGGTAAAATCTTTTATTAGAGAGGAGTGGTTAATCCATTTGTCGTCGTCATGCCTTTTTTCAACCTATAAACTGGTAAAAAACGACTCATTTTAGCGCTAAAATGCTGATTTGAAATTATTGTCGTGGTAGACTATTATCTATTTCCGTACCTTCCTGCCATTATATCCCTTGAACTTACGGTGAGAGGCCGGGAACCGTTTACGCAAGCATGTGTCGCGTTTCCCCAAATCTACCTACCGATTCACAGAAAACTACAATGACACCTCACCGTGTACTGCTAATCGAAGACGATCCTCTCGAGGCGGCGCTAGCGAAGCGCACGCTCCAACAGATCGATAAAACGATAGACGTTATCCGCCTACGCGACGGAGCGCATTTCCTTGAATTCTACAAAAAGAATCATCCTGTAAAAGGTATTAGCCTGGCCATCATGGACCTGCACATGCCTCGTATTGACGGCTTCGGCGTCCTCAAGGTTTTGCAGGACAACAACGAACGTACTCCCTTCCCCATCATTATGTTTTCCTCCTCAGAAGACAAAGAGGAAATTGAAAATGCCTATACCATGGGAGCTTCCGCCTTCGTCAACAAGCCAGTGATGCCTAAGGCTTATCGGGCGGCGTTAGAACATATTGTTAACTTCTGGCTAACGACTAACAGGAGGTAGCGCCCAAAAAAGCACATAGATTAACACTAAATACCTCCTACGGCCTATCTTCACCCACTGAGAGTATTTACATACCAAAGACAAATCACATGAATTCTCGATTATTCCTCTGCCTATTGATGGCAGTGGCCTTTTCTGCGTGTAAGCCTGACCCTAAGGGTACTGCGCAAACCCAGGAGGACGACGCCAATAGTATTGTTTTTAAGCATACCGACAACACCCTGCGCATTGCCACCAGGGTGGAGCCGGTAGGGCTCAACCCCGTACTCACCACCCAGGCTGCGGCCCGACACGTGCGTGAACTCATCTTCCAGACGCTGACCAGCATGGACCCCGAAACCTTCGAGGAAATTCCGCTACTGGCCAGCGTACCTGATATCCGGAAAGAACCCGGCGGCGGCGTATCCTACTCTTACCTCATTGATGAGCGGGCGACCTGGCCAAATGGCCTTCCCGTTACTGCTGCAGATGTGGTGTTCAGCCTAAAGGCGGTTATGAATCCATTGGTGGAGGCGGGGCCATACCGTACCTACCTGTACAATATCTTCAACATTGTAACCAGCCCAAATAACGAACGCCGTTTTCGGGTGGTGACGAACAAGCCCTACATTCTCGCCCAGCAATCTATTGGCAGCACGGTGGTTTATCCGGAGTATGCCTATGACCCTGACCAACTGCTGCGCAACGTCAGCCTCAGTGACCTGACCAACCAGCAGAAAGCGGAACAGATGGCGGAGACCAATGAAGACCTTAAGAGTTTCGCCGCTACTTTCAACGACGTAGCGCTGGCCACTGAGCCACAAAAGATCGTCGGCAGCGGCCCTTATCAAGTAGAAGAATGGAATGCCGGCCAACGGCTGACGCTCAAGTTACGGGAGAATTACTGGGCCATGAACGATCGCTCTACCGTTTTGATGGGCAATGCAGAAAACATTATTTTCGATTTCATTGCCGATGCGAATACCATGACCAATGCGCTGCGTGATGAACTCGTTGACGTAGCCATGGACCTGGGCGTAGATCAATTCAAGGAAATCCGCGACGACGAGTACCTCAGCCAACGGTATGATTTTACTACCGTGGAAAGCACTAATTACTTCGGGATATTATTGAACCAGCAAAACCCTTTGCTCCGAGAGGCTAAAACCCGTCGTGCGCTGGCCCACCTGGTCGACGTGGATGTACTCATCGAGCAGCTCCTGCCAGGCCTCGCGACCCGGGTCAATGGACCGGTGCTTCCCGGTAAAAGTTACTATGCCAACCTCCCTAATATAGAATACGACCCTGAGACAGCAGAGACCCTGCTGAAAGAAGTTGGTTGGGCTGACACCAACGGAGACGGTACACTTGATAAGGAAATTGATGGCAGCCGCGAAGAATTAAGTTTACAGTTTCTTGTCTTCCCTTCCGCTACCAGCGCAGCGGTGGGCGCACTGGTTGCCGAATGGGCCAAGGAAGTTGGCGTCGACATCGAAGTTATACAACAGGCCCCCAAGGCGCTTTACGATGAGCTGGACAAGGGGAATTTCTCGATGTCACTGCTGGGCATGGGCATGGACCCTAACCCTGATGAGTTCACCCAGGTTTGGGCCTCGAACTCAGTACCGCCGGATGGTAGTAACCGAAGTGGTTTTGCCAATAAAGAGGCCGACCGGCTGATTAAGCAAATTGCCACAACCATGAAAGCCAGCAGCCGGGACCCATTGTACCATCGCTTCCAGGAGATCATCTACGAGAACCAGCCGATGGTTTTTCTTTTTAATCCGGCAAAACGGCTGGTGGTCTCCAAGCGGTTTAAGTACAGCACTACTTCGCTGGATCCGGGATTGGATTATAATGCTATGGAATTGAAGGGTAGTAAGTAGTGGGGAGGCTACTACTCGCTGCGCTCGATAGACGGCCTTCGGCCTTGATAGTGGGTAGTGGGTAGGCTGCCGCATAGGAATGCTCGCTTGCGCTCGTTACCATCGACTAATTTGGTCGTAATTTTTAGCCGATCAACAAGCCGCCCGACGCGGCCCACGTCGCAAGGCCTCCGGCCTTGACGCGTAGCCATCCGACGGAAGTCTCACCTCTTGCTTGCCGCAGGCCGTCGGGCCGCTTGGAGCTTCGCCGCAGCAGAGGCGTAGGCGGTCGGACGGCTCGGAGGCGCTACCTCGGCTGTTTAGGAATCCGGCAATTAATTGCTGTGGTCCAGTAAGTCGATGGCCACGGTCAACCAAAGAAGCCAAGTCGCCAAGGTTTAAAACGCGTCTGGATCAACCGGAGGTGGACCTTATTGACCCCGGGCTTGAAGAATAGCAGGCCGAAGTGGTACACATCGACGGAGGCGGTAACTTCAGGTAGCTGTTTAAGGGCTTCCCAGGCGCGTTCCATGCCGGGAGACCAGTGGATGTCGGCGATCACGAAAACGGCGTTTTCGGTGGTTCGGGGCAGCAGTTGGTTGACGTAGTCCAAGGTGGGTTGTTCCCGGTGGTCTCCGTCGAGGAAGAACAGGTCAAGGGGCTCGCTGTGCTCGCCTTGGGAGGCCTGCGGCCCTTGGGAGCTGTGCGTTGAGAGGAGCTTCGCTCCGTTGGGGGCTGCGCGTTGGGAAAAGCTGCTCGCTGTGCTCGTCTGGGGCTGCTGATCGAGCCAATCCTGAAAAAGGCTGATATGTGCGTGGAGGCCGAGACCGATGCCGGCTTTGGAGAAGGTTTCCTGGGCCAGGGCAGCTACGTCGGGGTTCCCTTCAACGGTATCCAGGCGGGCGCGGGTATCTGCGGCGTGGAGGTAAAGGGTCGAGATACCGGCGTTGGTACCGAACTCCAGAATATTTTTGGCTTCCAGCCAGATGGCGAGTCGGAAGAGTAACCTCCCGCATCGATCGTCGATGGCGTTGGTGGCGACTAGGGAGCTGACGGTACGTTCGTTTTTTCGGGTGGTTTTGCTGGGCGCGCCGAGGGCGCGCAACTTTACGGTACCCGACTTTCGGCGCCAGTAGGCGCGCACGGACCTGATGAGGTCGAAGGCGTGGTAGTGTCGGTCATCGTTGTAGACCTCCCGCAGAAATTCGACCAAGTGGGGGCTATGCACATCATAGCGCGTTCGGGCACCAGCGTACCAACGGAGGGCGGAGGTGATGCGAAAAAGCCAGTAGGAAAAGGTGCTTTGCATGGGAAGCGCAAAAGTAGTCTGGTAGTCTGGTAGTCTGGTAGCTCATTCGTTACTTTCTTAGGAGAGTGGGCGCGGCCGCAGGATGCAAGGGGAGGTAGAAGAAAGCAGACGAACAAACCTTATCCTTCTTCCTTGCTCCTTTTATCCTTCACTTTGCACCTGCGGCCGCGCCCTAAAATCCATCTACAGCAGCAGCCGTTTGAGTTTCCAACCTAAAACCCTACCTTTCGCCTCCATCTGATTTGTGCTGCCTAACGAATTAACCCCTAGCCCATGTCCCTACTGGACGCTCCTTACCGTTTTTCCAAACTTCAGAAAACCCTGCTGGCCATCAGCGGCCTGGTCTTATTTCTGTTATTTTGGTGGCTGCTCGCCGAACAGCTTTCCGTGCAGGCACCCGTTGGCTACCAGAACTCCAGGATGCCTTCCAGCCTGAATGCGGACCCCGACTCCATCGCGCTGCGCAATGAACTGATTGTCAAGGACTCCATTGCCTTTGCGGACGCTAAGAGTTTCAACAAAATATATCCACTGTTGCCCCCGCCACAGAAGGTTATCGGTGTCATTCCAGTCCTGATCAGTCCGGCAGAAACCTCGGCGAACGAAAGCTTATTGCACCACGCCAGAGTGTCCATTTGGCGTAACCTTCAGGGGTACTTCTGGGCGGTATTCCTTGCGCTCTTCATCGGTATTCCTATTGCCATCAGTCCCGTTGCCAAGGCGATGTTCAGCCGGCAGATCGACACCTTGCGGTACGTACCACTGACGGCGCTGACCCCCATCTTCCTGATCATCTTCCGCCCCGAAGCCTCGGAGGCCATGAAGGTGAGTTTCCTCGCTTTTGGTATTCTAGTGTACCTGTTGCCGGTCGTGATGCAACGCTTGTGGGAGACGGAAGACGTGTACCTTAAAACGGCCTACACCCTCGGTGCCAGCGACTGGCAGCTGGTAAAATCGGTTTACGTTCCGGCGGTCCTGAGCAAATTGATCGACGACATCCGGGTCCTCACGGCCATCAGCTGGACCTACATCATCATCGCCGAGGTGTATTACCGCGACGATGGGCTGGGCTCGCTGAGCTACATTCTCGGCAGGCAGGGCAACGTGGCCGGTGTCTTCGCTGTCCTCATCACCATCGTCATCATTGGTTACCTCCAGGATCAGCTCTTCGCCTACATGAACCGCCGCTTGTTCCCGTACCGTGATGTGAAGTCCGTTTCTCCGGGATTACGTGAAACCCGCGCGGGTTTCCTGATCATCCTTGGCGTAGTGATGGCAATGTTATTGATTCAGGCCTTTACTGGTGTCATCCCGATCCTCGGCTTTATCGTTGGCATCATTGTGGCAGCAGCGATTGTCTTGATTGTCTTCGGAGAGTTTAAGTTGCGGGGTTCGGGGAAAGGGGTTGGCTCCTCTTAACCTTCGAACATGTTCGAATGTCCGAATATTCGAAGGTTCTCAGCTAAAATATTTCGTCTACCATCCCCCCCTCCTCCCATGCCAAACTTCACCGACTCCCCCCAGGAAAACATCATCGAACTCCGCGGCATCCGGCAATCCTACGACGGCGGTAAAAACTTCATCATTGACGGGCTGGACCTGCTGGTGGAAGACAAGCCCGCCCAGGGTCAGTTTGTTGTTATCCTCGGCGCCTCCGGCGCCGGCAAAAGCACCGTTCTCCGCTACATCGCCGGTCTCCAACGACCTACCGAAGGTACCGTCCTCGTAAAAGGCAAACCTATCGAAGAAGCGCCCCGCGTCGGGATGGTGTTCCAGCAATACTCCAGCCTCCCCTGGCGGACGGTGCTCGAGAACGTAGCCCTCCCCCTCGAATACCAGGGCGTTAACGCCAAAGAACGGGAGACCCGCGCCCGGGAAATGATCGAACTGGTCGGCCTGGCTGGCCACGAAGACAAATTCGCGCAGTACCCTACCCTCTCCGGCGGTCAGCTGCAGCGGGTAGCCATTGCCCGCTCCCTGATCGCTAACCCAGACATCCTGCTGATGGACGAGCCCTTCGGCGCCCTCGACATCAACACCCGCCTGCAAATGCAGGACCTGCTGATGGAAATCTGGCACAGCATCCACCCCACCATCATTTTTGTTACCCACGACATCCCCGAGGCCGTCTACCTCGCCGACGAAATCTACATGATGAAACCTGCCCCCAGCCGGTTTACCGAGCACGTCCACGTAGACCTGCCTTTGCTAAGGGACCGGGAGACCAAGCGTACCCCGCGTTACATCGAACTGGTTCGGTTGGTGGAGGATAAGATGATTGAGATTACGAGTGAGGAGTAGTCGACGTGCAGGCTTGACTAGCCGGAAACGGCGGACACAGCCTCCAATTATTACCAACAATTGGTTGAGGGTGTCTCACGAGAAGTAGACAATCATTGAACAGATAGCACCCACGATCAGCAGGAAAGTCAAACCTGGCCATCCCAAGATGCCGCGCTCGGCTTGGACCAGGTACAGCTCCAGCATTTTTTGTCGCGGCTGGTCAGGGGACGATTTAGATGCTCCATATGATTTAGGGACTTAGTCACACAAGTGACCTTTCTGAGGGGATCAACCTCCCCAGATGGATTAAGTATAAAGAAAACTCCGAAAACAAGATGGTTAAGACGCTGTGCGGCGAGATATATACTCGACGTACAGCGTCTCGACCATTACATCATTCCACCCCCGCCCGGCTTATCGTACTACCGTAAATAATCGCGTTCATGTACAACCGGTTGGTACCGTACCAAAAAGCCCGGAAGTTCATATTATCTGCGAAGTTGATGGAGCGTCCACCGCCAGCACCGCTGACGATGATCGCGGCAGAGTTTCCTAACTGTCCCTCAAAACCACGGGGAGAGTAGCCACTCATCAACGAATTGTCTCCATACATTAACGGAGAAGCGTAGGGGTTTTTCGTCGGTTCAAACATCAGGGTAGTGCGCTTGAATACCGGAATATCGGCACGCTGGAGACCAAACATCAGCGGGTGTGTCAGGTCACCCTTTGCCTGATAAATCGAACCACCTAACACCCTTCCTCCTCGGTCGCGCGAAGCGCGGGAATACGGGCGCCGTGATTTATCATCAGCATCCGGGCTTTTATTTGCTCGGGTCGTAATTTGTGCAAGGTCATTTGCGGCAGCCCAGGTGGCGGCACGCTTTTGGGTAATCAGGACGTTATCTGGGCCCATCCAGTCTTTGATTGCCTGGGTCCCACTGACGCCCAAATCGCCGTAGCTGCCGTCCACCATGATGATGGTGTTATAGCGGCTGAGATCGGCACGACCTACCCGATCCAATGGAAGCTTGGTCACTGAAATACCGAAGCGCTGATCCAGCAGGTGCCAGGTATCTGCTACCTCCAGGCTACTGGTGCCACCTTCGATCAGCAGGGCGATCTCCGGCTTGCGTAGGGTCTGGTAAGCAGAGCGTGAGCCAAGCATCAGCCCCATTTCCGGGCTGCCGGTTTTAATGGAGGTGAAGAACAGGCCAGTCGCTACTTCCGTTGCCCCGATCGTTTGGTGTAATTCCTCCGGGGTCATTGTTTGGTTATTCTCTACCGGCACCATGAGGGTACCCGGACTAAACTTCTTTCCGTTGATCGTGAAGGCCTTATCGCTCACTTTCACGATCAATCCGGCGTCAAGCAATTGATAGGCAGCCTTCGGGGAGTAGTAATCATCCGGTCCCAGGAGGTAAGCATAATCGGCTACTTCCGCGGAGGTACCGTCGGTCATCCCCGTACCGCCGAATGGCATCCAGTCGCCACCAGCGGGCATTTTGGCGGCGTATTTGGCCGGCAGGTTGAAGGCGTAGGGCATCACGAAAGTGGACACATCGTAGAAGAGGCTGTCTTCGAATTCCAGGATGGGTTCGAAAACGGCTTTGGTGAAGGGGGTTGCACGAACGAAGTAGCGGCTGGGCGAACCGTCGCCATCCTGCTTTACGTTGACGTCGTGGCGAGTCATGATGTTCATCAGCTCCCGGGCGCGGCCGGGGTCACCGTCCACATCAACAACGTAGCCAGCGTCGCTGACGCTGTTGTGGTTGAATTCCCGCTGGTAGTTCAGCAGTTCATCGCGCAGATCGGCGAAGGCAGCGTGGGTACTCAGGGCCGTCGCGACCTGGTTGCGCACGGTGAAGGCGAAGCTCAGCAGACCGTTATCGGTCTCCTGCAAGTGGCCACGCGAGCTGGCCTGCTCGAAGAGGATACCTACACAACCGTTGATGTCTGGGTAAGTAGAGCCTTTACCGTAGTAGAAGTCATCGTAGCCCTCACCGGAGTAGTACAGGGAGCCGATTGCGTCGAGTGCTTTGGCGTGGTACTTACCGATCTTAGCGGTCAGTTCCTGGTTCACCTTCGGCGTCATCGGGTGGATGCGTGTCGGCTCACCGGGCATGAAGAAGAAAGTGGCGTCTTTGCCCATTTCGTGGTGGTCGGTCAGCACGTTGGGCTGCCATTCGTGGAACTGCTTGATGCGGGCCCGACTTTCGGGGTGCTGCACGGGAAGCCAGTCGCGGTTGAGGTCAAACCAGTAGTGGTTCGTCCGGCCACGGGGGTAGGCTTCGTTGTACTCCCGGTCGTTACCGTCGGCCGTCATTACCTTGTTTTTGTGGCTGTTTGCCCAGCTGGCAAAGCGGTTGAAGCCGTCGGGGTTGTAGCAGGGGTCGAAGAGAATGATGTTTTTATCGAGGAGCTTACTCAGCGTCGCGGCGGGGGCGGCGGCGAGGTAGTAGGCGACCATCACGGCGGCGTTGCCGCCACTGGGCTCGTTGCCGTGGATGCTAAAACCCTGGTAGAGTACGGCGGGCACGTCTTTCAGGTCACTTGCCTTCACGTTACTGCCGCGTTCGTTCCAGAACTCGTGCATCACCCGCAGGTCTTCCAGTTTGGCGTGGTTGGCCGGTGAGGTGATAATCAGGTTCAGCAGCGGGCGGTCTTCGTAGGTCCGGCCAATCTCCTCCAGTAAAATGCGGTCGCTCTGGCTCGCCAGCAGGCGCATGTAAGCTTGCTGCAAGTCGTGGCTGACATGCCAGTCACCAACCTGCCAGCCGAGGAATTCCTTGGGCGTGGTGATGTCGGGGTTATAAGCCAAATCAGGCAAATAATAAGTTAGTGGTCGATCTTCTTCACTGTTGCTGGTTTGGGCGCGGACGCTGGTGCAAAGGAAGGTTAGGAGGAGCAGTGGAAGGAAAAATTTGGTCATTTGGTAGGGGTGTGTAGTTAGAACGCTTTGATCTTGTTAGCGCGGTCAAATTAAAGAAAAAAATTGATGTGGGCTTACCTCTTGGATCGTTTCTGAAGTTTTCAGTTTTATACTGGTCGGGCGGGGGCAAGCCCCGCCCGCACACCAGTTTCAATCCAACAACTCCAACACCACCAAATACCCGCAATGATCGGAAGCTACCGGATCACAGATCGCCCGCCGTTCCAGTACCCGCCATCGCTCACGCGGGTAATACATGACGTAATCGATTTTCTTTTCCGGCTGGTCGGAAGAATAGGTGAAGGCAGTCTTCGCACCACGGAAAGCTGCCGTCCACATCGACTCGAAGGTGTTGATGGTGGCGCTGCCCGGCACGTCGTTCAGGTCACCGGCCAGGATCATTGGGTGTTGACTATTGGCGAAGATGGTATTGATGGCTTCCGCCTGCGCTTTGCGGTCCGTTTCGTCCTTGACGTGGTCCAGGTGCGTACCGATAAAAACAATGGTGTCACCCGATGCGATTCTTGTGGTGATCTCGAGGGCCGCCCGGGGCTCATTCTCCGGCGAATGTGGTAAGGCATGGTTCGCGCTGCTCAGTAGGGTGTGGGCAGACAGGACACCTTCCCCATATTCCCCGCCGTCGTAGGGCATGGCCCGGCCGAATAAGCCTTGCAGCTTCGCCCGCCACCCCAGTTCCGTGACCAGGTCATATTTTTTGGCCCGGTTGGTTTTGAAGTCAACCTCCTGCAGGGCAACCAAATCCGGCTTGGCGTCGATGATCACTTTCGCTATTACGTCAAGGTCAAAGTCTCCGTTGGTGGTGGCGCCGTGGAGGATGTTCAGGGTGAGTATGCGGAGGATTTTGCTACTGTCCACTTCGGTTTGAGACCAAGTGGTTTCTGGCGAGAGGAGGAATAAGGCAATTAAAATATACTTGAGCATTGGGACGGCTGGCTTGGTTGGAAGCAAGATAGGGCATCGCGGGTAGGGCAAAGAAAAGTTTTCACCGTCATCCAAGCCCCTTTCACCAGAGCAAGAACGACACTTTATTTCTTTCCCGTCCCTTAGCGGAATGAGGTACCTAATTTATTGCTGCTTGTTTACTTTTTCAGCCTTGATGACCGGACAAACGCTGGAAGGAAGAGTGACCGACGAATCTGGCGGGCAACCGATTCCCTTCGCCACCATCAGCGTCTTTTCTGGCGAGCAATTGCTGGATGGAACCACCGCTACCGTGGAGGGCCGTTTTCGCATGAAACTTCCCCGGGGATCAACCCACCTCGAAGTCAGTTTCCTGGCCTATCAAAATCAGCGACTGGATCTTCCTCTAAACAGCCCTGTACAAATCCGGCTCAAGGAGTTAGGCGGTCTGCAGGAGGATGTCTGGCTGCTCCTTACGGCAGTGGAGTACCGCCTGTTCGCCCCGGGGAAAAATGCCAGCGACAACGTAGCCGAACTGTTCCAGGTGGTGGCCAATCTTATTTGCGATGATGACTTCATCCTCGACGATGAGCACCGAGATGGTTTGTGACAAGGGATAACTTTTGTCTCAAGATAGCACAATGGGTAATCAAATGGCGAATACAGGTGTCACAACAGGTATAAGTACGCTGAGTATAGGTAGTTCCGCTAGGGGGAGCACCAGGTCAGTGGCCTGTTCGAGCAGGTTTCGGGGGTTACGCAGCAAGGCGAAATAACCGAGCTTACCTTCCTTTATCAATTCCGTCCAGGCGGCAGCCTTGCGGCCTGCCTTGTCTTCTTCACTGGTGGCTTCCGTACCGGCAGCACTCAGCTTTGCCTCCCAGGTTTGGGTGTTAGTCAGGGTACCGTCCACCAGCATTTGCAGGGCTTAGGCGTTGCGTTGGATAGGCACGGGGTGAACCATGTTTACCATCTCCATCAGTTTAACGGACTTGCCAGCAGCGCGGTACTTGGCCAGTTAGTAGCCGTCAAAACGATCGAAGGCGGAAGCAAAGCCCTGCTTCATGCCCTTAGGCAACTTAGCGTTTTAGAGGGCACCCAAGGCAGCCGTAATCTCCAGCATGTCATCAGGCCGAAACACGATGCGGTCATAGAAAGCCCGGGCTTCAGCATGGCCGGAAAGGCGCTTGCTCAGCAAATCTGCAGCCACGTGCGTGATCGTCCGCATACCATATTCGTGCCGGGCGTAGACGGCGGCACGGGCGGCAAAACCGGGATCTACTTCGTTGATCTGTTCCTTCAATTCCTTAAGAGATTCAGAGGTTGTCCGATAATACTGGTCGGTCACGAAGTTGGTGGTCAACAGGCTGGCCAGGCGGTATTCCCCGCTGGTACGTAAGCCTCGCCACCGGCACGGTTGACGGTCATCTCGGTGCCGGTGGACTTTTCCTTACGAGAAAAAATATTAAAACGAGACATGGTTTCAGGTGTTTAAGGGTGGGTACCCGCCACAGTCGGCGACACAAAGAAGCATACAGTCCTGCGCAACCTTTTTGCGTAGTTGTCAGAACTACCAAATTTTCTTGCATTTTATGGGAGTGATCACCTCACGAGCGTAGCGAGCTTTCACATGCGGTAGCACTACTGAACTACTGGACTAATGAAGGCTCGGCCCCAACGATAGCATTTAACTATCAATACATTATTTAATCAATTTTCATTATGAATTAATAAAGACTACTTTTACAATTGCAAAGAAGATACCCTCTTTGACCTGATCTGATA
>JBLHRW010000075.1:0-15836 GCA_047626445.1 Neolewinella sp.
TGAATTCGGGAGTTTAACGGGTTAAGTGACTGAATTCGCTGGGAAATCTACCGCAAAAAGGGCCGCTTTGGGACGATGAGCGTTCTCTCCGACAGGCTGCTAGTACAGTGTAAATTAAGTTTCGTAGTGGTGCGGCTTGCCCCCGCCACTATGGTGGGATAACCTCGAATCGTTCGCTGAGCGAACGCGTTAAAGCGTTTCGGGAGATTTCGCAAGGACGGGGGCGATCCCCGTCCGTACCGAAGGAGATGTGAGAACTTAAATTACACTGTATTAGCTGTACTGGGTAACAATATTCTCATAAAGTTCCTGCCGGCCGCTCGTCTGCTTAGGCTCCCCCTGGGCGTGGCCGATCTTGGCCAATTCTTCCAACGTCATTTTGCCGTCTTCGTAGCTGGCGCCTTTGTTCGCATCGAAAGAGCTGTACCGCTCCTCACGCATCGCTTTGTACTTACTGGACGTCAGTATTTTATCCGCTGCGATGAGGGCGCGGGCAAAGGCATCCATCCCGCCAATGTGGGCGTGGAAGATGTCTTCCAGGTCGGTCGAATTCCTGCGGGTCTTGGCGTCGAAGTTAACGCCGCCGCCCTGAAGGCCTCCTCCCTCGAGGATGACGAGCATGGCTTCGGTCAGTTCTGGCACATTGGTCGGAAACTGATCGGTATCCCACCCATTCTGGTAATCTCCCCGGTTAGCATCGATGCTGCCCAGTAGCCCTTCGGAGACGGCTACCGCCAGCTCATGCTGGAAGGTATGTTGGGCCAACGTGGCATGGTTTACTTCGATGTTAAGCTTGAAGTCATCCATGAGGTCATACTTCCGTAAAAAGCCGGCTACGGTTGCGGCGTCGAAGTCATACTGGTGCTTGCTGGGCTCGAACGGTTTGGGCTCAATGAAGAAGGTGCCGGTGAATCCCTGCTTACGGGCATAGTCACGCGCCATGGTAAGGAATTGAGCCAGGTGATCTACCTCCCGGCCAAGGTCGGTATTTAACAAGCTCATATAGCCTTCGCGCCCCCCCCAAAATACGTAATTTTCACCCCCTACTTTGATGGTCGCGTCGAGGGCATTTTTCAGCTGGGCACCGGCGTAGGCCACGACGTTGAAGTCTGGGTTCGTACTCGCACCGTTCATGTACCGTGGGTTACTGAATAGGTTGGCGGTTCCCCAAAGGCATTTTTTACCGCTGGCGTCCATTTTTTTCTTGAGGTAATCGGTCACCTCATCCAGTCGCTTACCGTAGGTAGCCAGGTCGGCCCCTTCTTCCTCCAGTAGGTCGATGTCATGAAAACAGTAATAATCCAGCCCGAGTTTTTCAAGAATTTCGACACCGGCGTCGATCTTATCCTTAGCGCGCTGTACGGGGTCTGCTGCGGCGAGCCAGGGGTAAACAGCTGTGCCGGGGCCAAAGGGATCTCCACCGGTATTGCATAAGGTATGCCACCAAGCCATGGCAAACTTGAAATGCTCGCCCATAGTCTTTCCGGCAACCGTCTGATTTTTGTCGTAATGCTTGAAAGCGAATGGGTTGTCGCTGTCTTTTCCTTCGAAGCGAATCTTGGGTACATTGGTGAAATATGCCATTAGTTCAATAGTGTTTAGGTGGGTATTCGGAGGTGGTAAGTCCCCCTTAAGCTCAGTGCGTTATTGCATTTGAACCCAATGTAGGGAATGGAAACGAATGGTGTTAGTCTGCTTAAAATTGCAATCGGTTGGTTTAAAATTATGTGGTAAAAAAGATTGATTTTGTGATATTAAGGGACGCGAATAGAATAAAACCAGATTTTCTGGCCTGGCGTTTTTGTTTCTGCTGTCGTCAAAAAATCTTTGCATAGCCATAGCTACGGAAATAATTTTTAAGAGCGGTGAGGGCAAAACAAGGCGGTCAAAAATCGTGGTTTATTTATTTCCCATCCCTAAGTTAATAACTGTCCTGATTGAAGCGCAGTTATCGTGGTGCTGACCGAGCCAATGAAACGCTTGCATAGCCTTGGCTACGCAAGTGTTTCATTGGTGAAGGGCAGTGCCGCGAGGGCAAGCTGTAAATCGGACAGTTATTAAATTGACGTTCCTAAAGAGGATCAAAGTGAGGTCTTCGATTAAATATGCTTTTGTTCCTTCAAACATTCGGGCCGAAAGTTCAGCACCTTGAGCCTGGTTAAATAGTCACACCACTGGTGTAACCCAAAACGGCCCCACCTCCAGTATAAGGAGGCAGGGCCGTGTAAATCGAGGTCAATTAGAATGGACCTCAGCAATCAAGCATTTGTAGGTTATTTACCTGCTTGCAGTTCATCCTGGAGGGCTTTCAGTGCCGCCCAGTTGCCATCGGCAGCGAGACCAGCCTGTTGTGGCCAGGTACGTGGTACCGCCAGTTTGTAGCGTGATCCGGCTTCATCCAGGATGCCCTGGATGCGGCCGATGTCAGCAGCGGCGAGGTCCGCCCAGTTGTTGATCCCATCAGCCTTCAGGAGGCCTTCGATCTTCGGCCCGACACCTTCCACGACTTTCAGGTCGTTGGGGTTGGAGCTACTGAAGCCAAGTTTCTTGGCCGATAGCTTCTCGAACTTAGAAGGTGTTTCGAAGTCGCCTTTGGTTTCAACACCACCGTCCGTAAATTTCTGGTAATGGATCAGCTCGTCCCAATCACCTGCTTCGGCAAGCTCAGCCTGGTGTGGCCAGCTGGTTGGATCACAGAGGCCGAAGCGCTTACCTGCGGCATCGAGGTTCGTCTTAATGTCAGCGGGCTCCGCAGCGGCGAGATCACTCCAGTTTTTGTAACCGGCATCGATCAGTACCTGATTCACCTTCGGGCCGATGCCTTCGATGATCTGGAAGTTGTCGTTGTCGAACAAGCCGGTGTAAATGGAGCCACCGCCAGAGACGATGCCCATCTTCCCCGTGTCTACGGGAACAGGGATTAGGGCAGGGCCAGCGCCGTCAGCGGCAAACTTAAGTGCCTGCTTGTCGGATTCACAAGACTTTAGGCGGGCGCGATAGTCTGCTTCGCCTTTCTGGGATTCCTGTAACTGGTACTTGAGGCTCATGTAGTCTTTTTCCCACTTAGTGGCAGCCGTGTGGTAGCGGTCGCGGTCAGCTTCGACGAGAGAACAGTCCTCTTTTGTGCCCCGGCCCCAGAGGACCCAGTACATAAAGCCACCGAAAGCGAAGGCGACTAAGGTCCACAGTCCCCACCAGTCGGAGTGGATGCCCAAGAAGGGGTCGTTGTTTACGTGAAGAAGTATATGTGTCATTATTGATGAATGTAATCGTTAGTTGGATGTGGTTACTGGGCCTTGTTGAGGTTGACAACGGCGCGGCGGTTGTTTTTACGACCGTCGGCGGTGGTGTTGGTATCCTCGGGGTCGCTCTCGCCTTTAGAAGAGGTAGAGATGAGCGAGGCGTCTACCCCATAGCTGAGTAGACGGGCCTTCACGAAGTCTGCCCGTTGCTGGCCAAGCGTCAAGTTAAAGGCGTCAGAATCAACATTATCGGTATGCCCTACAATGGTGATGGTTTCCCGCGAGGTTTTGACGCGCTCGGCCAGGGTTTTGAGATAATTTTCTACCTCAATGCCAAGCGACCTGGTCGCCTTGCTGAAGGGGAAACGAACCTTAATTTCGGTACTGCTGACCTTGACGAGTTCGGGCACATCGGGTTCGCCTTCGGCGGCCATAGTTCCCCAGCCAAAGTTGCCGGCAGCAAAGGTGTCACCATCAGCAGGCTTTTCGCCAGACGCGAGTCGGCCGAGTGTACGGATGTTGTCGGCAGGTATTCCCCTGGCTACGAGCATTTTTTTAATCTCGTCGGCTCGGGAGAAGCCCATGTTTTCGAAGCCATCCGGAGCAGCTTCACCCTGGTAATAACGACCGGTCACCTCTAATGCCTGGTTGGGGTCTTCTTGAAATTGGGCGTACAATGCGTCGAGTTCAGCTTGCCATAAGCTGCCCGTAAGGACATCGTTGGAGCCGTAACTGGCAGCAACAGTGTAGTCATCTGAGACGGGGGCAGGAGCGGTGATTGCGGCTCCGTCGTCGGTCGGGTAATATTCTTCTTTGATGCAACCGTAGAAGGTTGCCAGGAAGAACACCCCCCAAGCCAGCGCCATCAAGACGAACTTGAGAAAATTGGACATGTGATAATGTGTGATTAATTAATAAGTGGTAAGAAGAAGACACACTCGTCTGCGTGCTGATTATTTTGCTTAGCCGCCCCTAACAGGTACAAAATTTACAAAACAGCCCTCAGGCCCGACTAAAAGTGGGTAAAGCACTGGCAATTTAATCATACAGACGGATTTTGCAAGCGTAAGTCACGTGATTTTGCGGCAGTTTTTGGGTTTAAACGCATTTTGGGGCGGTACTGGGCCGAATTCCATCCATAATTCGTATCGAATTTGTTAATTATGAGGCATTTAGAGGCGCGGACGCAGGTGCAAAAAAGTGTTGAATGACAGAAGGCTTGAAGGAGAGAATAGCTGCCGCAAGTACCATTCGCAGCACTTTGCTTGCTCACCAGTCGAATCAAGGCAGTCCAGCAGCATGAAACCAAGGGCATCATTCTATTAGGGGCGGGGCCGCAGGTGCGGGAGATGGGATAAAAAGAGCAAGGGAAAAGGGTTCGGCGCTTTGCTTGCACCTGTGCTTCGACTACGCTCAGCATAAACGCCAACTTCGTAGACCGCGCCCAAAAACCCACCGACAACTGCCCAAATTCCCCTCCGGCGAACTATCTTCGCAGCCCTAAGTTTATACCAGTATGTTCGATAACCTGAGTGATCGCCTGGAAGGCGCATTTAAGAGCCTCACCGGCGACAATAAAATTACCGAAATCAACGTAGCCACGAGTCTCAAAGAGATTCGCCGGGCGCTCGTTGGTGCCGACGTTAACTACAAGATTGCCAAAGAATTCACCGACAAGGTGAAGGACAAGGCGCTTGGTACTGACAACGTACTCAAGGCGGTGAAGCCCGGTCAGATGATGGTTAAGATCGTTCAGGACGAGCTGACTGAACTGATGGGTGGCCAAAGTGTAGGTATCAACGTAAAGGGAGAACCTGGCGTGGTACTGATTGCCGGCCTGCAGGGTTCTGGTAAAACGACCTTTACCGGTAAGCTTGCCCTTTACCTCAAGGAGAAGCGTAAGTTGAAAGTGCTGGTTACTGCCTGTGACGTTTATCGCCCGGCAGCCATCAATCAGTTGACCGTACTGGCCGAACAGGTTGGTGCTGGCATTTATAAAGAGCCGGAAAATAAGAACCCGGTCGAGATTGCGCTCAACGCCATTGCTCACGCCCAGGATGAAAAGTACGACGTCGTCATCGTCGATACTGCCGGCCGCCTTTCGGTCGATGAAAAAATGATGCAAGAGATCAGCGACGTACGCGACGCGATCTCTCCCAACGAAACACTCTTCGTCGTTGACTCGATGACCGGCCAGGATGCCGTTAACACCGCCAAGGCCTTCAACGATCGGATCAACTTCGACGGCGTCGTCCTCACCAAACTCGATGGTGATACTCGTGGTGGTGCTGCCCTCTCCGTGAAGTACACCGTGGGCAAGCCCATCAAGTTTATCTCCACCGGCGAGACGCTGGACACGATGGATGTCTTCCACCCCGAGCGGATGGCCCAGCGGATTCTCGGTATGGGTGACATCATCTCCTTCGTAGAACGTGCTCAGGACCAATTCGACGAAGAGGAAGCCAAGCGCCTAGAGAAGAAAATCAAGAAGAACAAGTTCGACTTCAACGATTTCCTTGGCCAGCTCAACCAGCTGAAGAAGATGGGTGATATCAAGAGCTTGCTCAACATGATCCCCGGCATGAAGAAAATGATGAAGGACGTCGACATCGACAACTCCGCCTTCAGCAAGGTCGAGGCCATCATCCAGTCGATGACCCCAGTGGAGCGCGCAGAACCTAAGCTGATGAGCATGAGCCGCAAAAAGCGTATTGCCCGCGGTTGTGGTCAGAGCATGGACGATGTTAATCGGTTCATCAAGCAGTTCGACCAGATGTCGAAGATGATGCATAGTATGAGTAAGAACCCGGCTATGATGGGCAAAGGAAGAAAGCGCTAAGCGCTTTCTTAGTAGACGGCCTTTGGCCTTGTAGACGTGCCTTCGCCACTCGTAGACGCTTCGCTTGTAGAGCTACCGCCAGTCTCAGCTTACTGCACTCATTTGATGCTTCTTCTATTCTAATCTATTGTCAGATTTCCTTAATGCCTGATTGTCCTTAATGGTTCTTCTTCCTTAGTGTAGCTCTTAGTGGCCTTACTCTCTTAGTGGTTCCCTCCAACGCCCCTCTATGCCCCGCTACGCCATCTCCGACATCCACGGCTGCCCGAAGACTTTTCGTGCCTTATTGGCACAATTGAATTTCAATAAAACGGATGAGCTTTTTCTACTGGGAGACTATGTAGACAAGGGGCCTGACAGTTACGGCGTGATCGAATACATCTGGCAACTGAAGCAAGACGGCTACCAGCTCCATTGCCTGCGGGGAAACCATGAGCGCATGTTTACCAACGAGGTACTACGTGGTGAACATTCCGGCACCATCCCCATCCAGCATCATCAGGAGGTTTGTAGCTGGATGCTTGGCCTGGACTACTACCTGGAAACGCCCGGCTACTTTCTCGTCCATGCCGGCCTGAACTTCCGCCATCCCGACCCGCTCGAAGCCACTTACGATATGCTCTGGATCAGGCACTGGTACGATGAGATCGACCGCGACTGGCTCGGCGGCCGCATCATCGTGCACGGGCATACCCCGGAGCCAATGACTTCGGTAAAGTTCGGCATTGGCAAAATGCGGGAAGAACAACGGGTGTGCATCGATTCGGGCTGTGCCCATTCATATAAAGGCATGGGGTACCTCACTGCTTTGAACCTGGATACTGGTGAGGGGGCATTTCAGGGGATGGTGGACTGAGCGCTTGTCAGGAAATCTCAAACTAACTATCTTACCAGAGAAAACGTTATTTGACCATGAGCGTATTAGCACCATCGGATCGGAAATATACAGAACAAGAGTATTTTGACTTTCTGACTAAGTCAGACCTTAAGTACGAATTCCACGATGGTCAAATAACTATGATGGCCGGAGGTAAGCGAGCGCACAATCTTGCGCAACGAAATACTTTTTCCGCCTTGGATCAAGCCAAAGGAACCTGTACAGTTTACAATTCAGATACCGCCGTCCATATTTCCAAGCTCAACAAGTATTACTTTCCCGACATCATGGCTTTATGCGGGAAAGAAGGCTATTCAGATGAAGGGGCTATTGAACGCGTTTTAAATCCCCAATTATTAGTCGAAGTGCTTTCAAAAAGTACGGAAAAAAAAGACCGGGGTGAAAAATTCGATGCCTACAAAACCTTGGATTCTTTCAAGGAATACGTAATCATTGATAGTAAGATTCCCCACGTTTATACCTACTACCGGGAAGAGAAAGGGCTCTGGCGCATCGGTAATTACTACGAGATGGACCAGGAAGTTGAATTCATCACCTTAGGGGTAAAAGTACCGATGTCGGTAATTTATGATGGGGTGGAGTTTGAGGAATAGGCGAAAACTCGCTGCGCTCGATTTCTTTTAGACGGTACTTCGTGCCTTTTAGACAGCCTTCGGCTTTTTAGACGCTGCGCTGTTAGGGCTTCGCACTTGGTAGCTCGCTAAGTTCGTATGGCTTTGGATATTTCTACTCCCCTACTCTATTGTCAGGTTTTCTTAATGCCTGAATGACCTTAATGGTTTCACTCTTCCTTAGGGTAGCTGTTTAGTTCCTTGTGTCTTAGTGTTTCCATCCAACACTACCCCACTGCGAAGCAGTCCTTAATGCCTAAATGACTTTAATGGTTCCCTCTTCCTTAGGGACGGGAAAAGAATAAACTATCATTCTTGACCTGACGCTTTTGTTCTCGCCGTTCTTGAAAAATTCTTTGCATAGCCGTAGCTACGGAAATAATTTTTACGCGCGGTGAGGGCAAAATAGGGCGGTCAAGAAGCATGGTTTATTTATTTCGCGTCCCTAAGTGTAGTTTCTTAGTGCTTTAGTGGTTACGCTCCCACGGCCTAAATAGCCTGCAAAATATCATACTGCGCAATCAGGTGCTTCTGTCCCAGGGCATCCTTAACCATTACGGCGGGGTTCTCTTTGGTCAGGTGCTTACCGAGTTCAGACAGGGTGAGGTCGCTGTTGATTTCTGGGAAGGGCGCGCGCATGATGTCGGCGACGGTCTTCTCAGAATTCTCCATGGGGCTGGCCAGCAGGTAGTTCAGTACATCGGTTTCGAGGATGCTACCGACGACAGCTTCTCCATCCATCACTGGCATTTGAGAAAACTCGTGTTCCTTCATCATCTTGAGCGCAGCGCGGACGGTGGCCGTTTGTTCTATGCCCGAAAAGCTTGCTTCTTTTTTATCGAGGATGAGGTCCCGGACGCGGAGTTCCGTTTCGAGAAATCCGCGGTCACGCATCCAATCGTCGTTGTAGAGTTTACCGATGTAGCGGCTGCCGTGGTCGTGGATGACGACGACGACGAGGTCATCGGCCGTAAGTTCATCCTTCATCTGTAGGAGGCCGGCGACGGCGGAGCCGGCGGAGTAACCGAGGAGGAGGCCTTCCTCGCGCGCCAGGCGGCGTGCCATGACGGCACCGTCCTTATCTGTCACCTTCTCGAAATGATCGATAACACTAAAGTCAACATTCTTCGGCAAAATATCTTCGCCGATGCCTTCAGTGATGTAAGGATAGATTTCTTTTTCGTCGAATTCTCCGGTTTCGTGGTATTTCTTGAATACGGAACCGTAGGTGTCCACGCCCCAGACCTTAATGTCTGGGTTCTGTTCTTTGAGGTATTTTCCCGTACCGGAAATGGTACCACCGGTACCAACACCGACAATCATGTGGGTGAGCTGACCGTCGGTCTGCTTCCAGATTTCCGGGCCAGTACTTTCGTAGTGTGCCTTCCGGTTACTGGGGTTATCGTACTGGTTGAACCAGAAGCTGTTTGGAATTTCTTTGCTCAGGCGCTCCGCTACAGAGTAGTAGCTGCGCGGATCATCTGGGGTGACGTTGGTGGGGCAAACAATAACTTCCGCCCCCATGGCGCGGAGGATGTCAAATTTCTCCTTACTCTGCTTGTCTGACGTAGTAAAAATACACCGGTAGCCCTTCACGCAACCAGCCAGGGCCAGGCCCATGCCCGTATTCCCGCTTGTACACTCGATGATGGTACCACCTGGTTTGAGGCGGCCGTCGGCCTCTGCGTCTTGCACCATTTTGAGGCCCATCCTGTCTTTAATGGAGTGACCGGGGTTGAAGGTTTCTACCTTCATCAGCACTCGGCAAGGGAGGCCTTTAATGACTTTATGTAGCTCCACCATGGGTGTATTACCGATGGTTTCGAGAATGTTATTTTTGATGTCCATTTGATCTTGATTGGTTGGGCGGGGCGAAGGTACGAAGGAAAGGTAGGAAAGGAAGAAAGGAGAAAAGGGAAGAAAAAAAGGGAAGAAAAAGGTAACGTGCCTTTCTTCCCTTGCCCCTTTACTCTTGCACCTGCGTCCCCGCCCTACTTAAATTCATAGTCGGTAGCCCCTAGAGCTATTTACTACGCGCTATAAATGAGTGAATTATGAATTCGCTCCCCCCCTTTTTGAGGAATCCGCCTCTATTAACAAGTCTAAACAAGAAAAAAAGTACCGACAGTAGGTAAGATTCCTAAACAATGGCGATCTTCCAATAGACTTTCACCGCTAAATCATCCCGATTATGCAGCATATGTACCGATACACACTAGCTTTTTTGATTTCCCTAGCCAGCCTAGCTGGCCTTTTGGCACAAGAAACCCTTCCGCTCGACTCCATCTGCCTTACTGCAGGTGGTCCTGGCTTTAACATTGTAACCGATGACTTCCCCGCCGGTGGGGAGTACATGGTCCAGTTAGAGCAAGGATCGAATTGTTTTCGTCTTGACGAACAAGGGAATCTTACTATTCCCGCAGATATTTCATTCGAAAGATGTTGTGGGCCCCAAGGCAGGATTATCGCATTTATCACCTTCTTTGGTTCTGACGGAACAGCCCAGACCTTCAAACAAGACGTTGATTTAACCATCAAATGCCCCAAGCCTGATTGTGGTCTGGTGGACCTCGACGAGATCCCTCAACCGGACCCTACCCAAAACCCGGACATACCGCACGACATTCCCTGCATCAGTGCCTGTGAAAACAGCACGGCAACCTACCTTTTCAGTGAGAACATGGCCCTGACTTACGTATGGCAGGCCACTAACGGTACGGTAGACGAACTGCCCGGCCTACCCGGTCAAATCCAGGTAAGCTGGGGCTCCCTCGGGCCAGCCAGTCTCTCGGTAGAAATCTTTGACGCCAACGGTAACCTACTGACCACGCGCAGTTACTGCGTCACACTGACGGAAGCGCCGATTGCGGACTTCACCGCCACTGGCGTCGCCTGCCTTGATCAGGATGTTTATTTCACCAACACTTCCACTGGAGCGGCAGCTTCTTACGACTGGGATTTCGGTGACGGTAATACCGCCCAAAACGTGGCAACGCCAACCGTTTCCCACGCCTACGATACACCCGGCACCTACGCCGTAACCCTGGTAGCCACCTCCAACGGCGGCCTCAACCCCGACGGCAGCCAGGCCTGTTGCTGCATCGACTCGATCAGCTATGACATCGTTATTGACCCCGACCCCGGCCCCGGCATCTTCTGGATATCTACCCTCTGTGAAGGAGACGTCAGCAAATACTGGACCGACGCCACCGGCTGTACGTCCGTCCTTTGGGAGATCAGTGCCAACGGCACCATTACCAGCGATCCGACCCAAGACACCATCATGGTAACATGGGGCAGCGGTCCTTCCGGCACCCTCGAACTCAGTGTCGATGGCTGTGATTCAACCTACTGTTCCACCCCATCGTTTGCCGTCGTCCCGATCATTTCGACCTCCGGTGTCATTAGTGGCCCGACGGAAGTGTGTGGCGGTGAGACGGCCAATTACGCATTGCCTAAATGGCTGACCACCGAATATACCTGGACCTTACCCGACGGTGGTTCCTTTAACGGCCCCAATACCGGCCATACGACCAGCATCACCTGGCCCACCACGCCGGGCACTTACACCATCGATGTGACCTACGGCAGTGCCTTCCTGGCTGGCCTTCCCGGACATGAAGGTGACGATTGCTACGGCACGGCCACCCTGGAAGTGACGGTGCTGGGCAATTTCAGCATCTCCGCCTCCCCAAGTCCTGCTTGTGTTGATGACAATACCTTCTTCAATGCCTTTAGTGATATTGGCCTAACGACTTACAACTGGTCCATCATTGGCCACCCGACCTTCGACGCCCCGGGGCAGTCCAACTACAACGTTAACTGGGTGACCCTTGGCCCGGGTATTTACACCATCGTAGCCGAGGTGGTTAACCCCGCAGATTATTGTGTGGGAGTCCGCAGTATTAGCGTGGTGGTAAAAGACGCCGTGGACCCCGTTATTAGTGGTCCACTCGACTACTGTGTGGGAGATCCGGTCATTTACACCATCCTTAGCCCAACCCCTGGCTATACCTACACATGGGACGTCTCTCCTGGAGATGGTTCTGTTGTTGCGGGCCAGTTCGGGCCCACCGTTACCATTATTTTCACTGGTTCCACTGCCACCGTCAGTGTGTTTGGACAGGATAGCCAGGCACCGAACTGTGTGTCCGCGACTATTTTGCTGACTGCGGAAGAAATCGTGTTTGACGACCCCGTAACGATCACCGGGCCTCCGGCTTGTACGAACAGCCTGGCGGACTACACCTTCGGCCCTACGCAGCATGCGAACGCTACTTACGCTTGGTCGGTCCTCCCAGAGACTGCCGGTAGCGTGGTAGACGGCGCCGACGAAACAACTGCCACCATCCAGTGGAACGATGATCCGGGCACCGTTTTTGTCCGGGTGGATATTACCTTATGTGGTAACACTATCTTTGACACATTGGAACTTGAGCTCAATGCCCCCATCGAACCAGTCATCACGCAGTTGGGTGATCTGTGTCCGGGCGGAAGTGCGAAGTTGTACATCGACAGTACGCAATTCCCCACCATTGTGTGGGATCTGGGCGGGAACGCAGGTACAGTGTGGGCTCCAAATGCAGGCTCGATTATCATCTTTGAAGAAGGTAGCTTCGTCGTCAACACCGTTGACGTCAATGGCTGTCCGGGCGTAGCCCGAATCCGGGTAGACGACGTTCCCGGACCTGACATCAGCATCACCACTGATAGCGTCCGCCAGATCTGCGTCAACCGGATGCCCTACCCGGGTGATCCGATCCTGGAAGCGTCCACTGCTCCGGGCAACACCATCGAATGGTTCTGCGGCGATGAGAGCCAGGGATTGGCGGCAATTGGCAATACGACCTTCACCCACATCTGGACCGCCACCCCCGGCACTTTCACCTATTTTGCGCGGGTCGAAGATCCAGCCACTGGTTGTATAGAGGATTCCGATCCGCTCTTTATCCGGCAAAGAGTTTGCTGTGATACGCCGTACGTCTCGGATCCGATCTCTCAGATTCATACCTTCACAGCTACCCGGCAATCCCCAAATTGTGACATCGTAGACCTGGTGGCCACCTTCAGCCAAGACAGTGTCGAGGGCCATGGGTTTAACTGGGGCTTCCTCCATGCACAGATCATCTCCGTTGGCGGTACCGATGGGCGGGACTCCATGACCATGCGTCTACCGGGAGTAGGTTGCTACAACATCAACCACAGCATTGATGTATGGGCCTACGACTACGACACCACTTTCATGACCGACCCGATCAGCGGCCTAATGGTTATCGATGAGGTTACCAAAGTGGACTCCATCCGTTGTGGTAAAACATTGACCAGAACGGTTTGCAATCCGCTTTTCGCCGATTTCGACAAGCGGGAAGAATGTGGCGTCGTACAGTTCACTGATCTGAGTCAGTTTGACTTTCCTACTCCGACTCCTATCATCACCTATACCTGGAACTTCGGAGACGGCCCCACCACCAGCTCCGTCGTTAACCCCGCCCATGAGTACGCCGATAACGGCAGCTATACCGTTACGCTGACGATTACGGATGGTGATTGTGTATCGACCTCCACGATGGTCGTAGAGGTAACCGATTTACCGGACTCCGACTTCACCGTTATGCCGAGCCCTGTTTGCTACGGTCAGCCGGCCACCTTTACCGGCACCGGCACCAATGTAATCGAATGGGAATGGGACTTCGCCGATGGCGCCACCTTCAACGGGAACGGGCCACAGCATACTTTCCTTCCACTACTTGGTTTCGGCAATTACGACGTGACCTTGACGACGACCAACCGAGCGGGGTGTAAAGACACCATCGTTAAGACCATTGACGTCTTCCCTACCCCACTCCTCGACACCATCGAAGCCTCTAACAGTTTCATCATCTGTGATGGGGAGTCGACGGTACTTTCGGTTGATAATATTCCTGGCCTCTCTTATGAATGGTCAACAACTGAGACGACTTCTTCCATCATTGTGTCTACTGCCGGCACATACGGCGTAACCATTACTAATGCCGACGGTTGCTCGCAGATCATCGCTCCGGTGGAGGTTCAGGTAATTCCATTGCCCGATGCTTCCTGGATCGGCAATCCCTTCATCTGTGACAATGGCTCGACCAAACTGACCGCGCTGGCGGGTGGTGGCCACTCCTTCAGGTGGGAGAACCAGACTACCGGAGATATCGTCAACACGATGATGTACAACGTACCGTTCTCCTTCGGAAACACCTTCCAGGATATTCTCCTGACGGTAACCAACGATGCTTACGATTGTACGGCTGAAGTGATGATCACCGTGGAGCAGGCGATCAGCCCGAACCCCGACGCACAGATCACGGCTGGCGGGGCTTGTGAAGGCGACGGCAGCCTCATTGAGGTGATTAATCCTGAACCGGACGTAATTTATACCTGGAATACCGGTGAAGAAGGCCTGAGTATCTTCACCTACGCCGCTGGCACCTACACCGTAGTGGGCACCGACGTACGCACGGGCTGTGTTGGTACCGACCAGGTCACCATCCATCCATTACCAGACATTTGTATCGTGCCTACCGGCTGCTACGAAGTCTGTGCGCCGGATACGCTTCACGCGCCTTCTGGTGATTACACCTACGCCTGGTACCAAAACGGAACCCTGGTAGGAACCGGAGACGAGCTTATTGTAGACGAATCCGGCTCCTACAGCGTAACGGTGATTGATAACATCACCGGCTGTTTCAGTATTTCGGACAGCCTCTACCTGGAAGTCATCGATTGTGACATGGGAGACTGTGACGACATCACCACCCGCCTGCGGCCATCAGATGATGAAACAGACATAGGCTCTTGCTGCTTCGACCTCTACTATGACGGCCTGCCTGCAAATGTTTACACCATCCAAATCAGCAGCCCGGATGCGGAGCTGGCGCTGGTTCCTGGCAGTAACCACCCTGCTCTCACCGGTATCAACATCCCCAATTTATCCACCATTCAGTTGTCATCGGACTTTGGGGCAACCATCCCCGTTCCCGGCAGCCTTACAACGATTCCGGCGGCAACTTTCTGCCCGATTGATCCTACCGTAAGTCCACAGCAAATCATTATCGATTACTTGGGTGAGGACCAAAAGGTAATTTGTAGCGATACCCTTTACACGGATTGCCCGGTGGAGCCAGACTGCGTGTACATCACCTCTGATTCCCTGTTCTGCGACGAAAATGGTGAACTCCAATTCAACTTCGTCATTTGCAACCCCGTTGATGCCATCTTCTCTGTAGGCTACGTAGAGTTGTTGCCCGGTTCACCTGCTGCGGCATCGTTGCCCCCATCGACATTGCAGTTCACGCTCTTCCCAGCCCTGGCGCCAGGAGAGTGCCGCCTGATCACGACGATGCTGCCCGCCCTGCCGGCAGGTGCCCCCTTCATCTACTCTCTGATTGGCCATGAAGGCGATCCGTCTGTAGACCTCGGTGCATTGTGTTGTTCTGACCCTGGTTCCACCAGCGAACTGATAGTCCCTGACTGCGACCCCTGTGACAACGTAGGCGTAAAAGACGTACAGGGAGATGGCGAAGCGTGTTGCTACGATATTATACTGACAAACAATGCTCCCGCGCCTTACACTTTCGACGGTATTGATCTCTGTCTTTTGGGCGGTGGCAGCGGCACACTCAGTATTTTATCCTCCATTGGCGATCCCCTCGTAGGTACGGTCGGTGTTGGTGGGCAAACAGCCTCCATCTTCACTTCCGATGGTAGTGCATTGCCGACGGGAACGTTTGCGCTGCCGACCATCTGCCTGGAAGGCAGCGAACAGCTGGTCAACGAGATTGAAATCAAATGGATCAGCAATGGAGAAGTTGTTTGTCGGGATACCATCCAGGTGAAGTGCATCCCACCTTGTGGCTACCTGCAGGAAATCTCAGTAGATTGTGACAACGGCGTGTACGTTTGGACAGGTACCATTACGAATACTTCACCATTCCCCATGTCTGAAGCCTACATCGACTTTGAGGACAATCTTGGGTTGGATGCTTACAATACGACCATCGTATTCGGCAGTGTGTTGAATACCGGAGATTCCGAAACCATTACCATCATCATTGGCTCGCCTGCCGGGCCGCTGGATAAGATATCGTTTACGGTAACCCTCCACGAAACCGGCTCGGATGATCATCACATTAATTGTTGTCAATTCGAGGCCTGTATCGAGCTGCCAGATTGCCAGATCGAGAAATGTACTTGTGAAAATGAGGACGACTTTATCGCTG
>JBLHRW010000076.1:0-15409 GCA_047626445.1 Neolewinella sp.
CCGCGAAATAGCTAGAAATCACCACCCGGAAGCCATGATCACCAATGGCCCAGGCCGCGTGTTCCCGGCTGGAGCCACAACCGAAGTTGGCACCAGCCACCAGGATCTCCCCTGTATAAGTTGGGTTGTTCAGCACGAAGTCCTCCTTCGGCTGGTTGTCCTTGTCAAAGCGCCAGTCGCGGAACAAGTTTTCACCGAACCCATCGCGGGTAACCGCTTTGAGAAAACGGGCGGGGATGATCTGGTCGGTGTCAACATCCTCGATGGGGAGGGGGACGGCGGAGGAGGTTAGTTTGGTAAAGGGGGTCATTGTATATTTTATTGCTGTTTGGGGAGGGGGTAAACTTGCGGGAGGGGGCGAGCCCCTCCCTTACTTGGGGAGCCTGCTGTAGGAGCGGTTGAGCTGCGGGAGGTATAGGGCTTGCCCTTGTCCCGCAGATTAATTACCCGCAGCAAGCATCGTCCGCACATCCGTCACCTTCCCAGTGATCGCAGCAGCAGCAGCCGTAAGCGGCGAAGCCAAAATAGTTCGAGCTCCCGGTCCTTGCCGGCCCTCGAAGTTGCGGTTGGAGGTAGACACGCAGTATTTGCCAGCCGGCACCTTGTCATCGTTCATACCGAGGCAGGCCGAGCAGCCGGCTTCGCGGAACTGAAACCCTGCGGCAACGAGCTTCTTATCCAGGCCCTCAGCGATGGCCTGCTTCGAGACCTGCTGTGAACCAGGCACGACGATCGCCGTCACGGAATCCGCCACTTTACGATCGCCTACCAGTTCGACCACTGCCCGCAAATCTTCGATGCGGGAGTTGGTACAGGAGCCAATGAATACATAATCAATCGGCATCTGCTCCAGAGGCTTACCCGCTTCCAGGCCCATATACTTCATGGCTTTCTGGATACTGGCGTCGCCGTGGATATCACTGCTAACGGGAATAGATTCTTTTATGCCCATCCCCATACCGGGGTTGGTGCCGTAGGTGATCATCGGGGTGATGTCTTCTGCCCGGTAGATAAGTTCCACGTCAAAGTGTGCATCCTCCTCGGTGGTCAGCGTCTTCCAGTGGGCTATGGCGTCTTCCCAATCCTGCCCCTTGGGGCTGAATTCGCGACCGGCGAGATAGTCGAAGGTCGTCTGATCAGGAGCGATGAGGCCACCGCGGGCCCCCATTTCGATGCTCATATTACACACCGTCATCCGACCTTCCATGCTGAGGGCTCGAATGGCAGATCCGGCGTATTCGACGAAGTAGCCGGTACCGCCTCCGGTGCCCAGCTGGCTGATCACGTAAAGGATGAGGTCCTTGGCAGTGACACCTGGTGCCAGGTCGCCCTCTACGTTGATCCGCATTTTCTTCGGCTTGGTCAGTAGCAGGCACTGGGTGGCCATCACCTGTTCAACCTGGCTGGTACCGATGCCGAAGGCAACGGCGCCGAAGGCACCGTGGGTGCTGGTGTGGCTATCGCCACACACCATCGTCACGCCCGGCCGGGTGATTCCCAATTCCGGGCCAATCACATGGACGATCCCCTGGTAGGGATGGCCCAGACCGTAAAGATCTACGTCGAATTCAGCACAATTTTCCGTCAGCATCTGCACTTGCTTGGCCCCCAGAGGGTCCTGGATAGGTTTGTGCTGATCAATCGTCGGCACGTTGTGGTCGGCCGTAGCCACGATGCGATCCTTGCGGAGCAGCGGCAAGCCTCGCCGACGCAGGCCATTGAACGCCTGCGGGCTGGTTACTTCGTGAATTAGGTGGCGATCGATGTAAAGCACCTGGTTGCCACCGGGTATTTCGGTGACGACGTGCGCGTCCCAGACTTTGTCAAATAGCGTTGTTCCCATGATCTACTGCGGGGTTGTGATCTTTTATCTTGTTAAGACAAAGATAGAAAATCGAACAGCGCCAAATACGCTACAAATTATCGGGTTTTACGGCGCGGACGCTCCCGGACGAAGCACTCTCCGAGTGCGAGCGGATAAAGAGCACTCCGCGATCGGAGGTGTTTCGCGCACTCGGAGAGTGCACGTTCCGCTGCCCGGACGAATGAAGGCAGCGAAATGAGCGGACACCGCGGCAGCAACTCAGTGACTCGCCAACCCAACAACTCGCTTTTTACCTTCCCCTGCACCTGCGTTCGCGCCCAAAAAATTATCTTTACCCTAGAACTAATACAACTACTAATGCTTACCAGACTCTTCGTCCTCGCCCTAATATTTATCCCCCAATTACTGCTTGCCTGGGGGGCCAACGGCCACCGCATTGTGGCCAAAATTTGCTACGACAACCTTTCCCCTAACGCCCGTGCTAGCGTGGATGCTGCCATGGGAGATAATTACCTGGCTCAGCTAGCCACCTGGCCAGATTACATCAAAGCCGAGAATGGTTGGGGGTTCACCAAACCTTGGCACTACATGACGGTACAACCGGATATGACCGTTACCGACGTAGTTAATGACGATAAGTCTAAGCCAGGGATTAACGATGTCCACGAGGGTATTGAGCTGATGCTCGCCATTCTGAGAGGAGAGGCAGAAGCTCGACAGCAAATGACCGACATGATGCGCAAAAACAAAGTGGAGCCCCTGGCCGGCTCACTGGATGCCACCGCCCTTGCTTTCCTAATTCACTTTATCGGTGATGTGCACCAACCTATGCACGTTGGTAAGAACCAGGATCTAGGTGGCAACAAAGTCTCTGTCCTTTTCTTTGGCGATCGCAAAAACCTCCACTCCGTCTGGGACTCAAGCATCATTGAACAGGAAAATATGAGCTACACCGAATTTGCTGCCTTTGCCAGTATCCATACCCGCAACCGTAAGGATGAATGGGAGGATGCACCGCTGGAAACATGGATTTCTGAGTCGATTGTCTTGCGTGAACGCATTTATAATACGCTCTATAATCGTACGGATCGCGAAACAGGTCTACCAGATTTTTCCTGGGATTATCAGCACGACTTCCTACCGATAGTCGAAGATCGTTTGGCAGCGGCGGGCTACCGGGCGGCAGCTTTGCTTAATAAGGTGTTTGGGTAGAAAATCAAGCAGTCAGATAGCCAGGGAGCCAAACAGTGGGGAAGCCAGCTTCTCTTACTGATTGACTCTCTGGCTAATGGCGTCCCTAAACAGCAGTGCTGATCATCTCTTCCAGATCTGCATCAGCCACCTCTTTTTTACGGTCGGCGATCTGAAGGAACTCCTGGTACAACTCGTCGAGCTGCACCTTGGTCACGTTGTAGCCCAGGTTCTTGAACCGGTAGGCCAGCGCCGCCCGGCCGCTCCGCGCCGTAAGTACGATACGGGACTCGTCGACGCCAACCTCCGTCGGGTCGATGATCTCGTAGGTATCCCGCCGCTTGATCACGCCGTCCTGGTGGATGCCGCTGGAATGCGCGAAGGCGTTGTCGCCAACAATAGCCTTATTCGGTTGCACCACCATGCCCATGCTTTCGCTGACCAGGTGGCTCGTTTCCAGCAGTAATTTGCTATTGATATTGGTGTACATCTTAAGGTGCGCGTGCTGCCGCATGATCATCACGACCTCCTCCAGCGCAGTGTTACCGGCCCGTTCACCAATCCCATTGATCGTACATTCGATCTGCCGGGCACCGCCCATCGCACCGGCGATGGAGTTGGCCGTGGCCAGGCCCAGATCGTTGTGGCAATGCGTACTGAGGGTACACTTGTGGATACCGTTAACGTTATCGCGCAGGTAGGCGATCTTTTCCATGTATTCGTTGGGCAGGCAATAGCCGGTCGTATCGGGAATATTGAGCACGGTAGCGCCAGCATCAACGACAGCCTGGATTACCCTGGCGAGAAATTCGTTGCCCGTCCGGCCAGCATCTTCGGCGTAAAACTCTACGTCTTCCACGAAGCTTTTGGCGTATTTCACGGCATCTATCGCTCGTTCGATAATGCGCTCGGGAGTAGTCCGCAGTTTATACTGGATGTGGCTGTCTGAAGTACCGATGCCAGTATGGATCCGGGCGCGTTTCGCCGTTTTCAGGGAATCTGCGGCTACCTCGATGTCCTTTTTCACTGCCCGGCTGAGGGCACAAACTATGGGTTCGGAAACAGCCAGGCCAATTTCGCGTACTGAGTTAAAATCCCCCGGGCTGGAGATCGGGAAGCCAGCTTCAATCACGTCTACGCCCAGCAGTTCAAGCTGGCGGGCGATCACCAACTTCTGGCTCGTATCCAGCTTGCAGCCCGGAACTTGTTCTCCGTCACGGAGGGTGGTGTCAAAAATCTGAATGCGGTTAGTATCCATAAGCGGTTCGGTCCTATTTGATGGCCGTGTCTATCTTAGCGGCACCGAATTTCGGGCCTTAAATTGGTCAGGAACATAAAATTAGAACATTGTCGGCCATTAAAAGAAGGCCAGCTCGTTCTATAAACAGAAGAATTGCTACAACTGCCGACGGCTAATTACCCCGCAACACATTGCTGCTCAGCAGATTGACTAAAGATGTTATACAATGCCAAAGCAAAAGACCGATGACCTATTAAAGCTGGTTGCTTCCCTAAATAGGGCGGAGAAACGACATTTTCGACTTTTTGTCAAACGCAATCAGCAAGCCAATGCAGAGATTCTATTCCTCCAGCTTTTCGATATTTTGGAGCGGACTGGCGAATATGACGAGGAATATCTCCTTAAGCGTATAACAAACATCAAAAAAAGTCAGCTTTCCAATCTCAAAGCCCACCTCTATAAGCAGTTATTGACCAGCCTACGCCTGTTGAACCGCAATAAAGACGAGGCTATTTTACTACGTGAAAACCTCGATTACGCCCGGATTCTTTACAATAAAGCCCTGTACCGTCAAAGTCTTGACGTACTCGACAAAACGAAAAAAAGAGCCCTTGACGTGCAAGCCCACACCGTCGCGTTGGAGATCGCCCAGTTCGAAAAAATGATCGAGGGGCAGTACATCACCCGCAGCATCGAGGGACGGGCAGAAGAACTCGGCCTGCAGTGTACCGAGCTGGCAACTAAGATCAGTGATACCGACGCCTACTCTAACCTTGCCCTGCGGCTTTATGGTCTGTACTTGAAAATCGGTCTGGTGAGCAATGAACAGGATTTCTTCATGGTCAAGTCCTTTTTCCGTGGTCAGCTGCCGAAGGCCAATTATGATTCGTTGGATTTCTGGGGGAAGATCTACTACTGCCAGGCCTACGCCTGGATGCACCTGATGTGCCATGAATACCCGCTGTGTTATCGCTTCACCCAACGCTGGGTCGAGCTTTTCGAAGAAAAGCCCCACATGATCGAGGCCAACCCATCGCTTTATCTGAAAGGGATACACAACAACCTGGCCACACTGTTTAACATGTGGCAGTATGATAAATTTACCGAGCAATTACAGATGCTCGACCTCTTTCCACATAGATACGATCTGACGAGCAACGTCAACGTCGCCAGCCTTTACTCCCTTTACCAGCTCGATCACCAGATCCGGAAACATTATATGGAAGGGACCTTCAAAGAAGGCCTTGGCCTAGTTCCTCAGATCACGGAAGTGATCAGAACCAATAAGTATAACTGGGACGACCACCGGATCATGATTTTCAATTACCGCATCGCCTGCCTTTACTTCGGTAGTGGCGACAATGACACGGCCATCGATTATCTCAACGAAATCATCAACCAGCGTAGCCCCAATTACCGGTCCGACATCCAGGCCTACGCCCGAATACTCAGTCTGATCTGTCATTTCGAAATGGGCAACGTTCAGCTGGTCGAATACCAGGTGAAGTCCGTTTACCGGTTCCTGGCCAAGGTAGAGCACCTGCAGGAGACCCAACAATACATCTTCCGTTTCCTGCGCCGTATTCCCCGTATCCGCGAGGAGGAACTCCGTGGTGAGTTCATTAAACTAAAGCGTAAGCTCGATGCCATTACCGCAAAGCCTTTCGAAAACCGTCCTTTTACCTTCCTCGATATTCCAAGTTGGCTGCAGGCCAAAATCGAAGGTAAGACGGTGCAGGAGGTAATCCGGGAGAAGTTTGAGGAGAACCGCGACAAGTCGTAGCCTGCAGTACAGCCATTCTCACGGCGTTCCTAAGGAGTACGTGGTGACGTTCACCATTTGGCGCGAACGCAGGTGCAAAGAATGGTAAAAGGCAGGCCAGCTACCGTTTAAACGGCCAGCTAATTACCAAGGCCATAAAGGGAAGAGCATTGCATTATGGCATCCCGGTACAGGTCCGTATTCCGGTATGCGCTCACAAAGGGAGTCATCAATTCCTGATAATCACGGTCGTAGTCGGCCATTCTTTCTTCCCAGTTTTTGTAAGACAAATAATCCCATTCTCCTTGGTTCACCCTCGTATTCAGGGCGATGATTCGTTTATTGAGATCGACTGCGGCCAACACCTCGGGGTCACCAGAAGCCACCGCAGCACAATCGAAGAACTCCAGCGCCCGCGAAGCCTGGTGGGTCAGCTGAAAATCCGCCGCAGAATGCGGTACCGCCGGATGACTGCGCCCTCCCGGCCAGGGTATCGCTTCGGAGGGTTCGTACATATATTTGCCGTAGGTAAGCATCATCCATGCTTCCCCAAGATGGCTCATGTTATACCAGGCCTTACCTAATGCCAGACAGGCTGCCGCACCAGCTTCGCCGCCGGTTTTGCTCACTTTTTCGAGCTGCATGAGCTGGCGAACTACCACAGATTTACTCGTAAAAGGAATGCTACGCGGATTACCCAGCCACATATCGTTGAGCGGCGAAGCAGTGAGGTGGTGATTAAACTCATAGTTGTTCCGGTACCATTGGTTGGACACTTCAGCAAAGTGATGTAAGGCCAATCCCAGGTCATTCCGCCGCAGCGCGAGGGTGCCGGCCAGGTCGTGAAGCGCGTAAACCTCCGGTAGTTCTGATGATTGTAACAAAGCCATCCATGGGGTCGACTTATCCTGCGTCTGGACAATATTGATGATCTCCTGCATCACCTGGGCACTGATGGGGCGGTCGAGGAATCGAATCCTATCGTAGTATTCGCTGCTCCAGTTATCCGCCAACGGGAGGCTCAACGAACGGTTATGCAAAAAGTAAGCGGAGACCGTATCCCTGGCCGCAGCGAACGCCTGGGCTGCCGCCCGGTTGAGGCCGGCACGTAAATTGCCTTCACCGGAATACGCATCATTCTCGTTGGCTGGCCCAAGCTCCTCCTCCAGTGCAAGGAGGTAGTCCGCCAATTCGTTTTTCACCTCCGGCTGGTCCAGCCGCCCACTTTGTAGTAGCGCCAACATCCGGATTACCTTCACTTGAGTATCTAGCGGGCTGGGTGGGGTATTGGCAAACGGAACCGTCAGCCGCAACGCCATGGCGTAGTCCTCGTCAAGCAGCGCGGCTTGCGCCTGTAGCACTTCGGCAAAATTCCGCAGTCCTGTTACTGACCGGTAGCCGTGGATGAAGGTGCGCAATTTCTTGAGGTAAGCCCGGTCCTTCCCATAATTGGCTTTGCGCATGGCGGCCTTTTTAGCCTCGTAAGTATCGTAATCCGATTCGTACCCTGGCCATCCGCTGGGCAAGGCCGGTCCCTGGTGGGTAAGCTGGTAGGTCATCAGCCAGTCTTCGACCTTATTGAATTCCCTCACCACCAATAAATCCAGTACCGGGTTAGTAGGATCCAGCATATAAGCTTTGTGCAGCAGGTCGAGGGCTTTGCCCTTCCGTTTCAGGGCCGCCAAAGCATACAGGTTGGACCGTTCCGCATCGTTTCTGGTGGCCGAGAGATACATCGCAGGATCAATTATTCGATCGGTGCGGTTATACACCGCAAGGGCCTTTTCCGGAACCATCCGAAACGCATTGGCCATTTCCACCACATATCTTCCTTCCTCATTCCACTGCCCGGCGAAATGAAAACGAGCCCAATCGGCCAAAGCACCGGCCTTCCCTTTAAAGTGCCGTTTAAAGTATTCACCCATTGCTTCATCATCGCCTTCGTAGTAAGCGATGAGCAGTAGTTGGTAAGCGTAGCGCTCGGCGAGGAAGCTTTTTTTCTTCGCCTGAGCATACCCGGCCTGAGCCCGGGCCTTGAAGTCAGAAGTATAAGGACCGGGAATCACCTCTTCTTTCGGCTCCCCCCAGTAGTGCCGGACGATGTCCGGCTGTTCGTAGCCTTTTGCCCACAGGGCGTATTCCAGTAGCTCCGGCCGTTGGCTGATGGCTTGCCACGCCCGGTTGTTCCCCCACCCTAACTTGGTCGCGCCGCCATCTTTGGCCAGCAACCAGTCGTCAAGCGTGGTTCCATACAGGATTTGCATTACCTCATCAGCCGACACCTCTTTACCCAGTTCAGCCGCCCAGGCTCCGGCGTTGCGGATCCGGTCACGGCCCGCCTTGGCATTATTGTCGTGATTCAGCCGTTCGGTAGAATAGAAGAAGGCCGAATACTCACTGCCCGCCAGATAAGGGTCGAGCAGCGCAATACGGTATTGCTCGCCCAGGATGTAGTAGCCGCAGGCTTGAAGGTAAGTGCCGCTGAGCAGAAAAAAGAAACAGCAAGACAAGAGTAATGAGCGCATAGGTTTTTTATGGGATGGTATGGAACGGTGGTACCCGGAGACTAGTACAGTGTAAACTAAGTTTCATTGCCTAGTTCGCGGTGTCTTTTACCGCCTAACTGCGTTGGAAAAATCCTCACTTAGCTACGGCTAGGCTCCGGTTTTTCCGCCTTGTTAGTCGGCAAAATCCACCAGCGACTTTGTCAACAAACTTAGTTTACAGTGTAATAGTGGGCCAGCCAGGAGCACTGGCTTAAGGCTTGTTGAAAGTAAGCTGTTTTTCGATAACTGTAGGCAAAAGGTTCCATATGTTTACGATAATCGACCTGAAAAAGGCTATCCCCCATTGAATGGCCCTCTAAAATCCCATATTCCGGGGCGTTCCTTTTTTCTATCGCCCATTCTATACTCCTACGGGTCAGGTCAATTTCAGCCGCGTATTCGGTGTCAACATTCATTGCTGCTGCCTGCTTCAAATAGTGAAAAGCCCTGGATGCTCGCTTGATGACTTGGTAATCTGAGACGTCATTGCATCGTACAAAAGCTCCAGGACTTCAGCTGGCGCTACCTGCAGGTCTAGTTCCCTGGCCCAGACAGCAGCGTTTCGCAACCGGTCGGTTCCTTCTCTGGGCTTTCGATATCCTCTACCCCTTTCAGCATAAAAAATGGAATATAAGCGTCACCAATCAAATATGGATCAAGGAGCGCTATCCGATACTCGTCACCGATGGGGGGTATAGCCGCAGCTTGCCACGGTAAGTGAGCAAAGGGTAAAACAAAGGGTGGTATTACCGTTAAAAAACGCATGGGTCCAGGTCAAAAGGTGATTTTTCAATACTTGTCAAGTACACTCAATAAAATGCATCCCATACCCCTTCCACCGGCCATTTCTCCAACATATCCGCCCGCCAGTCAAAAAGTAGCAAATTCCGGATTTCCGGGCGCTCGCGCAGCAGCGCTGCGGCGGTAAGCAATGTGGCTTCGGTAGCGCCGTCGTACCGGACATCGTCTCCCGGGCGGACGAAAGTTTCCAGCAACGTCGTGTCCTTCAAGACCAAAAAACGGTGGTTCCCGACAGCTTCCAGAAAGCCGGGAGTGGCCACCGGCGGTGGGACGATTCCCAGGAACTGCGCATCCCGGAAAGCAGCGCCCCAGGCAAATACAGGAAGCCCTGCATCCAGCGGCATTGGGTAAGGCGGCGCATTGAGGTAGCCCCGCAACAGGTCGTCCCGGAAAATAGCGTTTTGGGTGGCGACTTTGCCGACGGGCTCCATGTTGTAGCACATCAGCAAGCCTTCGGAGACCGGCGGCACGCCGTTGTCCTCTCGCTCGCGGTACTGGTGCAAACGGATGGTGACGTTGATGATTTTATCTGAAAATTGTTCTTGCAGGGCCCGTAAAAAGGTGAAGTAGCGGTCGCGCGACGTCGGCGTCCAGTCGCAGTCGATCTGCCAGCGGGTGGCGGCCCGCAGGGCCGCGTGCCCAGCCGTCATCCCCTCAATCGTCCGACCAATCCGCTGCGCCAAATCCTCCACATCAACGGCCTGCCGGAAAACGCGCTCTACGATGTACACCACCGGCGTTACGGCAAGGCTATCATCCAGTTGCAGGCTGCCTGGCAAGCTCAATATTCCTTTGGGTTGGGCTTGCTCCTGGTTAAAATTCCAGTCCACATCAAAAAAGCGAACAAACAACTCTCGCGCGCCGGCGGACCGTAGCGCAGCCTGCCGTTCCGGGCTCAGCTCCCAGGTCGTCTTCCAATAGTAGATGCCCGGACGGGCGGGCTCGTCCTCCCCAAACCCAGTTGGATCAGCACAAGAAGCAAGTATTGTGAGCAGGCATAAACAAATGATTCGCATAAGGAATAAAGGTACGACTGACCCTCCCCTGCTGTTTATAAAAACGCTTTACACCTGTACTGCGACACGCGCAGCATAAACGTCAACTTCATTAGCCGCATCCAAAATTGAACTAATTACAGTAAAACTCGTTCCCCCTTGGCTCTCAACGCTACTCAAGGGTTTCGCCCGCAACTATCCCCTTCCTCAAAACGTTTTTAGAGATGTAGCTTTCTGCACCACATGTTCGTTCCCTTGCGTACCTTGGCGCCTGATTGTTACAATAATTCTGCCCTGCGGTATGTTCCGCGAAGCAAAAACAGAAAACCACGCACCCCAGATGGAAAACGGCATCCTCACCGAAGCACAACAAAAAGACGCGGAACTAATTCAGTTACTGCTCGATAAAATCGTTAAGAAAAAAGGCTTCGAGAACATCCGTGCCAACGCGGAAGGCTACGAAACTCCCGCCAAGATCCGCCGTGGTAAAGACACGGAAGAATACTTCATCCCCGATTGTACCGGCGAAGTAAACGGCCGTAAATCCTACTTCGAACTCGGCATGAAATCCGACGACGAACGCGAGCTCGTTACCAAGTGGCGGTTGCTCAGCAGCCTGGCCAGTTATAAGCACGGCAAACTTTACCTCGCCGTACCCCGTGGCCACATGGCGTTCACTAACCGCATCCTGGCCGACTACCCGATCCAGGCAGAAGTAGTGAAACTCTAGTCAATTGTGTTCAATAAAAAAGCCGTTGCCCCTTCGGGAGCAACGGCTTTTTTTATAGACGGTCGAAGAGCGACCTCGGTAGACGTTCGCTTCGCTCACTCAGTAGATGCGCTACGCGCTTGGTAGATTGATAGGCTACCGCACTCAGAAGCTCGCTTCGCTCGTTTCCTCGGTAGATGGCCTTCGGCCTTAGTAGACGCGCTTCGCGCTTGTAGATTGATAGGCTACCGCACGTCACAAGTTCACTCCGCTCGTTTAGGTATTCAACATTGGTGCCACACAAACGAAGTGAGCTGATGCTTGCGGTAGCCTATCAATCTACCCACTATCAATCTACCAAGGGCGAAGCCCGTCTAATTAAGCGCTTCACGCTTAATGACTCCACAAGTCCGACTCCTTAGCCTGCCGTTCTCGTTCCCCCCGTTGCCCCTGGAGCAGTTGGTGGCGGCGGTCGGCCACATAATCCTTGATGCGACGATCATGGACGTTCCCTTCTTTGACCACGAAGCTATCGAAGTACCGCATTTCGAAGACATCTTCCCAGCTGGAAGCGGCCGTTTCGTTGTCGCTTACCCAGGCCCGTTCGCGGGCGAGGACATTACGGGCAGCAGGGTAGTAGACCCAAAACAGGGGTTCTTCAAACAGGAAGTTCCCCATCTCGTCTTTCTCATCTACGATGGGCGCAATGCCAAGGATCCGAACCTGCATCCGACTGCTGTTTTTATCAACGTACCAGATTTCCTGGACGCGGTAGCGGGAGACGGAGGCGGGGTTGAATGTCCGGGGGACGATCTCATATTGAGAGCTGTAGTCATCAAGACTAATCACAGGGATGGTATCCATCCCACCAGCGATGGAGAGGCGTTGTTCCACAGTCAGTGGCGTGGAGAACTTATCGTCCAGGGTGCCGTAGAGCTGAATTTCTTCCCTATCGGCCGCGTCCAGCAAGATGCTGATGAACGGGCGTTCCGGATTCGTGAACGCATGGTTGATCTTTTCATTCACGTCGATTACGCGCCAGACGCGCTTCTGCCACAGCAGGTCGGCTTCCCGAAGTGAGGCTTTGGCCAGCGCCGGGCGTTGCAGGTTGGTCCGTTCGGGGACGATGTCGTTGACTGGTTTCGGGAACGTTTTTTGGGCGTGGCCGCAGGTGCAACACAAAATGGTAAGGAGCAGGGGGAGCAGGAATGCTTTCATACGGAGAGGATTGGTTTTGATGTTGAAGGGAGAACGACCAATCTTTTATCCAGCGTTTACTAAGGCTAAACGGTAACACTTGGTCGCCGCCATTAAAAATGACGGAACCCGACTTAAAAAGAGCTAAAAAGATACCAAGGGACCAACCACTAAACCTACCTTCGTGCTTTCCTTCAAAAAAGGACTCCCCCTCCATGAGCGATCCAATCCACCATGAATGCGGCCTGGCGATGATACGCCTCCGTAAACCTCTGAGCTATTACCAGGAGAAGTACGGAACGCCGCTCCACGGCCTCAAGTCCCTCCAGTTGATGATGCGGAAGATGCGAAACCGGGGCCAGGACGGCGCGGGTATGGCGACCATCAAACTGGACCACCCTCCGGGTAAGAAGTTCATCAGTCGTAAACGCTCCAACAAAAAAGATTACCTCGACGACCTATGGAAGGGCGTTTACAAGCGCTTCGACGAGCTCTCCCCCGAGCAACTTGCCGACGGAGAATACCTCAAAAACAACCTCCCGTACACGGGTGAGCTGATGATGGGCCACCTGCGATACGGCACCCACGGCAGCAACGACATCGAGACCTGCCACCCGTTTTTGCGGCAGTCGAACTGGAAGACCCGCTGCCTCATCGTGGCCGGCAACTTCAACCTGACCAACGTCGATGAATTGTTTCAGGAACTGGTAGAACTCGGGCAGTACCCCAAGGAAAAATCAGATACGGTTACCGTACTAGAGAAGATCGGTCACTTCCTCGACGACGAAGTACAGCGCATCCATACCTGGCACAAGCCAGATGGACATTCGAACATTGAGATCAATGACATCATTGCCGATGAACTGGACGTACAACGCTTGTTGAAACGCGCCAGTAAGAAATTCGACGGCGGCTATGTAATGGGCGGAATGATCGGCCACGGTGATGCCTTCATTATGCGGGACCCGGCGGGTATTCGACCGGCGTTCTACTTTGAAAACGAAGAGTTCGTAGCTGTAGCCTCGGAACGCCCGGCATTGCAAACGACCTTCAATGTCCCCATCAATGCCATTAAGGAAGTTGAGCCGGGCCATGCCCTCATCATCAAAAAGAACGGGGACCTCAGTATGGAACCCTTCATCAAAAAGCTTCCCCGGGCAGCCTGTTCCTTTGAGCGCATTTACTTCAGCCGTGGCACCGATCGTGACATTTACCTGGAACGCAAGGAACTCGGCCGGCGACTGGCCAAAGCCGTAACGAAAGCCATCGACTACGACTTCAACAACACCGTTTTCAGCTACATCCCCAATACGGCAGAAACCGCCTATATGGGCATGGTCGAAGGCCTGGAGCAAGAGTTGACCCAGTGGAAGAAAAAGGAAATCAAAAAGCGGCAAAAAAAAGGAAAGAACGGCATCGGTAAAATCCTGAACACCAAGGTCCGGAACGAAAAAATCGTTGTTAAAGACGGTAAGGTCCGTACTTTCATCGCAGATACAACCAGCCGCGACGACATGGTCAGCCATGTATATGACGTCACCTATGGCATCGTTCGCAATAACATCGACACCCTCGTTTTGCTTGATGATAGCATCGTACGTGGTACCACCATGCGCGACTCGATCATCAAGATCGTCAGCCGGTTACTGCCCAAACGCATCATCATCGTCTCTTCTGCTCCGCAGATCCGTTACCCCGATTGCTACGGCATCGATATGTCGCGGATGGGAGAATTTGTCGCCTTCAGAGCCATGGAGGCACTACTCGTCAAGGAAGGTAAACAGAAGCTGATGAAACAGGTCTACAAAAAAGCCATAGAAGAGCTCAAAAAACCAATCCATAAGCAGAAGAACGTGGTACAGGAACTGTACGAGCAGTTCAAGTATGAGGACGTCAGCGAAATGATCGGCACCATCATCACCCCGAAGGGCACCAAGCCTAAAGTCGACGTCATTTATCAGACCATAGAAGACTTGCGCCAGAGTTGCCCAAACAATAACGGCGACTGGTATTTCAGCGGCAACTACCCTACCCCTGGTGGGTTCCGGGTGGTTAATAAGGCCTTTATTAATTATATGGAGGGGAGTTCTGAGCGGGCTTACTAGTGAATAATGGAAGGAGAGAATGGGAGAATACCTTACCGTTCGCGGCGATGCGCTTGCTCACCTTGTAGTAAGGAACATAGGGCTGGGGTATCATTCTCTAATCCCCTCATTCACTCACTCCGTGTACTCCCCTACCAGCCTAACCAGCAGGTCGTTCAGAAACTCAACTTCATAATCACCGACGGTAGCCTCGAGGTGATCATTACCGATGCCGCTGTCGTTAGTGATAAAAACGTAGGTACCATTCGTGGCAATGGCGGTTTGGCGCATCAGGAATTCCGTGGCCTTGTCGATGCCACTGGCGGTGACGGGTACGATACGAATGCCTTTTGCCGCAGCTGATTTCACCAACTCACGGTACTCCTCCATCACCTGACGATCTTCATGCGGCGGGGCATCAAGGAGGAGAAAGGCGATGCGGGTACGCGCCTGGGCAGACCATTGCAACTCATCAACGGCCACCCGCAGGGCGGCATGGACAGCCTCTGGGAAATCGCCGCCGCTGGCGGCCTGCTGGCGAATAAAATCGACCGTGGAGCTGACGTCGCTGGTGAAGCCGGAATGCCTGGTCACGTAGTCGTCTCCCGTATCCCGATAAAAAACGGTCGCGGTGGCTACGTCGAGAGTAGTATTAGCCGCTTTGATCCGTTGGATAACACTGCGAAGATCTTCTTTCAGGAAGTTTAGCTCGTCTCCCATCGAGCCGGTGGCTTCTACCAAAAGGGCGATCTCGGTCCGGGCAAATGACCAACTTCTTGCGGTTGTAAAGTAATTAATGCCCTCGGATGCAGAAAGGCTGTAGTCGCCACCACCGTCGCCATCGCTACAGCTGGCGAATAAGGCAAAAAACAGGCTCGAAGCAAGTAAAAATCTAAGGATAGGAGTAGACATAATAGGTGCGTTTAATCTGTAGATGCGAGGAACAGGAAAAATGCAGACCGGATGCATAAGGGACGCGAAATAAATAAACCATGCTTCTTGACCGCCTTATTTTGCCCTCACCGCTCTTAAAAATTATTTCCGTAGCTACGGCTATGC
>JBLHRW010000077.1:0-14946 GCA_047626445.1 Neolewinella sp.
CCTCCCGTCATACCTCCCCACCGAGGGCCTTCTTTTGACGAGCAAAAGAAGCAAAGCCCTGTGGCTGTGTGTCCATCCCGAATGGTACCCCTGCTAACCTATCTACCAGTAGCCATGCCACGCAGCGCCACCCCCGTTAAAGCTTTCACCCGGTTCCCAGAACTCATGCCAGCATAGTTTGGTGCAGAAAAAAACCAGCGGCGCAGCGCATAGGCAGCGTAAAGCCTGAAGTAGGAGTAGCCTCCACCATACTCCGCAGCAGCCCAAAGGCCGACGGCGGCTTCATACCTGTTACATTGTAAAGGGTAGCCCCCTTGATCACAAAAGCGGGTAGCCCTATCATCTCTCATGTTTGGCCGTATGCTCATGGAGAAGGGGCTTAGAGAGGTTTTACCGAAGTAATGCAACCACTCCCGCCAGGGAATGTCGCTATCGACGGCTTCAGGCCGGGCGGCAGCCCGGTAGGCAATGTAAAGCCCAGTGGCTACAGCAGAAGGCTCTAGCTGGCAACGGCTGGTGGAGCTGAACGCTGCACAGGGTAACCGTGATTCGGCGTAGTACAGTTCATCTTTTAGGTAAGCTGCCCAGTCGTTGAAGTTCGAGGTAGCATAGTTACTGCCATAAGCTTCATCATATAACGATAGTGCATAAATGGCGGCGGCGTTATCTGCAGGTCGGTAGAAGTCTTCTGCTGGCCGGCTGGGAAGGTGCTTGTAGCGACCGCGCTCTAGTCTTTTCCCTAGATGGTCCCCTACATTTTTGAAAGAACGTTCATAAGCGGGATCGTTGGTGGCCAGTTGATAGTGGCCCAATGTCGCCCCGGCATGCGCCAGAAAAAAGATTTCCCGGTCCCAGTTAGTATTTCGTCGCCACTGCCGGAGGTTTTTGCGGTCAGCGACCCATGCCGCGAGCAGATGAAGGGTAGAATCTATGTCCGCCTGCCGTTCAGGGGCAATTCCCCTGGCCCGGTAAAGCGCCTGGCTTCCGGTACTGGCTAAGAACAGACGACTGTCGGGGTTCGTGAGGTCTGTGGCAAGCCACAGCTCAGGTTGGTTAAGTTCAGCGATCAACACGTCCAGGTCAGCTATCGTCTGACGGTGGTTCTTAATGTCCACCTGGATGGCAAGCGTAAAGCCAATCACTACCAAAAAGGTAAAAAAAGGAAGTCCCGCCCAGGCACGCTGGTCCTTTTGCCAAAGCCACCAGGCGGGCAATAAAAAGACAAGACCGAAAAGCAGCCCAGGAATCATATGGAAAGGTTGTACAGTGAAAGTGGAGCGGGGATGAAGTTGAGATTGGTGCAAACATACACTAAGAAGTGCGCTCTGCCATTGAATAGAGACGAGTTGGCTTGGATTTACGTCCAACAATCAATCTCCAGAGCTCCTTATGGTTTATCCGTAACCAGATTTCACGGCCACCCTAAAAATAAAAAAACCTCGCACACCGACCGGATCCTAAGATCTGGTGGTGTGCAAGGTTCTGGTTGATCAGACGGCCTGCGGGCAAAAATTTCCCTGCTACCGGTTTCGACGATCAATCGTCAGGTTCCTAGAGATTGGAACTGGTTTAGTAACCGGGGTTCTGCGGTAGAGTAGCGGCTCCCTGGAGATCGATCTGGCCCTGTGGGATCGGGTAGAAAAGATCCTGTGGGACGGTGAATGCGGCACCTGCGTAAGCTACCGGAAGGAGCGGCTGCTCGTTAGCAATGATCCGATCCAGTTCAGTCTTTGCAATGCCCCAACGAGTCAAGTCGAAGAAACGGTGACCTTCGCCACTCAGTTCGAGCTTACGCTCGAAGTACAGTGCAGTAAGGGCAGCGTCTTTGCCAGCGAAAGCAGCGTCGTAGGTAGCGATGTCGTAATTCGCAGCGGCAGAACCATCATCATTCTGAATCCAGCCATCGGCATTAGCAGCGCGTTCGCGGACCAAGTTGATCAGCGTACGGCCAGCATCGAGTCCGTCGGACTCAATTTCTGCCTCAGCAAGCATCAGCAGGACGTCAGAGAAGCGAATGATGTTGTAGTTCATAGAACCGTAACCACGGGTCCAGGAAGTACCATCAGAAGCGGTACCTTCTTGATCTGCGTAGTAAACGAACTTCTTCGGCGAGTAAGGACCTCCGTAAGGCTGGTCCCGGACGAAGGGGAAGCCTGGGTGGGGGCCCCAACCGAGGTAAGGAATACCACGACGGCCAACGCTGTGGTCAAGGCGAGGGTCAACAGTACCTGCGTCTGGAGTGAAAGCATCACCGCCGCCAAGACCTTGGTCGTTGGTGAGTGCATTACCCGCATCGTTGTAGGAATTGTCCAATAGTGGAAGACCACCCATCGTACGGAAAGAGCTGGCCAAGTCGAAAGTAGGCTGGAAGAACCCACAACAGTTACCCGGCCCGTCAGAACCAGTGTTGTGTGGGAAGTTCAGTACAAAATCAGGGTTCGCGTTGTTGGTAGAGCCAGAGTTGGCAGCTGCCTGAACGGCAAAGACAGATTCTTTACTGTTGTCGAAATCAGCGTTGAATGCCTCGGCGTAGTTGTCCAGCAGGCCGTAAGCCTGGCCGTTGGTCGTCTGACCATTGCTAACTACGTCGCGCAATACGGTACGTGCATCACCAAATTTTCCTTGAAAAAGCAGTGTTTTACCAAGGTAAGCAGCAGCAGCCCACTTATTAGCGCGGCCTGCCTGACCCAAAGTTTCAGGAAGGTTGTCGTAACCAAAGCGGAAGTCAGCTTCGATATTGCCCCAGATTTCAGTAGAAGAAACAACCACTTGCTGCTCTTCTATGGATAGTTCCGGCGTAAGCCAAGGAGCCTGATTGTAAGAGATCTTCAGCTGGAAGTAGTAGTGAGCACGGAGGAAGCGAGCTTCTCCTTCGATCCGGGTACGGTCGGCATCGGTCAACAACGGATCCGTTGAAATGCCAAGCAGCTTAAGGACTGAATTAGCACGGGAAATACCGTTGAAGATTCCGCTCCAGCGGTCACCAGGGATTCTGGAGGTTGATTCCAACTGGTACTGAACCAACTCGTTGATGTCCGTAAAGTCACCATCGTTGGTACCTTTATTGGCTTCACCACCTTGAATAGAACCATTTGCCCAGTTAGAGGCACCGGAGAAATAGTTGCCGCGGCCGCCCAGCTGTGCATAGGTGCCAAGTAAGACACCTTCAATACCGACTTCTGAGCTAAGTACTGTTTCGTCGAGGGCACCACGGGGGGCTACCTCGAGAAAATCTTCACTACAGGTCCAAAGCAATCCTGCCATCAGGAGCGTTGCAAGCGGTAGTAAGAAAAAGCGATTTAATGCTTTCATATTATATATGTTTTTGATAGTTGCACTTAATTAAAAGTTCAGACTTAGGTTAAAGTTGTAGCCACGGGTGACGGGGTAGTTACCCACATCAACTCCGAAGTCGGTATCGGCAGATCCGCCAACGGCAGGATCAAGACCATCGTAGCCTGTAATGGTGAAAAGGTTGTTGGCAGAAACTGCAACGCGTAGGCTGTTGAAGGTGCCGTTAAAAGCATTATCGGGCAGGGTGTAACCCAGGGTAAGGTTCTGCATCCGCAGGAAAGAGCCATCCTCTACGTAGTAGCTGGTGGACTGCTGAGAAGTACTAAAATTCGAAGCGGTTTCGTAGATCGGGACCTCAGTGTTGGTGTTCTGCGGCGTCCAGCTGTCAAGTACGCGGGTAGAAACAGAAGCTCCTTTGAACGTACCATAGAAATCAGTAAACCACTTAGAGTTGTTGTAAATTTCGTTACCGAGGCTGGTGTAGAGGAAGGTCGACAGGTCGAAATTCTTGTACGTCAGGCGAAGGTTCAAACCACCGGTGAAGTCAGGAACTGCACTGCCCAGGAAGGTCCGGTCAGCTTCGCTGATTATACCATCAGGGGTGCCAGTCAGGTCACCGTTGTCGTCACGGCCATTATTGTCCTCAAAACGGAAACGGCCGGGAGCAGCACCATTTTGGGTTGGCGCAGAAGCTACTTCAGCATCGCTCTGGAATAGACCAGTAACCTGGTAGCCGAAGAAAGAGGCCAGTGAACGTCCTACTTCGTTACGTACAATAGAACCGGTGATCCGGGAACCACCACTTTCGAAGAAGTCCGTGTCCTCGGTAAACTTGGTGATTTCGTTTTTCAGGAAACCACCGTTCAGGCTAACCTCAAAACCAAAGTCGCTACCCAGCTTATCACGGTAGGTGATCGCGGCATCAATACCCTGGTTGAGCATGCTACCGATGTTCGTAGTCGGTGCAGAAGCCCCGCCATTAACATCTGGCAATGGCAGTTGAACCAGCAGGTCGTTCGTTTCCTTGCGCCATAGGTCCATGATCACATCAACCTTACCGCCAAGAATGGTGGCGTCGAAGCCAATATTAGACGTTACAGCAGTTTCCCAACGTGCGTTCTCAGAGCCGATACGACTCTGGAGGAAACCGATATCAGCAGCGTTGTTGTTGCCGTCAATAGAGTAGCTCGAAGCACCCAATGACTGCGCGAACAGGGAGAAGCGGTTGTTGGCGCTTACGTTGTTGGAGTTACCCATTTCACCATAGCCACCGCGAATCTTCAGGTCAGTGAAGAAGTTCTGGCTCTGCATGAAAGATTCTGAAGTCACACGCCAGGCAGCGGAGAAGGCAGGGAAGGTACCACTGCGCTGGTTAGCACCGAAGCGGCTGGATTCGTCCCGACGAAGCGTACCAGTAAGGTAGTACTTGTCGTTCCAGTTGTAGTTCAGCTGACCGAAGACAGAAGCAAACTTAACCGGTACGCCATAGCCACTGAAAGGTGGGTTAGGCTGTACAGTAGACAGGTTGATAAAGTCGATGTCCCGGCTGAAAGGGTTGATACCGCTGGCACCACTGGTGCGACCGTTGCCTCCTTCGATGGCTTCGTAGCCCACCAAAACATCAAAATTATTGTTGCCGAATGACTTTTTGTACTTAGCCGTATTCGTCCAGGTCCAATCGTTGAAGTACCCTTGGTTTTCCCCGTAGCCAAAGCTACCGTTGTTTTCCGAGTTTTCGTAAGACTGGCGGCTGTAGAAGTTGCTGTGGAAACCAATAAAGCCCCCGCCGAAGCTGGAGCGAAGTACCAGATCCTTGACAGGCTCGATTTCTACATAAACATTACCAAATACGCGATTACTAAAGCCTCTGTTGTCAGCCACACCATCGCGTTCTGCTACGGGGTTACGTGGGTTGTTGAAACCAAGTGCACGCGTACCGGCGTAGCCGCCGAACTCATCGTAAACAGGAATGATGGGGTTCATACGGAAGGCACCGAGGATACTGTTTTCATCATCAGCACTACCAGCACCACCACCGCCTCCGATCAGACCATTAGTCTGACGGTGAGTAAGCTGGAGGTTTTGGCCAATGCGAATGCGCTTACCAAGGTCGAACTCTGTGTTTACCCGCAGGGTATACCGGGCCAAATCGTTGTTCCGAAGGATACCTTCCTGAAGCTGGGCACCCATACCTACGTAAAAGCGAGAAGATTCCGTTGAACCGGTGAACCCGAGCGTATGACGCTGAAGCTGCCCCGTACGGGTAATGGCATCATACCAATCGGTACCTTCTTTATTAGCACGCATGACCTGGTACAAGGAACCAGCATTTGCGTCGATGTTGTAGAGTTCCCGCTGCTCGTCCAGGTTAACGGTACCGGTAACACCGGCTGCACTACCAACCATGATAAAGTCAGGGATGACGGGGTTCTCACCACTACCATACTGAGGGTGTCCCCAGTTAGCATCACCAGGAGAAAGACCGTCGTTGCGGAGTGCTTCCCAAGCCTTATCAGCATCTTGCTGAGGGTTAAGGAATTCTGGGCCTGAACCTGGGTCAGTAAAGCCAACGAGGCCGTTGTAGCTGACCTTCAGTGGTTGAGCCGTCTTCTTACCTCTTTTGGTCTGGATAACGATTACACCACCCGCAGCCCGTGAGCCGTAAATGGAAGCAGAAGCAGCATCCTTAAGGATGGAGGTAGATTGAATATCGTCCGGGTTGATGAATTCGATAGTGTTCACCGGAACACCGTCAACAACGTAAAGTGGTGCGTTGCCCCCGAAAGAACCAAAACCACGAATACGAATGATGGAGGTACTTCCCGGCTGGCCGTTGGTGATCACAGTTACTCCGGGCGCACGTCCCTGGAGCTGCTGCTCTACGTTGCCACTAGGTATAGCCGTTAGTTCCGCTGCGGAAACAGTGGATACCGCACCAGTGGTCTGGCGCTTGGACGTCACCGTATAGCCCGTAACGACAATCTCACTGAGGTCAACACCTTCAGAAAGGACAATGTCAAAAACGGTTTTGCCGGCCATAGCAATTTCCTGTGTTTCGTATCCTGTATAGGATACCAAAAGTGTAGTAACACCCTCTGGTACTGTGAGGGTGAAATTTCCGTCCAGATCAACGACTGTACCAGAGCTGGTTCCCTTCGCAAGGATCGTTGCTCCGGGCAGCGAAAAGCCGTCCGTATCCAGTATAGTACCGGAAATATCAGTTTGAGCACTGACTGTCGCCGCCCCGAGGACGAACAACAGTAAGCAAAAAAATTGTTTCATAATATGGTGAGTTGTTTAAAAAATGATCGAGCAATTTTTTCCTTCCATTAAGACCCAAAAGCAAAGGGTCGCTGTGAGAGCAAAGGGGCTTTACAGACCGCCTTCAGCAGTTTATTTTTAAGGGAATTAAAAAAACCTAAAAAAAATGATCGACTAGAATAAGTTGAAAAATATGTAGTGCTTCCACAATTATAAATGATTATCCTGTCTTTACCGCCAAATCTTTCTATAAAACTTCAATTACTTATTGTAGAAACTACAACAAGGATAAAACAACCGATTGCATTAGCTCAGAGACATCCATACTTTTTATTTTCCGTCCATAAACAGTTAGATGAAAACAGTAACAAGGTTTTGAAATTTGCGGTAATTTCAGGGTGTTCGTTTAAAAAAAACGGCTATCCTTGTAGAAGATTTTCCTGACCAAACAGTCAGTTTATAAATCCTTGTTGATACACAAAGAACAGAACCTTCCGCCAAGTTAGTCCCCAACAGTCAATCAGAACCATATGTTAACACTATTACGCTACTGTTTCCCTGCCCTGCTACTATCGTTTCTACTTTGCACCTGCGCGCCGTCGCCCACTCCTACGCTCTTTGAAAAGGTGGACAGTTCGAGCTCTGGCCTTGATTTTGCGAACAACGTAGCGGAAGATGACACCTTTAACATTCTCGACTTTGAGTTTGTCTATAATGGTGGAGGGGTAGCCGTGGCTGACTTTAACGGAGACGAGCAACCCGACCTCTACTTTACGGGAAATACCGTGGCCAATGCGCTTTACCTCAATCGGGGAGACCTACAATTTGAAGAGGTAACTGAAACTAGTAAAACTGCCGGAGAAGGACGATGGTGCAGCGGGGTTACGGCAGTAGATGTTAATGCGGACGGGCGGACGGACCTCTACGTTTCCGCAACTGTGTATGCCCAGGGAAATCGGCGTAAGAACCTCCTTTACATTAACGAAGGGAACAATGATGCGGGCATACCAGTGTTCAGCGAACAAGCTGAAGCCTACGGCCTTGCCGATACGACCAATACTACCCAGGCAGCCTTTCTGGACTACGACCGGGACGGCGATCTCGACTTGTACCTCGTCGTAAACGAAATGGACAACCGCCTGATTCCCAACCGGTACGTCCAAAAACGAAGAGACGGCAAAGGACGGCGTAACGACCGGCTGTACCGCAACGATGGTGACCAGGGGAACGGGCATCCCGTGTACACCGACGCTACCCTTACTGCCGGCATTAACATGGATGGTTATGGCCTCGGGCTGAGTATCTGTGACCTCAACCAGGATGGCTGGCCTGATATTTACGTGACTAATGACTACGTATCAAACGATCTCTTGTGGATCAATAATCAGGACGGAACCTTCACCGACCGGGCCGACGACTACTTCAAACACAGTGCCTATTCGGCCATGGGCAACGATGTGGCCGACCTAAACAACGATGGATTGGACGACATCATCGCCCTGGACATGTTCCCGGAAACTAATGCCCGTCGCAAATCGATGATGCCACCGAACAACTATCATGCTTACATGAACAATGACCGGTACGGCTACCAGTATCAGTTTACCCGCAACATGCTCCAACTTGCGCGTGGCAACCGGCCAGGAAAAGACGGGACACCCATTTTTGCGGAGATCGCCGGCTTCGCCGGCGTTTCGGCCACCGACTGGAGCTGGGCGCCGCTGGCGGCCGACTTCGACAACGACGGCGACCGTGACCTGTTGATCTCGAACGGTTTCCCGAAGGATGTGACCGACCATGACTTCATGGACTACAATATGGTTGTAGGCAATATTGCCAGCCGGGAAATGCTCTTACCAAAGATCCCTTTTGTTAAGGTTGCCAACTACGCCTACGCCAACAATGGAGAGGACATCCCATCCTTCACTAAGGTAACCAAGGACTGGGGGCTCGACGAACCATCGTACAGCAACGGTGCGATCTACGCCGACCTGGACGGTGACGGAGACTTGGACTACGTCGTCAACAACATCAACGACAAATGCTTCCTGTATCGCAACACCCTCCGAGACGGTGACGAGCCGACCGGCGACTACCTCGCCGTTCGCCTCAAACAAACAGATAAAAACACGGCGGCCATCGGTGCCCGGGTAGATTTATTGGGAGAAGGTGGACAATTACTGGCCTCTGCCTACCAGAATCCAGTTCGGGGATATTTATCGAGTGTGAGTCAGGATTTGCACTTCGGCCTGGGCATCCAGAAGGTACGCAACCTAAACGTTACTTGGTCAGATGGAAGACAGTCCCGTCATCCGATAAACGGCGTAAATCAGTTAATGACCATTGAAGGGCCGACAGGAAAACAGCCCGGCATTGGTGACGCAGCTGATCCTACCGGAGCAACTTTACTTACGGAAGCCCCTGAAGTAGTGGCTGCCTTCGGGCCACATAAAGACAGCCTCTTCATTGATTTCAACGTGCAGCCTCTTCTCCCACATTTGCTTTCGGAATACGGTCCCGGTTTAGCCGTTGCTGACGTGAACGGGGATGGGTTGGATGATGTGTATCGTAGCGGCTCCCATTTTTATGCCGGAGAGTTGCTCCTGCAGCAAGCCGACGGCAGTTTCGTGGCCGAGCCCTCCGCCATGGAGATTCCCAAAGGGCCCGAAGAGATGGGCAGCCTCTTCTTCGATGCCGATGGTGACGGAGACGCCGACCTCTACCTTGCCTCCGGAGGAAGCGAGTTAAGTATTTCGAGCGACGATTACCTCGATCGGCTAATGATCAACGACGGCAGTGGGAAGTTCTCCCACGCTACTGCAGCATTGCCCGCTATAAAAAACTCCTCTTCTTGCGTACGGGCTGCAGACATTGATCAGGACGGTGATCTCGATCTGTTTGTTGGCGGCCGGCTCACGCCGGCCCGTTTCCCCGAACCGGTTGACAGTTACCTACTACTCAACGACGGCAAGGGAAAATTCACGCTTAGTAATCCAGAAACCTTTCAAAAGCTCGGCCTGGTTACCGACGCGCTATTCACTGATTACGACAATGACGGCTGGATCGACCTGATGGTGGCCGGCCAGGGGATGCCCCTCCTGCTTTTCCACAACGACCAGGGTGTCCTGACCGAAAGCACCCCTACCCTATTCCAGGAAAACGTAGGCTGGTGGAACGGGCTGACTGGCGCTGATTTTGACCAGGATGGTGACATAGACTACGTGGCCACCAACTATGGGGGCAACCACCTTTACCACCAAAACGGTACAGACTTCGTTGGCCTGTACGGCGCGGATTTTGACCGAAACGGAGGCTATGACCTCCTACTCAGTGACCGGGCGATGAACAAAGATGGCACCTCAAGCGAGTACCCCCACTTCCAGCGGAAGGACACGGAGAAGCAACTGATTATGGTCAAGGACGTGTATCCCTTGCACGGCGATTTTGGCAAAGTTACCATGCTCCAATTTCTGACTGATTTCCCAACCAAAGAACTCACGGCTCTTAAAGCCAACTTCCTGCGGTCGGTATGGATCGAGAACCTGGGCGATGGTAATTTCAGCTTTCACCAGCTACCGGCGACTGCCCAACTGGCACCACTTTTTGCGGCCACGACCGTGGACCTGAATAAAGATGGCTACGAAGACATCGTGGCGATCGGCAACGATTTCGGTACCGAAACCGGAGGCGGACGAATCGACGCGCTCAACGGGATCTGTTTGCTGTTTGAACCGGCCACCAAATCATTCCGTCCCCTTTCCGTGCAGGAAAGCGGTTTGTACGTTCCTGGAAATGGGCGCACCTTAACGCGCTTGCGGCGGGGAGATGAGCAGGTCGTGATTGCCGCCGAAAATAAGGGGCCTACCCGTGCTTACAAATTACCGCAGGCTGCGGGGCGCTGGCAAGCCGTCAGTAATGGCACCGCACGATTGATACTTACGCACCAGGACGGCCATAAGAGTGTAAAGGAGTGTTATTACGGCAGTAGTTTCCTCAGCCAGGGCAGCCGACAGGTATGGCTCTCAGATCAGGTGGTTGGAGTGGAAGAGGTATTGTTTACTGTGCAGTAGGTTGCAAGTTGCAGGTTGCAGGTTGCAGGTTGCAAGTTGCAGGTTGCAAGTTGCAAGTTGCAAGTTGCAGGTTGCAGGTTGCAGGGGATGCTCGCTGCGTTCGTAGGATATGCGATTGGCTGCCGCTAGAGAGAGCTCGCTTTGCTCGTTGAATTCTCGATTCTCGATTGGAGAGTCACGATTGGCGATTTTGCTGCCGCAATTAGGTGCTCGCTGCGCTCGTAGCCTTGTTTGAGTTGGTGCTCAACTTATCAAAGTAGTAATGATAACCGTTCTTTCCTTAGTGTAAATATTAGTGTCTTAGTGTCTTAGTGGTTAATTTACCCCAAGGCTTTTCAACGCCTCCTCCAGCCCGGAAACGGCAGTATACTGCTCCCCCCGGCCAAACCAAGTCACCTGACGTTTGGCGTAACGTCGGCTGTTCTGTTTGATGAGTTCGATGGCATGTTCTTGGGTGTATTCACCGGAGAAGCAGGGCCACCATTCCTGGTAACCGACGGTTCGCAAGGCCGGAAGTTCACGGTGTGGCAACAGCTTTTCAGCTTCAGCTTCCAGGCCGGCAGAGACCATTAGATCAACCCGGTGGTTGATCCGCTGGTAGAGGGTTTCCCGGGGTGGGTGGGTCCTTAGATAAACGCAGTTGAAGGGGCGTTTAGGTCGATTGCCGAGGAAGGAAGAATAGGGTTTGCCTGCGGAGTAACAGACCTTCAGCGCCCGTTCCAATCGCCGGCCATTTTGCTGATCGACGGTGGCGAAGTACGCTAAATCCAGTCGTTCGAGCTCCGCCTGGAGGCCTTCCAAACCTTGCTCCTCCAACAGCTTTTGCACCTGCGTCCGCGCCTGATCGGTCACCTCCGGAAATTCGTCGAGCCCTTCGCATAATGCGCGTAAATACAAGCCGCTTCCGCCTACCAGAACCGCCTTGTCGTGGTCCCGAAAAATGGTATCCAGACGTTCCAGTGCCTCCTCGGCAAACCGCCCAGCCGTGAGTGGCGCCAATACACTCCGATCGGCAATGAAGTGGTGCTTTGCAGCGGCCAATTCTTCCGCCGTAGGCCGAGCGTTTCCGATCTCCATTTCCTGGTAAAACTGCCGGCTGTCTCCGCTGATGATTTCGGTCCCGAAATGCTTTGCGAGGTCGATGGCCAGGGTGGTTTTTCCGGAGGCGGTGGGGCCGCCGATAACAATTAGTTGTCGAGTTGTCAAGTTGTCGGGTTATCGAGTTGTCGGGTTGTCGAGTTTTCGGGTTGTCGAGTTTTCGGGTTGTCCGCCTCAACTAACTGGCTCCAAGATAGCCTCCACGAAATTCCTGGTAGCAGCTCCTACATCATCCACATCCTTCAGTGCCCGGATAAAAGCGGACCCAATGATGGCACCATTGGCATATTCGCAGGCCGTGCGGAAGCTCTTTGCGTCACTGATGCCGAAGCCAATCAATTTAGGTTGCGGCAAGTCAAGCGCATCAATGCGGGCGAAGTAAGCCTTCTGTCCCTCGGTGATGTCCCCGCTTTTGCCCGTAATGCTACTGCTTGAGACCACGTAAATGAAGCCGGTACTGAGTTTCCCGATCTGAGCAATTCGTTCATTGCTGGTTTGTGGGGTGATCAGGAAGGTCACCTGCATATCGTGTGCCTCAGCGATGGCCCTGAATTCCTGTTCGTACTCGAATACTGGCAGGTCTGGCAGGATGAGGCCGTCGGCGCCAGCGGCTTTGGCCGCTTTGACGAAGCGTTCCGGGCCGTATTGCATCACCTGGTTGTAGTAGCCCATCAGCACCAGCGGGATCTCGGTATGTTGCCGGGCTTCTGTCAATTGTACAAACAGGGTATCCAGCGTCATCCCATTTTGCAGGGCCTTCATGCTGGATTTCTGGATGGTTTCTCCGTCCGCCATCGGATCGGAATAGGGCATGCCTACTTCGATCAGGTTCGCCCCGGCTTCCGCCAGGTTACGGATGATGGTTACCGTGCTGTCGAGGTTTGGATAGCCGGCGGTAAAATAGACGTTTAGAAGGTCTTGGGCTTGGGTTTGGAAGAGGTTGGTTAGTCTGTTCATAATATTGAAAGGTAAAAGAAAGTAAAGGGAGAAGGGAGAAAGGGACTACCGCAAGGAATAGCTCACTGCGCTCGTGTGGAAATGAATTAAGAAAAGGAGAATGCGTGAATTAACGAGCGCAGCGAGCTCCAGCGTTCGGCAGCCCTTTCTCCCCTTCCTACTTTCACCCTTCAATCCCGTCGAGGTAGGTAGTAAACGCCGCCAAGTCCTTATCCCCCCGCCCCGAGAGGCAAACGACGATAACATCATCCGGGCCGTAGGCCATTTGGTCCAGCGCGGAGAAAGCGTGGGCCGTTTCGAGTGCGGGAATAATGCCCTCGGTACGAGCGGTAAACAAGGCTGCTGCGAGCGCATCATCGTCGGTCACGCTAATGGCTTCGGCGCGTTTAGAGTCGATCAGGAAGGCATGGAGCGGGCCGATGCCAGGATAATCGAGCCCGGCAGAAATGCTATAGGGTTCGATGACCTGTCCGTCTTCCGTTTGCATCAATAGTGTCCGGGCGCCGTGAATGATGCCTTCGGTGCCTAGTACGGAAGTAGCGGCGGATTCTCCGCTGTCTACGCCCAGGCCGGCAGCCTCTACGGCGACCAGGCGTACGCGGTCGTCATTCAGGTAGTGGTAGAAGGCCCCGGCAGCGTTGCTTCCGCCGCCGACACAGGCGACGATGACGTCGGGATAATCCCGGCCAATCTTCTCCTGTAGCTGCCATTTCATTTCTTCGGAAATGACGGATTGGAAGCGGGCGACCATGTCTGGATATGGGTGTGGACCAACGACGGAACCGATGATGTAGTGGGTATCCTCGGGGTTGTTGATCCAGTCGCGGATGGCTTCATTGGTGGCATCTTTCAAGGTGCGCGAACCGCTCAGCGCAGGACGAACCTCGGCCCCCAGCATGCGCATCCGGGCTACGTTTGGTGCCTGTCGGGCGATGTCCACTTCTCCCATATACACGATACACTCAACGCCAACCAAAGCGCAAACGGTAGCCGTAGCTACGCCGTGCTGACCGGCACCTGTTTCGGCGATGATCCGTTTTTTGCCCAGGCGCTGCGCGACCAGGATCTGACCAATCGTATTGTTGATCTTATGGGCGCCGGTATGGTTGAGGTCTTCCCGTTTCAGGTAAATATTGGTGCCATAATGAGCACTCAATCGCTTAGCGAAATATAGCGGGCTTGGTCGACCGACATAGTCTTTCAGCAGGGCATCAAACTCTTTTTTAAATTCGGGATCCGCCGTCATCTTGCGGTACTTCAGGCGCAATTCCTCGATATTGGGGTGCAACATTTCGGGGATGTAGGCGCCGCCGAAGCGGCCGTAGTAGCCGCGTTCGTCTACGTCTATGTGGAGATTCTTTGTCATGGTTATATACTTTGGGCTACTTAGCTTAGTTTTTAAGGATGCATAAGTACACTCATACGTATCTCAGCGGGATGTATAAGTACACTTGTACACTTATCAGGGCGCGGGCGCAGGTGCAAGAAAAGCGTTTAAAAGCAATCCGTGATCACTGTCCCGCTGCCACTGGAGACACAAAATTCAGCACGTTCCGAATCATCAATCGGCCGTGTTCCGTCATGATACTCTCCGGGTGAAACTGAACGCCAAAGATCGGGAACTCCCGATGTTGAAAAGCCATCACACCACCATATTCACCGGTAGCGGTGATCTCCAGTTCTTCCGGCATTGTTGCTGGGTCGATGACCCAGCTGTGGTACCGTCCGGCGTTGAATTTCTCCGGTACGCTAGTAAATACCACATCATCCGTTTTTGTTCTGGTCATCTCCGTTTCAATGCCGTGGTGGACTTGCTCCAGGTTGATCAGCTTCCCGCCAAAAGCCTCGCCGATGGCCTGGTGGCCCAGGCAGACGCCCAGAATTGCCTTTTCTCCGGCGTAGCGCTTGATCAGCTCCGCCATGATGCCGGCTTCCGCTGGCACGCCCGGACCGGGAGACAGGACGATGAGATCGTAGTTGGCCACTTCGTCCAGGCTTATCTCATCATTGCGGAACACGTCTACCGGGCCGCCGGTCTCCTCTTCGATGTACTGGACGAGGTTGTAGGTGAAGGAGTCGTAGTTGTCTAGGATTAGTATTTTCATTTGTTTTTGTTTTGCGGGCTTCGCCCGCCTCCCCGGACTGCGTTCGCGGCTGCGCCGCTTTCTGCGTCCGGGGTAACTATTGTGAGACCGCTACGCGGTCAGGGAGGTGATATCCCCGGACTTCGTTCGTGCTGCGCACTCGCTTCGTCTGGGGTGACTGT
>JBLHRW010000078.1:0-14925 GCA_047626445.1 Neolewinella sp.
AGAAGACCGGACGGGGCTTTCCGTTGGTATTTATGGCGTTACCGTAACTGATGCTAATAACTGTACCGCCAATATCTCCGTTACCATCTCTGGGCCAACGGCACTTGACCTCCAGGGCGACGTGACCAACGTAGCCTGTAATGGTGATGCCTCTGGCAGTATTGTCGTTACCGCTTCCGGCGGCACCCCTAACTATACCTACGCCTGGGCAGATGGATCTACCAGCCGTATCCGAAATAACCTCGCTGCCGGTAGCTATACCGTGACCGCAACCGATGCCCGCAACTGTAACCTGGTAGCTTCTTATAACGTAAACCAACCGACCAGCATAACCCTCAGCGGTGTACCTACTAATGTTGATTGCTTTGGTGATAGCAACGGTACTATTAACCTCACCGTTACGGGAGGTTCGCCCGCCTACATCTATCGCTGGAACAATGGTGCTAGAACCGAAGACCTAAGCGGCCTGGTTGCTGGCAGCTACAGCGTTACTGTTACCGATGGTAATGATTGTAACGCAACAGCCACTTTCATCGTTACCGAATCTACGGACCTTACGCTCTCTGTAACGCCGACCAACGTTAATTGTGGTGGAGGCGACGATGGTGCTATCGCCGTTACGACCAACGGAGGAACCCAGCCTTATGCTTTCCTGTGGAACAACGGCGCTACTACTGAAAGTTTGAGCGGTCTAACGGCTGGAACCTACTCGCTTACGGTGACTGGCGCTAGCGGATGTACAAAATCAATTTCAGTTGCCGTCAATGAGCCACTCGCGCTCAATGGATTTGCCCAGATTACTACTGTCGCTTGTCAGGGGGAGACCTCCGGCGCCATTAACCTGACGGCAGAAAGAGGCACGTCACCCTATACCTTCCTGTGGAACAACGGTGCAACGACTGAAGACATCATAAACCTTGCGGCGGGTAATTATACCGTAACCGTTACAGATGCCAACGGATGTGTACTGGTGCAGACCTATAACGTTGGAACGGTGAATCCAATCTTCCTTGACGGCACCGTAATGCCCGTAGATTGTAATGGCGAAAGCACCGGTGGTGTTGATCTGATTGTTTCTGGTGGCTCAGGATCTTATGCTTTCATGTGGAGCAACGGTACTAACAACGAAGACCTGGCCAACGTCCCCGCCGGTTCTTACAGCGTAACAGTAACCGATACTAACGAATGTATGGGCGTGGCCACCTTCGAGGTGACCGAGCCGGACCCGATTCGCTTGTCCATTACTAATCTCGATATTGTCTGTGGTGGTACCAGCTCCGGCTCCATTACGGTATTTCCTTCCGGCGGAACTGGTCCTTACACCTACCTGTGGAGCACCGGTGCGCTCGTAAGCGTAATTGATGACATCCCCGCAGGGGCTTACACGGTCACGGTGACCGATGCAAGTGGTTGTTCAAATATAACTTCAGGTATTGTCCTCAATGAATTGCCCGACCTGACTTGTGAAGTTATTGTCGATCAGCAATCCACCGACGGTACTAATGGTATACTTTCCGTCAATGTTGACGGTGGCACCCAGCCCTACACCTACCTCTGGAGTAACAACGAAACTACTTCGACCATCAGTGGCCTGGCTGCCGGTACTTATTCCGTTACTGTAACGGACTTTGCTGGCTGTACGACCGAATGTACTAGCACGCTGCGGGCCCTGTCAGGTATTGGTAATTTTGTCTGGGAGGACTTCAATGTGAACGGCCAGCAGGATATTGGCGAATCTGGCAACCTGGTGGAGGTTAACGAACCTGGTATCTTCGACTACCCCCTATACCTGAAAAATGAGGCTGGTGTTATCATCGATTCCACCCGAACAGATCTAGATGGTTTTTACTCCTTCATGGGGCTCGAGCCTGGAACTTACTCCGTGCTTTTTCCTGAACCACCGGGAGGTATCCGTACGCTGGCAAACACCGGTGATGATGCTACTGACAGTGACGGTGATCCCGCTTTGGGCGGTATGACCCAACAATTCACCCTTGCCTCTGGCGAATTCAACATGTCCGTCGATGCCGGGTTCTTCGCCGAACCGGGAGGAGCCATCGCCGACCCCTGTAATTGTCTAAACAATAACACGACCGACTTTGACGGACAGTTCACCGAGGTGCTGGAGGTAACGGCTAGCCCCGGACAAACCTGGACCATCTTGTCCAGCACAAATATGTTCTTCCTGGACAGCCCTGATCCACCACTCGCTCCTACCCCGATTCCGGTAGGTACGTTGGTCCCACAGACGGAAATTCGGGACGGAAACGTAGCGGTCTACTCTCTGGAATTCCTGCTGGTCGATAGCTTTGAATACACCACTGTTCTGACCAACGGTGTTTATACGCTTGAAATCGGAAACCAGTGTTTCTATCCCGAAGTTCGCTTCGTCGAACTACCGCCGGAAGTGCTGTGCACTTTCGATGACATCTTTGCACTCGATGCCTTCGGACTACTCAACGGGGATAACCTGCCGGGTACAGCTTCCTTTACCATCAATGGCGTTCCCGCTACCGAATTAGATCCTTCAACTTTACCGCTCGGAGAGAGTGTCATCGAAGGCACTTTTATCCCGGATGATGAGAACGAGTGTGTCCCAAGCATCGAACGCAGTATAATCATCATTGACGAGTGCCCCGCCACAATCGGTGACTTCGTTTGGCAGGACACCAACGGCAACGGACAGCAGGACCCAGGTGAACCAGGCGTCGAAGGTATTAAAGCCATTGTGACCAGCCAGGACGGCACCTACATGGACATGGCCTTTACCGATGAAACAGGTATGTACATGTTCTTCGTCCCTCCCGGTACTTACAAGGTGACCTTTGACGCGCCGGATGGCTTCTTCGCAACGACCGGAGACTCCGGTGATGATGAAACGGACAGCGACATTGTGGGAGAGATGATGATGACAGGTTTCTATACCGTCGGCCCCGATGAGATGAACCTGACCATTGACGCAGGCTTCATCGTTCCGTGTATTGCTAACATCACTAACCCTGGAACGGTCGCGTCTAGCCAGACAGTCTGTGGACCGGGTAACGTACCGCAGCCGTTCGTAGAGATCGCTCCTGCCACCGGTGGTGAAGGAGAGATTCATTACCTCTGGATGTTTAACGTGGAAGACCCGAGCCAGAACATTACCTTCTGGCAGGCACTACCAAATTCCAACAGCCCGAATTACGCACCCGGACCAGTTTACGAGACGACCTACTTTACCCGCTGTGTGCGTAGGGACAACTGTAACTACCTTGAGAGCAACGTCCTTACGGTTGAAGTTGGAGATGATGCGGTGGCCCAAATCAGTGGCCCGAACGTAGTTTGTGTTGGCGAGGAAGCCATCTTCCAGGCAGTAAACCCCGGTAACGGAGCGATCATCTCTTGGAGCTTTACCGGTTCTTCCAGTGTGGAAAGTGCTACCACCCCAACTGTCGCTACGACCTGGGCGACCTTCGGTTCTTTCAGCGGCACACTCACCGTTACCCGCAATGGTTGTACGAGCACCCGCGTCTTTAACGTTGCGGTGGTAAACAACCCTAACCGATGTGGTGGTAACCTGACGGCCAACGGTGCTGTGAACAACCTCCAGGCCCGTGAGGTGACCATCGAGTGGCAAGTACCTTTCGATGGTACCGACTACGAATTTGGATTGGAACGTTCCGTTGATGGTAGTTCGTTCTTTCCCATTGCCGATGTGTCGGTTCCCGCCTTTGTTTCGGGTAACGATATGGCGATGTTCCGCCAGGAGGACGTCAGCCCACTTGCCGGCAGGACCTTCTACCGCGTTCGGATGATCGATCTGGTTTACGGAGACATAATTTCTAACGTTGTTGAATTGCAACTCGCCGGAAGTACTACCTCTCTGGGACGGATCTTCCCGAACCCGGCGCGTGAGGGCATGATCCACGTTGAAATGACGGACGCTACCAACAGCCCGGGTGACGTGAGCATTCAGCTTATTGATATCCGTGGAAACGTAGTAGGGCCGCGTATCTTCCTGCAACCAGGCGCTGGTGTAGTCAACCTTCCATCATCCGGCGTACCTGCTGGTGTGTACTTCGTGCGCATGGCCGTCGGTGATCAGACGGAAACTCACCGGGTGATCGTTAACTAAGTATGCTTCCTGTCACTCAGTAATCAGCCCCTTGTCTCTTTCACCGGAGGTAAGGGGCTTTTTATTTGGGCGGCGGCGCGCAGGTGCATGGGAAGGTTCAAGGAAGCAATTTGGGTTGGCCGAAACATCGGTTACCCTGTACTAGCCTTAATTATCTCTTGTTATCTAGCAAGCGTTCCTGGCAAAAATCAAGGTAGCGTGCTACCTCCTTTACGGCGTCTGAGTCTTCAGGAATAGTGTACTCCAATTCGATAGTGGCAGGGAAACGGTACTTACTATCCTGCATTAACGCAAGAATATCCTCAATGGGCGTGTCTCCTTTTTTCCACATCAGGTTTTTTCGGCCATTGGCTGGGGTCGTCCTGTCTTTCACGTGTATACTGGAGATGCGACAATAATGCTTCCGGATTAAATCAAGCGGTTGGTCGTTGCCTGCTGCAATGTAGTGGCCCATGTCTGGGTTCATGGCGTTGCCTTTCGATTGCGCCAGGGCTGTATTCCAAAATTCAGGCGTTTGCTGCTCATGGCCGTGGTAAGCGATCTCAACCTTGTTCTTTTTAGCCATGTTTCCCTTGCTTTGCACCTGCGACCGCGCCCTTATCCTCTCTAATTGCGCTTGGAAAACAGTAATAGTTCCCTATTACCTATTCGGAATTAGTGCACACTATAAGCAAGGACTCCAACCCCAAAAGAAAAATACGTAATTTTGCGGCCGCTAAATGCTCCGCCATATGTTAAATGTAAATGATCTAACTGTACAATTTGGAAAACGTGTCCTCTTCAATGAGGTCAATCTGCAGTTCACCCACGGTAATTGTTATGGTATTATTGGCGCTAATGGCGCTGGTAAGTCGACCTTCCTTAAAGTAATTTCCGGTGAACTGGACCCCACTCGTGGTCATATCGCCCTGGAAAAGGGAAACCGGATGGCCGTGCTGAGCCAGAACCACTTTGGTTTTGAAGCGCACACCGTACTGGATACGGTAAAGATGGGGCACGAGATTTTGTACGGTATTGAACAGGAGAAGAACGTCATTTACATGAACCCCGACGCTACGGATGCTGACGGTATGCGCGCGGCAGAGCTGGAAAACCAGTACGGTGAGATGGGCGGTTGGATGGCTGACTCCGACGCTGCAGAATTGCTGTCTAATATGGGCATCAAGGAGAACCTGCACTATAAACTGATGGAGGAAATCAGTGGGCCGGAAAAAGTGAAGGTGCTGCTGGCGCAGGCACTTTTCGGTAACCCAGACATGCTCCTACTCGATGAGCCTACAAACGACCTTGATGCCACGACGGTGCACTGGTTGGCGGACTTCCTGGCGGACTTCCAGAATACGATCATCATCGTAAGTCACGACCGTTACTTCCTCGATATGGTGTGTACTCACATCGTTGACATCGACCGGCAAAAGGCTAACATCTACACCGGCAACTATACCTTCTGGTACGAATCCAGCCAACTCGCGCTGCAGCAGCGGGCGAATAAGAACAAGAAGGTGGAACAGAAGCGCGCCGAAATGCTGGAGTTCATTCAGCGGTTCTCGGCCAATGCATCTAAATCCAAGCAAGCAACAAGCCGGAAAAAGGCATTGGAGAAGCTTAATATTGATGACATTCAGCCGAGCTCGCGGAAGTACCCTTTTATTGCCTTTCAACCTGAGCGTGAACCGGGAAGTCAGATTTTGAAGGTAACGGCTCTGAGCAAGAAGTCTCCGGATGGAACGGTGCTGTTTAGCGATATCTCCTTCACGATGAACGGCGGCGACAAGATCGCCCTGCTATCCCGTGAAGCAGTCGCACTAACTGCCTTTTACGAAATACTGGCCGGAGAAACCGAAGCAGATAGCGGTACGATTGAATGGGGACAAACAATTAACTCTCAGCACCTACCAAACGAAAACGAGGGGTATTTTCAAGAGGCTAATGGCCTCGACCTGGTGGAGTGGCTGCGCCAATACTCGCAGAATAAGGACGAACAGTTTATCCGTGGCTTCTTGGGGCGGATGTTGTTTGCCGGAGAAGAAGTGCACAAAGACTCCAGCGTACTCTCCGGTGGAGAAAAAGTACGTTGTATGCTGAGCAAAATGATGCTCCATTCTCCTAACTTCCTGCTGCTTGATGAACCTACCAGCCACCTGGACCTGGAATCAATCACGGCTATGAACAACGCCTTAGTGGACTTCAAGGGCAATCTCATCATGAGCAGCCATGACCATAAACTGGTAGAAACATCTACCAACCGGATCATCGAAATTGCTCCGGGAGGAATGATTGACAGCTTGCTCGAGTACGATGACTACCTGACTTCTAAGGAAGTAGTTACTAAAAAAGAAGCATTATACGGCGTTACGGCATAGGCAATAGGTGTTTAGACGCTCAAAAATAACATTGCTTTCTCTTTACTTTTAGTTAACGCAAAGTACCTTCGGCGGCTTAAGGTCCATAAAAGAACAACCTCCCGATTTACAATCGGCGTTCGCGGCGCTGTGCTCCGTCAGTGAGTCAAAACTATAGCTGCGGCTATGTTTTTACTTTTCTTTCTCGCACAACACCATGACCACTCGTTTTCACCGCCGCAGGCAGCAGCGAAGCTCATCAGGCACGTTATGCCATACGAACACTTAAGCCAGATATTTTGCAAGCATTCGATCATTTTATTGTTATTGACTGGAGTTCTCGCAATCGACCGAGCCCCGCCCGGCCGTCGAAAGATGCCATTTGGGTAGGGGAGGGGAGTGCTTCAGGCAGGGTCACTGCTCGGTATTTTCGTACCCGGCAGGCTTGTATCGACTTTGTTACCCGGCGATTGGAGAAATTGCATAAAGCAGGTAAGCGGGTATTCGTTGGCTGGGACTTCGTTTTGGGCTACCCTAAAGGCTTAGCTAAAGCCCTGAAGTTGAAAAAAAAACCGACATGGAACCGGATATGGAACCTTATTTCGCGCTTGATCCTAGACCAGCCCAATAATGAGAATAACCGATTTACGGTTGGTGCAGAGTTGAATAGGCGAATTAGCGTTGGGAGTGGCCCCTTTTGGGGGGTGCCGATTGGTCAGAGTGGTATCTTTCTGGGGGCAAAGAAGGACTTCAGCTACCCAGTCATTAATAAAAGGGCGGTGCTGGCTGAAAAAAGGCTGGTGGAACTCAGGGTGCCGAAAATGCAACCAGGCTGGAAACTGGCTTATGTTGGGAGCGTTGGCAGCCAGGCACTGTTGGGCATTCCGAGAGTGAATGTACTTTGCTTCGAAAACCAAAAGCTGGCAAAAGATAGCCGCGTATGGCCCTTTGAGACAAAATTTGCAAAGAATCTGCCAAAAGGGCCAACGGTGATCCATGCGGAAATATACCCGAGCCTTCTTCCGCTGAGCGGTAAGGATAAAATTGTGGATCGTGCCCAAGTGAGGGCCTACGTCAAGTGGTTGCAGTCAGAACAAGCATCGGGTAAGCTGGTGAATTGGCTGGCGGGGCCCGAAGGACTGACTAAGGAAGAACGTAAGCGGGTACTCCGGCATGAGGGGTGGGTGTTGGGTGTTAAGTAATCTTGTGGGCTGGTAGCCTTGTCGTCTGGTAGGTCCGTAAGGCTCGAACAATCAAAAGAGAGCTTGTTGGAGGAGACAAATTGTTTTCCTCTGAGCGTACGACTAACCAACGAGTGAAAGCTTTACTTAAAGAGCTTGCGTTTGCCCCGCTACAAGACTACCGGATTATCAGACCACAAGACTATTTTACCTACCTTTGCGCCTCAAAACCGCAAGCCTTCTATGAGTGAGAGGAAAATTAAATCGGCCCTGGTCTCCGTCTACCATAAAGACGGACTAGGACCCATCGTCGATTCACTGCATAAGCAAGGGGTTACCATCTATAGTACTGGAGGTACCGAAACCTTTATCCGGGACCGCGGAATCAGCGTAATTCCGGTAGAAGACCTGACGGGCTATCCCTCAATTCTTGATGGACGGGTGAAGACCTTGCATCCAAAAGTTCACGGTGGAATTCTTGCTCGCCGGGAGCCGAATCACCTGGGCCAACTTGCCAAGTACGACATCCCAGAAATCGATCTGATCATCGTAGACCTTTATCCTTTCGAGGAAACAGTGGCTAACACCGAGGAAGAGGAGCTGATCATCGAGAAAATTGATATTGGTGGCATTGCGCTGATCCGTGCGGCAGCAAAAAACTACCAGGACGTGGTGATCGTTCCCAGCCGGGATGACTACGCTACGATTCAGGACATTCTGGACAATAATGGTGGTACAACGGATCTTACAGATCGCCGTAACCTGGCTCGCCGGGCCTTCGCGGTAAGTAGCCATTATGATACGGCCATCTTCAACTATTTCAATGAAGACGAAGGCTTACCAGCCTTCAAGGTCAGCGAGATGCACTCCACGCCCCTTCGGTACGGCGAGAACCCTCACCAAAAGGCGGCCTTCTTCGGCCGGCTGGAAGGGATGTTCACAAAGCTGAACGGTAAGTCGATCAGCTATAACAACTTGGTGGACATTGATGCTGCGGTCGGTCTAATGCGGGAATTCGAAAGCGGAGACCCTGCTTTTGCCATTCTTAAGCACACTAATGCCTGTGGTATGGCAGTACGCAAGAGCCAGGTGGAAGCCTGGGCAGCAGCCCTGGCATCAGACAATGTCTCCGCATTTGGCGGTATCCTGATCACCAATAAGCCGGTTGAACTGGCTACGGCTCAGGAGATTGATAAACTATTCTACGAAGTACTCATCGCTCCCGACTTTACCGATGCCGCGCTTGAGGTCCTGAGTAAAAAAAGTAAGCGTATCCTATTGCAGTACCACCACCTGGATCAACAGGCCCGGAGCTTCAAGACCTTACTTAATGGTGTCGTAGTTCAAGACACTGACCTCAAAACAGAGGGGGCAGAAGACTTTACCGTAGTTACTGACCGGAAACCAACAACTGAGGAAGTCACCGATCTGGTGTTTGCCAATAAGTGTGCAAAGCACCTTAAGAGTAATACCATTGCCTTAGTTAAGGACGGGCAGATGATCTCTATGGGATGTGGGCAGACCAGCCGGGTTGATGCGCTTAAACAAGCCATTGTTAAAGCTGGCGTCTTCGGATTTGAAGTGGCCGGCTCCGTAATGGCCTCCGATGCCTTCTTCCCTTTCAGCGATTGTGTGGAAATAGCCCACGAAGCTGGCGTGACGGCAGCAGTCCAACCTGGAGGTTCTATTCGGGATAAGGACTCAATTGCCGCATGTAATGAAAGAGATATGGCAATGGTGACCACAGGAATTCGCCATTTTAAGCATTAATCAAAATTTTTAACGTCGGCTTAAGAACCCTAGGCACCAACTCCTACGTCTTATACCCGACTTTCATGTGATGGGCACAACCACTGATCACCACCTCGCCATCGATATTGGCAATTCTGCGGTTAAAGCCGCAGTCTTCCTCGACGGAGAGCTGATCGGGCCGGTAGCCCGCTTTACGGACCAGGAATGGGATGTAGCGGACCGGCTGGTAACCAACCATGGGGTAAAAAACATCATCTATTCCACGGTGGCAAACGTGCCACCCACTAAGTGGACGGATAAATGGAACACCGATCAACTTACGGTCCTGGCGCTTAGTCCCAACCTGGCGCTTCCTTTTACCTCTATCTACGAGACGATGGAGACACTAGGGCAGGATCGTATTGCGGTGGTGGCGGGCAGCATTGCCCTGCAACCATCTTCTGCACCTGCGTTCGCGCCTGAAAAGGCTCCGGCCAGGCTGATTGTCGACGCCGGCACTTGTATGACCCTCGATCTGATCGATGGAACGCAAACCTATCTTGGTGGAAACATCAGCCCTGGGATGCGCATGCGGCTGCAGGCAATGCATCACTTCACGGCAAGGCTGCCTTTTTCCGAACCTGCATTAACCCAGGGTAGGGTCGGCACTTCTACCGAGAAGGCTCTTCGTCATGGCGGGCAAATGGGCCTCGTGTACGAAGTAGAAGGTTTGTACCACCGTTTGTCGATCGATTTCCCCAATCTGCAACTCCTTCTGACCGGAGGAGATGCAGACTGGCTTGCCGAAAAGCTTAGTGTTCCCTTTAGTGTTTACCCCAATCTGGTCCTGCGCGGGCTCAATCAAATACTGTCTTACTATGTTCAAAACGAATCGTAAACCAAGTCTGCTCCCTTTGCTACTCCTGCTTCTGTGCGGAGGTTCCAGCAATGTGGCTTTTAGTCAGGTGTCGGACTTTGTTAACATTCGGCCTAAGCTGAACAGTCCACTCAGCCGCCTTGGCCTTGGTAATCCCGTCGACCAGTTCTTTGCCGCTCAGAGCGGTATGGGAGGGGTGGAAAGTACGTACCAAAATGCTTTTCACCTCAACATCGAAAATCCGGCGTCCCTGGCCAGTCTGCAATCGACGAGTTTCGAAGTTGGAGGTTTCGGCCGTTCGGCCAAGCTGACGGACAGTAAGGGAAGTGCCAATACCTGGCAGGGCAACATGCGTTATCTTGCTTTAGGTTTTCCGCTTCGTAATCCGATCAGCCTGAACCTGGATCGGCAGCAAAATATTTGGAATGCCGGGATGGCCTTTTCACTGCGGCCGGCAAATAACGTCGGTTACGATCTTGAGGTAGAGGAGGATAGCCCGGACTTCGGCCGGACTTCTAATACCCTCAAAGGGACTGGCGGAACCTACCGTTTTACCTGGTCGACGGCCTTCCGCTGGAAGGCCTTATCTGCTGGACTCAATGTCAATTACAACTTTGGTAAGATTACCAACAGCCGAGTTGTAACTTTTGAGGACATTACCGAATCGCTGGCCAGTGAGCTTGTCGAAGACATTGCCGTTAACGGAACTAGCCTCGGATATGGCCTCCAGTACACCTACAACTTCAAGTCGGCGAACGATAAAGGCGAGATGCTACCCAACGGAAAGCGGATCATCGTTGGTCTCAACGGTAACCTAGGCCGTGACCTTAATACCGATGCCAGCACACTGTTTCGTCGCTTTAGCCCGAACAACCAGTTGTTCGTTCGTGATACTCTGATCTCCGAAACAGGACAAAAAGGCATCCTTACCTTGCCTTCTACGTATTCTTTTGGTGTCGCCTACGAGAATGTTAACCGCCTGTTTGTCGGTGTTGAATATGGTAACCGTGCTTACAGTAACTACCGCAATGATGCACAACCTGATGAACTCGTAGACGCCAATCGGATCGCATTTGGCATCCAGTATATACCGAATGCCAACTCTTACAGTAAATTCGTTCAGCGCATTCGTTACCGAGCCGGTGTCCGGCTCGAGCAGGACGGCAGAACCATTGAGGGAGGAGACGGAGCCAACGTCCAGGCAAGACGAAATGCCATCACCTTTGGTTTAGGGCTTCCTTTCCGTTTACCCCGCCAGCAAATCTCTTTTGTTGACCTTGCGGTGGAATTTGGTAAATTTGGCGTTCCAGACATCCTGGACGAAAACTATGTACAATTCACCATGGGCTTCTCGCTTAACGATAACTCCTGGTTCTTCAAACGTAAACTCAACTAAAAAAACCAACATGCAAACCTTCCTTCGTACCATCGCCCTGCTGCTGGTTCTCTGTGCTTCGGCCAGCGTACTGACCGCTCAATGCGCCAACTGGAACGACTCTTCCGAAAAGGAGAAGGCCGAAAATGCCCACGTTGCTTACCGCAACTTCGTTAAGGGCAAAACGGACCTCTCCACTATGTCTGTCGAGGAATTCGATAATGCCTTCTCTAACTGGGAGATCGCTTACACCATCGCTCCGGCAGCTGATGGCCAGCGCCCTTTTCATTACCGGGACGGTCGCCTGTTTTACCGTGCACTAGCTGCTAAGGCCACCAATGCGGCGAAAAAGAAGGAATACCAGGATAAGCTGCTCGCTTTTTACGACGAAGAGCTGAAGTGTTACCCGGATGCCGAGGCCTACCTCCTTGGCCGCAAAGGTTACGATATGTTCTACCTCCAGGGGTACAGTATGGAAGCCATCGAAGTATTGGAGATGGCCATGGATAAAGGTGGCGATGATACTGAATACATTGTACTGGCACCGCTTGGAAGGTTGATTGCCTACTACTTCGAAACGGAGAAGATCGACAATGGACGGGTACGTGCGTTATATGACAAAGCCAGCATGTTCGCTGATGCCAATATTGAAAAAGGCGGCATTTATAAGAAGTCTTACGAGGATGCGAAAGCTAACCTGGACTTCGAAGTTCTTAAGTTTGCGGATCAGATTTTTGACTGTGCTTACTTTAAGGGAGAGCTGATGCCAAAATTCGAGGACAATAAGGAAGATTACGAAATTGTCAAGTACATCCTGAGCAAGCTCAAGGAGCAGGGCTGTGAAGACGTCGACGCCGACGTGCAAACGGTGCAGGTTACCTACGATGCTATGTACGCCAATCTCAAAGACGAGCAGGAAGTTGAGCGTCGCCGACTCAACCCGCTGTACGATGCCAGCATTCTTATGGATGAAGGTGATTACGCCGGTGCCATCAAGCGTTACGAAGACGCCATTGAGGGTGCAGAAACTGATGAAAAGAAAGCTAAGGCTTACTACCTGATCGCTTCTGTGCAGTCCGGTAAGTTAAAGCAATACAGTTCTGCCCGCACTAATGCCAACAAAGCTGCGAAACTGAACCCTAGCTGGGGAAAGCCTTATATTATGATCGGTGACATCTACGCCCGTTTGGGCAGTAGCTGCGGCGACGCTTACCAGCAGCGTTTGGCCGTACTTGCCGCAATGGATAAGTACAGCTACGCCAAACGCATCGATGGTGAGGTGTCAGGTGATGCCAACCGGCGCATTGCTAACTACCGTGGCTCTATGCCCATTAAGAGTGAGGCCTTCCAGCGTGGTCACAACGAAGGTGATAAGATCAAAGTAGGATGTGGAATCGGTGAAACGGTAACGCTCCGGTTCTAAGCCAAGATAGGCTATCGAAAATAGCTCGTCGTCCTAAAGCGGCCCGTTCGGAAATTTCCGAACGGGCCGCTTTACATTTAGTTCCAAGGCGGAAAAGGCAGTTTTTTTTTTGGCGCGGCCGCAGGTGCAGATAAAAGGTTGGAGGAGCAATATTTACTGAGAACAAGCAAGTTATGCCTGCTGTGAAGTCTCTAGCCATTGACTTGTTTACTTTTTAGGATATTATTTCTCTTAAAATTCATTTTCTCCTTGGTGGATACCAATCGATCTTAGTAACTTTACGCGGTAAAAGAAACCTAAATTATATCAATCGCAGAGATTGATGAAGAGTAACCATATATTAAGTCCCTTCTAATAAGGGCAATTTTTTTATCGTTTTAATCGTAATCTTATGAAGCAAGTACAACAATTATTTATGTTAGCTCTATGCCTTCTTGGCACTATGACGCTGACAGCGCAGGTGTACGAGGTGAACCTCGCGAACATCGCAAGGATTAACCTTACACTCAATGATGAGTGTCAGGCGCTCGTTATTCCAGAAATGGTCCTTACTGGTGATTTCGACGTCGATGGCGACGGAGAAGTTCCTGGTGACGAGTACTACCAGATCACAGTAATGGATAACAATCCTACCAACGGTTCTATCGTTGATGGTTGTGGTGAATTCCAGTACAAAGTTGAAATCCGTGACTTCTCTCCAGCGAATACTGAGGGATTTACTGGCGATTTCTCTCCTGAAAACTGGACACTTGAAGCTTTCTACGTTGATGGTTTCCCCATCGGCCTGTCTGGCGATATCGGCATGGCCCAGTTCACCGATCCTGAAACAATCACTTTCACTACGCTTGGAGACAACTTTGGCGTACAGTTGGTCGCTCTAGGATCTATACAAGCAACAGAAGGAGGTACCGTCACACTCGATTATGACTACAACGGTGCTGACGCAGGCTTTGATGATGCTATCATTCTCACTGACTTCGAAGGAAACCTGATTGAAATCGTATTAGATACTGATATGCCTGAGAGTGGCTCAGTATCTTTTGAGGTTGAAGCCGGCTACACGATTGTCATGGCCATCGTTGATGATGGGTTCACGCCAATTGCTGATAACACGCCTAGTATTCTAAGGATCAGCAACTGGGGCTTTGCACCGGTTGATCTGTCTATCCCGGTTACAGGTTTTGTAACTTCTTGGGGTATCGTAAACGCAGAAGACAAGACGTCTCCTGTAGCTGATGTTGTTCCTGATGACGTTACTCTCCTTTGCGTTGACTTCGACGGTAACAACGCAGCTACCCTGCCTACTTCTGTTGACCGCTGCTACCGTGTAAACGCCAGCAACGGCGCTACCATCTCCAGTTCTATGGCTAATGCACTCCGTGCACGCCTCCTCGCTGGTGGCATTGCTCCACTAGTACCAATCTTCACTGATGGTTGTGCGCAGGAACTACAGATTTGTGTAAGCGACGCCGTTGTTTTCGGTGACGACCCTAGCTGTGATGACATCGTTATCACGCGTACTTTCGTAGCTACCGAAATCTCTACTTGCGTATCTGCTGCCGGCGAAGGAAATGCCCCTACCGTTGTTTCTTACGACCTCACCTTCGAGCGTCCAACGCTTGCTGACCTCGACACGGACAACATCGAAGACGTAGTAACCATCGAGCAGTGTGGAACTGCTAACCCAACACGTGCTGACTACCCTGCACCACGGGTTAACGACTTCCCATTCCTCGTAGTTGGCGACCGTACCTTCCCACTCGTAGACGGTGAAGCTGTATGTAACATCGGTGTTACTTACTCCGATGGCGAAGCCATCGTTACTTGCCCATTCACTTACAAGTTCGTTCGTACTTACACCGTCATCGACTGGTGTGACCCA